>JAFSJZ010000043.1 GCA_017449185.1 Oscillospiraceae bacterium
ATCACCCGCGAGGCCCGTTACCAGATCCTCGACGAGGTCATGCTCAAGGCTATTCCCGAGCCCCGCGGGGAGCTCGCCAAGACCGCGCCCAAGATGATCCAGATGAAGATCAACCCCGACAAGATCCGCGAGGTCATCGGCACCGGCGGCAAGGTCATCCAGAAGATCACGGCCGACACCGGCTGCAAGATCGACATCAACGACGACGGCAACATCTTCATCGCCTCCAGCGACATCGAGGCCTGCCGCACCGCGCGCAAGATCATCGAGGACATCGTCTTCGAGCCGGTCGTGGGCGCCCTGTACTACGGCGAGGTCAAGCGCGTGATCTCCAACCTCGGCGCCTTCGTCGAGCTGGCCCCGGGCAAGGATGCGATGTGCCACATCAAGGACCTCGAGTTCAAGCGCACCGAGAAGGTCGAGGACGTGCTCAACGTCGGCGACAAGACCTGGGTGAAGTTCACCGGCATCGACGAGAAGGGCCGCTGGAACATCTCCCGCAAGGAAGCGCTCAAGGAGCGCGGCGAAGCCTAAAGGATCTTCAACGAAAACAAAAAAGGACTGTGACGAAGCGTCACAGTCCTTTTTTTATTTCCCCCGTAGGGGCGGCAATCTGTCGCCCGTTTTTTGTCACCGCCCTTTCCAAAAACTTTTCTCCCTTTTAAGTTCCTTTTAGTTTTTCCTTCTATGATGGTCTCAGAAACAAGGAAGGAGGCGTCACAAATGGAAACGACCTGTAACTTCAAAAGAATCGAAAAGAAGTATCTTCTCTCCGAAATTCAATATGAGGCTCTGTTCCGTCGCATCGGCTCGCATCTGAAGCCGGACGAATACGGCCGCAGCGCGGTGATGAGCCTCTACCTGGACACGCCGGACTACCGGATCATCCGCCATTCCATCGAAGCGGCGGATTACAAGGAGAAGCTCCGTCTGCGCAGCTACGGCACCGCGTCGGCGGATTCGACGGTCTTCCTCGAACTGAAGAAAAAGTTCGGCGGCGTCGTGTATAAGCGACGCGCGGCCATGACGCTCACAGAAGCCGAGCGCTATCTGCGCACGGGCGTCAAGCCCTTTGAAAGTCAGATCATGTCAGAGATCGACTGGGCCATGCGGATCTACGGCCGACCGCAGCCGCGGGTGATGATCGCCTGCGAGCGCGAGGCCTGGTTCGACGAGGAGCATCCCGACCTGCGCCTGACCTTTGACAGAAACATCCGATACCGCGAAAACGAACTGCGGCTCAGCCGCGGCTCGGCCGGGATCCGGCTTCTGCCCGATCAGACAGTGCTGCTCGAGATCAAAACGGCCGGCGCCATGCCGCTGTGGCTGGCGCGGGCGCTGGACGCGGAGGGCATCCTCCCCGGCAGCTTTTCCAAATACGGCTCAGCCTATACCCGCATACGGGAAGAAAACAAACGCCCAGTTCTCATAACGGAAGGAGAAAGAAAACATGTCGTCAATCTTTAGTTCTGTCCTGACCGGCAGTTTTTCGGTCGGACTGTATCTGCTCTGCCTGCTTGCCGCCGGCGTGTGCGGCGTGATCACGGCGCTGGCCATGAGCCGCGAGAGTGCGGTAAGCCGCAGCTTTCTGATCTCGCTGGTCGTTCTTCCGATCATCGTCACCACGGTGATCCTCATGGTCAACGGCAACGTGGGGACCGGTATCGCCGTGGCGGGAGCCTTCTCTCTGGTGCGTTTCCGCTCTGCGGCCGGCAAGGCGCGGGACATTTCCGCGATCTTCCTGGTCATGACGGCGGGCCTCGCCTGCGCGGCCGGCTATCTCGCCGTGGCCCTGCTCTTCACCCTGATCGCCTCGGGCGTGATGCTGCTGCTCTCGCGCGTCCCGATGAGCTGCGACCGCTTTCTGGCCCTGCATATCACCGTGCCGGAATCGCTGCACTTCACGGACGCCTTCGACGATCTCTTCGAGGAATATACGAAGAGCCGGAAGCTGATCAAAGCCAAGACCTCGAACATGGGCAGCCTGTACAAGCTCGATTACAAGATCGAAATGAAGGATCCTGAAGCCATGCAGGAGTTTCTCGACGCTCTGCGCTGCCGGAACGGGAATTTGGAGATCGCTCTGCTGAGCAATACCGAAGGAGGAGAAGAACTGTGAAAAAAGCATTGAAATTCATTCCGGCCTGCGCCCTCGCGCTCTTTCTGCTGGCGAGCTGCGTGCTCGCCCCCGCAGCCTCGGCGGAGACGGCGGAGACAGCCGAGCTCGAGATCTCGGTCTCGAAGCGCGACGCCTCGGGCGAATACGACGCGGCCGCCGCGGTGACGCTCTCTCCGGAGGACGATCTCACGATCACGGAGGCGGGCGTGTACATCCTCTCCGGCGTGTATGAGAATCAGATGATCGTGATCGAAGTCGGTGAGGAAGACAAGGTCCAGCTCGTGCTGGCAGGCGCGACCCTGACCAACGAAAACGGCCCCGCGATCTACGTGCGCAGCGCGGACAAGGTCTTCCTCACCGCCGCGGAGGGCACGGTCAACACGATCTCCGACGGCGCGGACTATACGCTCACGGATGGCGACACGACGCTCGACGCGGCGGTGTTCAGCAAAGAGGATCTCACGATCAACGGAGCGGGCACGCTCACGATCAGCGGCAATTGCAAGCACGCGGTCGTCTCGAAGGACGATCTCGTCGTGACGGCGAAGGATCTTATCGTCAACGCCGCGAAGGTCGGCCTCGGCGGCAAGGACTCCGTCACGCTCTCGGAGGCCGCGGTCGTCATCACGGCCGGCAGCGACGGCGTCCGCTCGGAGATCGGCTCGATCCTCGTCGACGGCGGTGCGTTCACGATCCGGGCCTCGTCCGACGGCATCGTCGCCGCCGAACTGGTCGGGATCTCCGGCGGCAGCTTCGACATCACGGCCTCCGAGGGCATCGAGGCGACCTATATCCTCATCAGCGGCGGCGAGATCACGATATCGGCCTCGGACGACGGCATCAACGCCGCGCGCAAGTCGGAAAGCTATACTCCGACCGTGGAGATCACCGGCGGCACGGTCAGCGTCACGATGGGCGCGGGCGATACCGACGGCATCGATTCCAACGGGAATATCATCATCACCGGCGGCACGATCAGCGTCAACGGCAGTTCCAGCTTCGACTACGACGGCAGCGCGAGCTTCACCGGCGGTACGGTGTATGTGAACGGTCAGCAGGTCACCACACTCCCCAATCAGATGATGGGCGGCGGTATGGGCGGCTTCGTCGGTCAAGGCGGCATGGGAGGCTTCGGCGGAGGCCCCGGCAGCCGTCACTGATCGGCAAATGATAAGGGACACGGAGAAATCCGTGTCCCAATTCTTTTTTGTATCGGGTTCAAGCTAAGGGCAGTTCCGCCGTCACCGTCAGGGACGCGCCGTCCTCGGACTCGGCGCGGATCTTCCCCCTGTGCGCCTCCGTCACGGCCTTTGCGATCGCAAGGCCGAGCCCGAAGCCTCCGGACTCCGAATTGCGGGAGCGGTCCTCCCGGGCGAAGCGCTCGAAGAGGCGGTCGGCGTTCCCTTTTTCCATCGGCGGCGTGCTGTTTTTCACGACGAGCCGGGCGTTTTTCCCCGCCTGCTCGAGCCGCAGCTCCACCGTCCCGCCCTCCGGGGAGTATTTCATGGCGTTGTCCAGCAGAATGGAGACCAGCTTGGCCAGCGCCTTTTCGTCCCCTTTCACGTTCAAGTCAGAGCCGACAGAAGCGGAAAACGTCTTGCCCTTTGAAAGCGCAAGCGCCCGAAAAGACTGCGCTGTTTCTTCAACAAGCTCAGACAGCGAGAGCTCCTGCATCGAAAGGGAGGGATCTTCCTCCTCCATTTTTGACAGATAGACCAGTTCGGAAGTGAGCTCCGCGAGGCGTTGCGTCTGGGCGCGGATATCCGTGATCCACTCGCTTTCCGCCCCCATCTCCGCCTGCAGTACGTCCGCGTCGGCCCGGATGATGGTGATCGGCGTTTTCAATTCGTGCCCTGCATCTGTGATGAATCGTTTCTGCTTTTCGTAGCTCTCGGCGATCGGACGCACGATCCTGCCGGAGAACAGCAGCAGTAAGAGAAAGACAGCGAGTGTACCGGCCAAAGATATGCCGATACTGGCGTACAGAAAGCTGCGGAAGGTCGAAAGCTCGCGCTCGCAGTTGAGAAACAGCAGCATCGTCTCCCCGTCGCAGACCGTGCGGCACCAGCGGTATCCGTTGGCAAAGCCTTTCGCTTTTCCCACAGTATACACGCTCTGCGCGAGCGAGGCCGCCTCGTCCTCTGTCAGGGAGACGAGGTTGTCCAGATTGACGCTCGCTAAGCTGCCGTCGGCGGCAAAGAACGCGACGAAATATCGGGTCTGATACGCAAGCTCCCGGTTCCAGCCGCGGAACTCAAACCCAGCGCCGTCTCTCTCCCCGGCAGGCAGCGGCATATCCGAAGGCATGCCCTGGTCGGAAGGTCGATCCTGTTCCCGGAGCATCTGCCTGGGGAATGAGCCCTTGTTGTCGGCAAGGATCTGAAGCGTGTCGTCCGCATCGGCGACGAGGCTGCGGTAGTTGAGGACGTTGATCGCGCCGATCAGAAGAAGCAGCACGAGAAAGACCGCAACGATCGCCGCAGCGATGAACTTTTTTCGGAGTTTTCGGATCATGAGCGGACCTCCAGATAATAGCCGAGGCCGCGCTGAGCTTTGATCTCAATATCTGCGTCGACGCTCTTGAGCTTTTTGCGCAGCGTGGATATATAGACCCAGACGATGTTCAGCTCGGCTTCGCTGTCAAAGCCCCAGATGCGGTCCATAAAGGTCTCCGTGGAGATCAGCTTCCGGGGATTGCGCATCAGCATCTCCATCATCTGGAACTCTTTGCCGGCGAGCTTCGTGCTGCCGCCCGGGCCGGAGAGCTCGTAGCCGGCGCAGTCGAGCGTGACCTTTCCGAACGAAATGGTCTTGTCCGGCTGGACGGACAGCACGCGCGTCATTGCGCGGATCCGCGCCAGCAGCTCCTTCATGTCGAAGGGCTTGGTCAGGTAGTCGTTTGCCCCGCTGTCGAGGCCGGTGACCCGGTCGTCGATCTCGGCCTTCGCCGTGAGCAGCAGCACCGGCGTGCGGTCGCCCCGGGCGCGCATCCGACGGAGCACCTCGAAGCCGTCCAGCTTCGGCATCATCACGTCCAGGATCGCGCCGTCGTAGTTTTCGGTCGCGAGATAGTCCAGCGCGGCTTCGCCGTCCCCGACGACGTCGACGGAGTAATTGTTTTTGATCAGGATCGTCGAAACGGCCCTGGCGAGGGATTTTTCGTCTTCGGCATACAGAAGTCTCATGGGCTTCACCTCACGGACATCATACCACAGGCGGAAAGAAAAAGGAACTGCGATCATATCACAGTTCCTTTTTATCTCTTACGCTCACCGCCGGGTTTTCCCCTCGCAGTAGAGCTTGACCGCCTCGGCGAGGAGCGGCCACTCGGCCTGTTCCCTCACGCGGAGCGCGAGCGTCTCGGGCGTGTCGCCCGGCACGACGCTGACCGCGCGCTGGTCGATGATCTTCCCCACACGCCCGTCGCCGTCGGCAAAATACGAGGTCGCCCCCGCGATCTTGCAGCCGTAGGCGAGCAGGGCCTCGAACACGTCGCCCTCGCAGTCCTCGAACGCGGGGCAGAGCATCGGGCAGGTGCCGATCATGCGGTTTTTGAACTGATAGGGGATCACGCCCAGAGGCTGGTCGTAGTCGCACAGCAGCACCAGCTCGACGTCCATGTCCTTGAGCTTGTTGGCCACAGCCATGCTGTGGGAGGTCATCGTCGGGAAGAGATCCGGATCCACGACATAGGCGGGGATCTCGGCGCTGATCGCCCGCTGGGCGACATAGGCATTCTTCTCGGGGATGATCACGGCCGTCAGCTCAAGCTGCGGCAGTTCGCCGAAAACCATCGCGTCCAGGACCGCCTGGAGCTTCTCTCCGTCGCCGGAGGCGAGCGCCGCCGCTCGGATCATGTGCCGTCCCCCCCTCTCTCTTGCTTTGCGGGAAAAATCAAGGTATAATCTTTTTATATTATACTCATCAGGACGCACACGGTCAAGGGCGGGAGAGCTTCGTCATGACAGAAATCTATCTGATACGACATACGCAGGCGGAGGGCAACGTCTACCACGCCATGCAGGGCCACTGGGACGGAGACGTCACCGCACTGGGCCTGCGGCAGATCGACGCGCTGGCCGAGCGCTTCCGCGACGTGCCGCTCGACGCGCTCTACTCCAGCGACCTGCGGCGCGCGATGCTCACCGCCGACGCGCTGCGGCGCTATCGCCCGCTTGAGCTGCGGACGCTTTTCGACCTGCGCGAAATCAACGTCGGCCCCTGGGAGGCGCGCTTCTTCGCGGACCTCCAGTGGGAGACCCCGGAGCTGACCGAGCTCTTCCTCCACCGTGCCGAGGAGTTTTATCTTGAGGGCGCCGAGACTTACGGCGCGGTGCGCCGCCGCGCCGCCGCCGCGCTCGAGACGATCGCGCGGGAGAACGAGGGCAGGACCGTCGCCGTCGTCAGCCACGGCGTCACGATCCGCTGCCTGCTGTCCGTGATCCTGCAAAAGCCTCTCGACGACCCGACGCTGCCGATCTGCGGCAACACGGGCGTGACGCACCTGTATTACGAAAACGGGGTCTTTCGCCCCGATTATATCAACGACTGTTCGCACCTTGCCGCCCTGAATCTGCCGGAGTGGAGCCGCACGCCCAATCTGCGCTCCGAGCCCGTCGACCCGGAAGCGGAGGCGGCGTTCTACCGCGCCTGCTACGCCGACGCCTGGCTCTCCGCCCACGGTACGCTCGAACACTTCGACGCGCAGACTTATCTCGCTGCCGCCGCAGAGCACTACCGTTATGACCGCGGCACCGTGCTGCGCTTTTTCGAGGGCGAGCAGAGCGCGGGCCTGCTCGACCTCGACCCCCGCCGCGGGCGACTGGCCGGTTACGGCTGGATCAGCCTGCTCTACCTCGACGAGGCGCACCGGGGGCAGGGCCTGGGCGTGCAGCTTCTCGGCCGCGCGCTGCTGTACTTCCGCGAAAAGGGCCGCCGCGCCGTGCGCCTGCAGGCCGCGGAGGACAACCCTGCCGCGCTGGCCTTTTACGAAAAGCACGGCTTCCGCCGCCTCTCGTCGGAGACGGGACGCTTCGGGAAGCTGTATCTGATGGAATACCGATTCGGAGAGAGCCATGTTTGAAGGACCTGCCAGAATCGAATATCTCCCGCTCGCGCCAGAGCGGCGCGTCCTCGTGATCGCCGACGTGCACGGCAACCTGCCCTATCTGCGCGGCGTGCTGGAGCTTGCCGGCTTCGGGGACGGCGACCTTGTGATCTTCGACGGCGACTTCCTCGAGAAGGGCCCGCAGAGCCTCGAAACGCTGCGCTTCATCATGCGCCTGTGCGCCGAGGGCCGCGCGCGCGCCGTCTGCGGCAACTGCGACGGCTGGTCCGACATCTTTTCGCTTACGCCCGAGCAGGAGCGCCACGCTCTGGACTATCTGGCCTGGCGGCGCTGCGGCCTCGTGTGGGACATGTGCCGTGAGCTGGGGCTCGATCCGCTCGCGGGCGATTTTTCCGCCTGCAAGGCCGCGCTGCGCGAGGCCTATGCGCCCGAATGGGCGTTTCTGGCGGCGCTGCCCCACGCCATCGAGACGGAAAACTACCTCTTCTCCCATTCAGGCGTGCTCGCCGGAAAACCCCTGGCGGAACACACGGCTGCAGAGCTGATCAAGTTCGACGACTTCCTCAGCCGCGCCGGGCATTTTTCCAAATGGCTGATCGTCGGCCACTGGCCGGTCATGCTCTATCACGAAAGCATCGTGGACGCGAACCCGATCATCGACCGCGAGCGGCACATCGTCTCGATCGACGGCGGCTGTGTGCTCAAGGACGACGGCCAGCTCAACGCCCTCGTGCTGCCGCGCGGGGAGGGAGAGGACTTCTCCTTCTTCGCCTACGATCCCTTTCCGACGGCGCGCGTCAAGAGCGACCAGCCCGGGGGCGGACGCTCCTACTATATCCGCTGGGGCGACAGCCGTGTTCGCGTGCTGCGGCGCGGAGAAGAATTCTCGCTCTGCCGCCACCTCCGCACGGGCTATGAGATGGAGATTCTGACGAAGTACCTCTTTACGGACGAGGAGATCACCGGCTGCAACGACTCCACGGACTATGTCCTTCCGCTCAAAGCGGGGGACGAGGTTCGAATCGTCGAGCGCACGTCGCGCGGGTATCTCGTCAAGCATAACGGCGTCTCCGGCTGGTACTTCGGAGAATTGGAGGAGGACTGACATGGATGCATTTTCCCTGCCCTTATGGCAGCTCGCCGCGATCCTGCTCGCCGTGATGAGCGTCTTGTTGTTCCTGCTGATGGGCGTCGACAAGGGAAAGGCGCGCCGCGGGACATGGCGCGTGAGCGAAAAGACGCTCTTCGTCCTCGCGCTGCTCGGCGGCGCCATCGGCGGCACGGCGGGGATGTTCCTCTTCCGCCACAAGACGAAGCACTGGTATTTCCGCATCGGTTTCCCCCTTCTCGCCGCGGCGCAGCTCGCGCTGGCCGTATGGCTGTATCTGAAATAAGAAAAGAGAGTGCCCAAAAGCACTCTCTTTTCTTATTCTTCATCCAAAATGGCGTCGCTGCGGAAGAGCAGTGAGACGCACCAGAGCGCCGCGAGACCGACCAGCGTGTAGACCACGCGGCTGACCGTGGCGGTCTGCCCGCCGAAGAGCCAGGCGACGATATCAAAGCGGAACAGGCCGACACTGCCCCAGTTGACGCCGCCGACAATCAGAAGCGCCAGGGCGATGCGATCCATGAGCATCTTGATCCTCTCCTTTCTCTCCCATTATGCCCGCGCGGACAAAAAAATATGCGTTCGACAAAAGTAGTGCCGCTTCGCTCTTTACAAATCCCGGCGATCGGTGTATGGTGGCATCACAGCTTATCCAAGGGTCTCTGCGAAAGGGGAGACCGGCTCATATCTTTATCCCACAACCCTGTTTTGCGGATCGGAAAATACGATCCGCCCTTTTTTTGCCTCCCCGCACGTGCGAATATTCATCCGCTTTTTCCTGTTTTTATCCGTTTTTCATTGACAAGCTGAACAGAGATCGGCGTGAAGCGGGCGAAAAAACCGCGCAAATCTGCCAAAAATGCGATTTAGCGCGTTAAATCCATTGACAAGCGGCCCTTTTTCTCTATAATGAAAGCAACTGAACAAAGTATGATAGAGGCGCGGAACAAGATCAGTAGCTCCGGAAAAGACGGCGGGACCGTCGGAGCGAAAGGCTTTTCCGCCGAAGGGTATCCGCCCTCCCGCAGCGGGTATGCCTGGGCCGACGAGAGAACATCCGTCGGACTGTCGCCCCCTTTCAGGGAGCGGAGAGCTGTCAGACAACCGCCGCATGGAAAATGCCTTGTCATGAACAGTATCTGCTCTGTTCATGATTTTTTTATTCAGGAGGATTTTTCCATGTACGGAACCATCTGGGCCCTGCTGCCCCCCATCATCGCCATCGCGCTGGCGCTGATCACCAAAGAGGTCTATTCCTCGCTCTTCCTCGGCATTCTCGTAGGCGGATTGCTGGTCGCGAACTTCTCGCCCGTCGGCGCGCTGGACACGATCATCAACGACGGTTTCATCTCCGGCGTCGCGGACGCCTGGAACGTCGGCATCTTTCTGTTCCTGATCCTGCTGGGCATCATCGTGGCGCTGATGAACAGCGCGGGCGGCTCGGCCGCCTTCGGCCGCTGGGCCGAGAAGAACGTAAAGACCCGCGTCGGCGCGATGCTCGCCACGATCCTGCTGGGCGTGCTGATCTTTGTCGACGACTATTTCAACTGCCTCACGGTCGGCAGCGTCATGCGCCCCGTGACCGACGGCCACCGCATCTCCCGCGCGAAGCTGGCCTTCATCATCGACGCGACCGCCGCGCCGATCTGCATGATCGCGCCGATCTCGTCCTGGGCCGCGGCCGTGTCCGGCATCGTGGACGAGGGCGTGATGAGCGGCACCGAGCTCTTTGTCCGCGCGATCCCCTGGAACTACTACAGCCTGCTGACCATCGTGTTCCTGCTCGGGCTGACGCTCATGAAGTTCGACTACGGCCCGATGCGCATCCATGAGATGAACGCGCAGCTGAGCGGCGACCTCTTCACCACCGGCGAGAGCAGCAATACCGCCGACGAGGTCGCCTCCAATCCCCGCAGCCGCGTCATCGATCTGCTGCTGCCCGTCGTGGTGCTGATCGTCTGCTGCGTGCTGGGCATGCTCTATGTCGGCGGCTTCTTCTCCGGCGTGCCCTTCGCCGAGGCCTTTGCGGACACCGACGCCTCCGTCGGCCTGCCCTGGGGCTCGATGATCGCGCTGCTGTTCACCTTCGTCTACTTCTTCTGCCGCAGACTGCTCGGCTTCAAGCAGGCCATGGGCTGCATCGTCAAGGGCTTTGTCGCGATGGTGCCCGCTCTGCTGATCCTGACCTTTGCCGTGACGCTGAAGAACATCACGGGCCTGCTCGGCGCGGCCGACTACGTCTACGGCGTGATGGACAGCGCCTCCGCGGGGCTCTACAACCTGCTGCCCGCCATCATCTTCCTCGTGGCCTGCGGTCTGGCCTTCTCCACCGGCACCTCCTGGGGCACCTTCGGCATCCTGCTGCCGATCGTCACCAAGGTCTTCCCCGCGGACAGCACGCTGCTGATCATCGGCGTGTCCGCGTGCCTGGCCGGCGCGGTCATGGGCGACCACTGCTCGCCGATTTCCGACACCTCGATCATGGCCTCGGCCGGCGCCCAGTGCGACCATATCAACCACATCTCCACCCAGCTGCCCTACGTGCTGACCGTGGCGGGGGTAAGCTTTGTCAACTACATCATCGCAGGCTTTGTGCAGAACGCGGCCGTGTGTCTGCTCATCGGCGTCGTGCTGACGGTGATCGCGCTCTTCGTCGCCCGCCGCTTCGCCGCAAAGGCGCCGCAGGCGGCATAAAGGCGCTGAAAACGCAAAAAAGAGGGAGACGCCTTTGTCTTCCTCTTTTTTTGGCGCTGTCTTTGGCTGTCTTATCCATATCTTGTATTTTCGACAAGAACTTGCCCCCATATTTATGGATTTTGCCCTCTTGCATTTCCTCTCAACCTTTGGTACAATAGCGCTCGGTGTCAGGCGGTAACGAGAAAACCGCCTGACACTATATTTTGTGGTCATAATGGTAACAAAGCGGTAAAACTTTCAATATCTTGTATTTAAGGGCTTGACAGAGGACCCGTAAAGTCGTATCATAGCACCCGAAAGCAACACCCGAGGAGAGAGCAATGCAGATCGCCGGACTACAAAAATTGACGCTGCTGGATTATCCGGGACGCGTGGCCTGTACGGTCTTCACGCCCGGATGCAATTTTCGCTGCCCCTTCTGTCATAACGCGCCGTTGGTCCTGCCGGAGAGGCTGGGCTGCGACACGACGGAGGAGGAAGTGCTCGCGTTTCTGAAAAAGCGCGTCGGCATCCTCGACGGCGTGGCGATCACCGGCGGCGAGCCGCTGCTTCACAAGGACATCGGCGCCTTTCTCGAGAAGGTGCGCGCACTGGGCTTCAAAATCAAGCTCGACACGAACGGCTCCTTCCCGGATCGCCTGATCGGGCTCGTGCGCGGCGGTCTGGTCGACCGCGTGGCGATGGACGTGAAGAACGCCCCCGCCCTGTACGGAAAAACCGTCGGCGTCGAGAATTTCGATCTCGCCCCGGTCGAGCGCTCGAAGGATTTTCTTCTCTCCGGCGCGGTCGAGTACGAATTCCGCACGACGGTGGTGCGCGGGCTGCACACCGCCGAGAGCCTGATCGAAGCGGCGCGCTGGATCGAGGGCGCGCGGGAATACTATCTCCAGCAGTTCAAGGACAGCGGCGATGTGATCGCGCTCGAGGGGCTGGGAGCTTTCGATGAAAAAGAGATGCACGCACTGGCAGACGCCGTGCGGCCGATCGTACCCGCGGTGGAAGTCCGCGGCGTTTAAAGAGAGAATCACCATTGGGAGGATAAGGATATGTACGAAGTAGTCAAAAGAGACGGCCAGGTCGTCGATTTCAATATCGGCAAGATCGCCGACGCCATCAAAAAGGCCTTTGAGGCAACCAAAACCGAATACAACGGCGATATCATCGATTTTCTTGCACTGAAGGTATCGGCAGACTTCCTGCCGAAGATCAAGGACGGCAAGATCGCGGTCGAGGATATTCAGGACAGCGTGGAGGCCGTACTCTCCCGCGGCGGCTATGAGAACGTGGCGAAGGCCTACATCCTCTACCGCAAGCAGCGCGAGAAACTGCGCAATATGAAGTCCACCTATCTCGACTACAAGGACACGGTCAACAAGTATCTGCACGTCGAGGACTGGCGCGTGAAGGAGAACTCCACCGTCACCTATTCCGTGGGCGGCCTCATCCTCTCCAACTCCGGCGCGATCACGGCCAACTACTGGCTCAGCGAGGTCTATGACCAGGAGATCGCGGACGCGCACCGCAACTGCGACATCCACCTGCACGACCTGTCGATGCTCACCGGCTACTGCGCGGGCTGGAGTCTCAAGCAGCTGATCAAGGAAGGCCTCGGCATCCCCGGCAAGATCAACTCCTCCCCGGCCAGCCACCTCTCCACGCTCTGCAACCAGATGGTCAACTTCCTGGG
>JAFSJZ010000044.1 GCA_017449185.1 Oscillospiraceae bacterium
AAAGGTCTCCACCGGAGACCCGCGCCCCTCAAGGGGAAGGCTCAAGAGGAGCGCGTCAGCTAATGGTCTCCCCTTGAGGGACGCGAAGCGGCGGCGCGGGAGTGAATGACATGCCGGGGGCATGTCAGAGCCGCGCCCCGGCCCGCCCGCAGGCGGGGAGTCCCGTACGGGTCACCAAAAAGAGACATCCGAGAGGATGTCTCTTTTTGGTGAATGATCCGCTTCGCTCAATTTGATGGGAGAGGGCGCTGCGCCCCCTCCCAAACCTGCCCCAAAGGTTGACAAGTACTCCGGCCCCGCGGCCTGCGCCGCAGGGCGGGTCAAGTCCCACCGTTTCGCTCGCAACACCTTCATTCCGGCTTGACTGCAAACCATGAGAAATCATATAATGCTTTTACTGAATATCCACGTTCCGTCTGCAAAGGAGTATTTCGGATATGAAAAAGTTTGCGGTTTTCAGCGGCTTTCTCGGCTCGGGCAAGACCACGGCCATGACAGCGCTGACACAATATTATTCTGAGCGCTATGCGCCCGCCGCCATGATCTCCAACGACCTCGGCGAGGGGGTGACGCTCGCCGACCACCGCTATGCGCAGCTCTCCGGCTGCCGGGCCTCCGAGATCACGGACGAATGCATCTGCTTCTGCCTCGATGTGCTGACCGAGCGGCTGAACGCTTATTATGACAGCGGCTGCGAGCTGGTAGTCTCGGACATCCCGGGCTTCGGCGTCGGCGCGCTCGAGCACGTCTATCACGGCTTGAGCGAAAAATTTCCCGGGCAATACGAACTTGCCCCCTTTACGGTTCTGACCGAACCTGCGACCGTGGCTCAACTGCGCTCCGGCGAGGAGTCCGACCGGGCGATCATCTGCCATAACCAGCTGATGGAGGCGGATCTGATCGTGCTGAACAAGTGCGATCTGCTGGACGAGCGGACCTGCGCGGAGTACCTCGCCTGGCTGCGGGAGCGTTACCCCGCGTCAAAAGCGCTCGCGATCAGCGCCATGCGCGGCGACGGGCTCGACGCGCTTGCAAAAGAGCTGCGTGACGGCGTCGCTTCGCTCGGCCATCCGGAGATCGACTACGACGCCGATCCACTGCAGGACGCGCTCGGGCGCATCAGCGAGTTCTACCTCCAGTATCACGCTGCCGTCTGCTGCAATGACTTTGACGGCACGGCCTATCTCGCCGCCCTCGCCGGGCAAATCCGCGAGACCGTCGCTTCCGCCGGGCGGGAGATCCCGCACATGAAGCTGCTCTCCTGGACGCCGGAGGGCGACTTTGGAAAGGTCGATATCCTCGGATCGGGTCGGCCGGTCGAGATCAGCCGCCGCTTCGAGCTCCCCTGCACGGAGCTGGCCGTGCTGCTCAACTGCAGCGCTTCCTGCCCCCCGGCAGAGTTGGACGAGCTGATTATGCGGGCGGTCTCCTCCGTCTCCGAGCGATACGCTCTTGAAGTGACGATCCACAAAAAGCAGTTCTTCGGACTGGGAGAGGAATAGGATGGAGAATGTCATTCGTCAAACGCGCTCCGTCTGCCCGGTCTGTCTGAAAAACCTCCCCGCCTGTCTCTCGCGGCGGGAGGACGGAACGATCCTGCTGGAAAAGACCTGCCCGGAGCACGGCTTTTTCTCCGTTCCCGTTTGGCACGGGCGGGCGGACTTCGAGCGCTGGCTGCTCGAGACGCCGCCGCTTCCTGCGGGCGCGGCTTTGCGCTGCCCGGGGAACTGCGGCATCTGCGCCGAGCATGAGATCGGCACCTGCTGCGCGCTGCTTGAGGTCACGAACCGCTGCAACCTGCGCTGCCGCTTCTGCTTTGCCAACGGCGGCGAGGAGAGTGCCGAGCCCACGACGGAGGAGCTCAAAGCCGCCATTCGCGATATAGCCGGGAAATGCGGCGGGCCGCTCCTGCAGCTCTCCGGCGGCGAGCCGACGCTGCGCGACGATCTGCCGGAGCTGCTGCTTTTCGCCAAGGAGTCCGGCTGCCGCTATACACAGCTCAATACCAACGGCATTCGGCTCGCGCGCGAGCCGGCCTACGCGAAGCGCCTGGCCGAGGCGGGGCTGGACATCGTCTTCCTGCAGTTCGACGGGACGGAGAACGGGATCTACGAGACGCTGCGCGGCGCGCCGCTGCTTGAGACGAAGCTCGAGGCGATCCGCGTCTGTTCGGACCTGAATCTCGGCGTCACGCTGGTGCCGACCCTCGTGCGCGGCGTCAACGACGGCGATCTCGGCGCGCTCGTGCGCCTGGCCTGCTCGCTCTCCCCCGCCGTACGCGGCATCCACTTTCAGCCCGTGTCTTGGTTCGGCCGCTATCCCGGCGCGCCGACAGACGGAGACCGCTATACGCTCGACGACCTGATGGCCGGCCTCAGCGAGCAGGCCGGGATCCCGCCGGAGAGCTTCCTGCCCTCGCGCTGCGACCATCCCCTCTGCGGCTTCCACGCGCAGTATCTCATAGACGCTGCGGGAGGACTGCGTCCTCTGTCCTCGATCGCGCATTCGTCGCACACGCGCGGCTGCGAGAAGGACAACCGCGAATACGTCGCCCGGCACTGGATCCGCCCGGTACCAGAGAGTGAACCCGTGAGTGAGTATGCGGAGGAGATGGACTTTGACACCTTCCTCTACCGTCTGCGCCACCACAGTCTGACGCTCTCCGCCATGGTTTTTCAGGACGCGATGAATCTCAATCTCGAGCGGCTGCACCGCTGCAGTCTGCACGTCTACGATAAGGGCGTGATCAAACCCTTCTGTGCGAAATACCTCTCGCCATTTTCAGCGGACGAGCTCTGACAAACGCCGAACACCCCGGCTGCTTCAAGCAGCCGGGGTGTTCGGTGTATTTTGGATTATTACGCACGGTATTTATCCAGACAGGCGAAGCACTCCTCCATCATCCTGTCCATAATCTCCTGTACGGGAAGCACGTCGTGCAGGATGCCCGTGACCTGGCCGATCGTCAGCACGCCGTCGTCGAGATTGCCGGTGTCGAAAGCGGCCTTGAGTCTGCGGCCGGAGGCCAGCGGCGCGATCTCCTCAAAGGGAGCTCCGCTGCGTTCGAGCTCCGCTACCTTGACGGCAAGGCCGTTGTTGAGCACGCGCGTCGTGTTGGCGAAACGCCGCAGCACCAGCGTCGTGCTCATCTCGTCGGCGTGCAGGGCCACTGCCTCTTTTCCGGCCCGCAGCGCAGGAGCCTCCTCCGAGAGAAAAAAGCGCGTACCCACCGTCGCGCCCTCGCAGCCGAGCATCAGCGCCGCCGCGAGACCGCGCCCGTCGCCCACGCCGCCGCAGGCGATCACGGGAATGTCCAGCGCGTCGACCGCCGCGGGCCACAGCACCATCGAACCGATGTCGTTTTCGCCGACATGGCCCGCCGCCTCCGTTCCGTCCATGATGACCGCGTCGCAGCCGATCGCCTGCGCTTTGAGGGCGTGCTTGACGATCGTGCATTTGTGGATGACGGTCATATTTGCGCTCTTGAAGTAGGGCATGAAGGGCTCCGGTGCGCGGCCGGAGGTCTCCATGATGCGGATGCCCTCCTCAATACATACGCGCACATAGGCCGGATAGTCCGGCGGCGCGAGCGAGGGCATCAGAGTAAGGTTGACGGCAAAGGGCTTGTCGGTCAGCTCCCGGCATTTGCGGATCTCCGCGCGAAGATCCTCGGCCGTGCGGAAGGTGGCCGAGGACATCACGCCGAGGCCCCCCGCGTTCGACACGGCCGCGACGAGCTCGGCCTTGGCCAGCCACTGCATGGCGCCGGAGAGGATCGGACGCTCGATACCGAGCATCTCGGTAATTCTGGTGTTCAGCTTTCTGTCCATAGTTCCCTCACTCTCTGATATGCCGGACGCGCATGCCCTGCGCCTCCGCCTGGCGGATCAGCTCTTCGCGGAAGTCCGGATGCGCAACGGAGATCAGCGCTTCCGCGCGCTCCCAGGTTGTCTTCGCGCGCAGATCCGCGACGCCGTATTCCGTGATCACGAACTGATTGTAGCTGCGCGGGACTGTCACGATCTGGCAGGGACCGAGGTGCGGCAGGATGCGCGAGCGCACGGTACCGTCCCGATCCGTATAGGTCGAGGACAGGCAGATCAGGCCTTTGCCGCCCTTCGAGCGCGCGGCGGCCTGGATGAAGTCCAGCTGTCCGCCTGTACCCGAGATCTGCCGGATGCCGGAGGTCTCGGAAGCGACCTGCCCGTAGAGATCCACCTCGATGGCGTTGTTGAGGCACACCATGTTGTCGTTGCGCGCGATGATCCAAGGGTCGTTGGTATAGTCCACCGGGGCGAGCAGGCAGTCGGGATTCCCGTCGAGAAAATCGTAGAGCTTCTTCGTGCCCATCGCGAAGGTATAGACGATCTTCCCCGGGTCGGTAGTCTTGTATTTGCCGGAAATACAGCCTCCCTCCGCCATCGAAACATAGGCGTCGCAGAGCATCTCTGTGTGAACGCCGAGGTCACGCAAGCCGGACTGGGCGATCAGCTCGCCCACCGCGTTCGGCATTGCGCCTATCCCGAGTTGGATGCACGAGCCGTTGACGACCATGCTCACGACCAGCTGGGCGATCTTTTCGTCCACTTCCGTCGGCGGCGGCGTCGGCGCTTCGATCAAGGGGCGGTTCGGCCCCTGCACGAAGCAGTCGATCTGCGAGACGTGGACGCGGCTGGCTGCGTCGCAGAAGGTGCGGGGGACGCTCTCATTGACCTCGGCGATGATATACTTTGCGTTCTGCAGGTAGGTCGGCGTGATCGACGAGGAGGTGCCCAGACTGACATAGCCGTCCTCGTCGGGAGGCGTGACCATGATCATCGCCACGTCGATCTGCCCGATGAGGCCGCGGCGGATCGTCTCCGGCCCGGCGTGGTAGTTCATCGGCACATAGCGGCACAGCCCCCCGTCGCAGAGCTTGCGGCTGGCGGGCGAAAAATGCCAGTCGTTGTACATCACGTGCTCGAGCTTCGGGTCGGCCAACACGGCCTTGGGCGGAAAGAGGCAGGTCGTCGAGCGCAGGATAATGTCGTGCAGCTGCGGCACACGCGCGGCAAAGGCCGCGTCAAGGGTCATCGACGCCATCGCGAACTCGCCGTAGACGACCTGATCGCCGTCTTTGACGACGGAGACCGCCTCCTCAGCGCTTTTGAACTTTGCCTCGTAGTCTTCTTTCCAGTTCAATGTCCTATCCTCCGATGCCCGGCGTCCGAAGACGCCGGGTCTTCGTTTATTTGCCGCCGAAGGAGGGTCTGCGCCGCTCCAGCGCGGCGGTGAGCCCCTCGCGGCAGTCGTCCGTCTGCGAGGCGAAGATCTGGCTGATCGCCTCGTAATCGCGGTTCTGCTCGAAGCTGGTGGAGACAGCGTTGCGCAGCACGCGCTTCTGCAGCATCAGCGCCAGCGCCGGGCCCTTTGCGATCCTGCCGGCGGCCTTGGCCGCTGCAGGAAGAAGCTGCTCATGCGGGACAACCTCGTTGACAAGGCCGAGTTCCTTCAGCTCCTCCGCGCCGAGCGTCTTGGCCGAGAAGAGGATCTCGCAGGCCTTGTTGTAACCGACGCGCTGCGTGAGGAACCAGCAGGTGCCGCTGTCCGGGCAAAAGCCGAGACCCGTGAAGGAGAAGCCGAACTGCGCCCGGTCGGAGGCGATAAGAATATCGCAGGCCATCGCCAGCGCGATGCCCGCACCGAAGGCGGGGCCGTTGATCGCAGCGATCACAGGCTTTTTCACGTTGTAGAGCAGCCGCACCATGTCGGCCGTGGAGTCGACGTCGTAGATGGCCCTCTTGCGGTCAAGATTCATGGCGGCGAGCTCCGAGAGATTGCCGCCGGAGGTGAAGCCGCGGCCCTCGCCGGTCACGACGAGCGCGCGTACCGCGTCGTCCTCCTCGGCGGCACGGATCGCGTCGTTGATCTCATGCACGAACTCCGTTGTGAAGGAGTTGAGCGTCTCGGGCCGGTTGAGTGTCAGCCAGGCCACACCCTCCTCCACGCGGTAGAGGGGCGTTCTTTCCTTTTCGTCCATGTCGCTCTCCCCTCACAGCATCGCGGCCTTGGCGCGCAGCGTCGCTTCGGCCTCGGCCATCGTGTCGTCGATGATGGCCTTGCAGCTTTTGATCTCGTGGATGCGGCCGATGCTCTGGCCGAAGAGGAAAGCCGCGCCCTCGGTGTCGCCCTCCTTGAGGGCCTGCAGCAGCTTCTTGCCGGAGACGGCACGCACGATCTCCGAGGGCTCCGCCCCTGCCTTTTCGAGCTCGTTGACCTTTTTGAGCACGCTGTTCTTCACGCCGCGGGCCTGCAGCGTCGTGTGGCAGAAAAGGTCGGTGTCCGTCTCGTTAAGCTGGACGATCCAGTTTTTGATGTTCTCGTGCACCCAGCACTCCTCGGAGGCGAGGAAGCGCGTGGCCATCATGATGCCGTCCGCGCCGAGGCAGAGCGCCGAAGCGAGGGATTTGCCGTCCACCATGCCGCCGGTCGCAAGCACGGGGATCTTCACGCTCTCGGCCACCTTCGGCAGCAGCACCGAGGTCGCCACGTTGTCGGAGAGCGGATGGCCGCCCTCCTCGACGCCCGCGACGATCACGGCGTCGTAGCCGAGGCGTTCGATCTTCATGGCGTGGCGCACCGCGCCGACCTTGTGGGTGATCTTCACGCCCGCGGCGTGCAGCATCGGGATGAAGTCCGTGGCGAAGAGGCCTGATACCTCGATGTTCGTCACCTTTTCCTCCGCACAGACGCGGAAGAAGTCCATAAAAGTCTCTTCCGTGATGCGGAAGCTCTTCATCAGCGTGATGTTCACGCCGAAGGGCTTGTCCGTCAGGGCCTTGACCTCGCGGATCGCCTCGCGCAGCGCGTCGCCGCTGGTGTACTGATCCG
>JAFSJZ010000045.1 GCA_017449185.1 Oscillospiraceae bacterium
TCGGCCAGGTCATGAAGGACTCCATGGGCATCAAGGCCCAGCGCCTCTTCATCGTCTTCGCCCTCGCCGTTCTGATCCTGGTCATCGCCTCCTTCACGGCTGTCGTTGCCGGTACCTTCGTGTCGGTTGATCCTGCTGCCGCCACCTATGCCGCCAACGGCTCCACGGCCATGACCTCCATCCTCTTCATCGTCATCGCTGCGATCTTCGGCTTCTTTGTGTACCGCAAGAACGCCAAGATCGGCCCCGCGACGGTCGTCGGCATCATCGGCATCATCGCCATTGTTGTCCTTGGCCAGTTCGTCGGTCTGCACTTCAGCCGCACCTTCTGGGTGCTCTTCATCGCCGTTTACGTCACGGTCGCTTCTCTGCTCCCGGTTTGGATCCTGCTCCAGCCGCGTGACTACCTGAGCTCCTTCCTGCTCTACGGCATGATGATCATCGCCTTCATCTCCATCATCGGCGGCACCTTCACCGGCGCTGCCACGGTCGAGGCTCCTGCGTTCTACGGCTGGAAGAACCCGGCCGGCCAGCCCCTCTTCCCGTTCCTGTTCATCACGGTCGCCTGCGGCGCGTGCTCCGGCTTCCACTCCCTGATCTCCTCCGGCACGTCCTCCAAGCAGATCGACAATGAGAAGGACGCCCAGATCATCGGCTACGGCTCCATGATCGTTGAGTCCTGCCTCGGCGTTATCTCCCTGATCGCCATCGGCGTGGTGTGGAGCCAGACTTCCGCCGGCGGCGGCGACAAGTTCCAGCTCTCCGCTCCTCCGACGATCTTCGCGGGCGGCATTGCCACCATGTTCGCTTCCTTCGCGGGCGAGAAGAGCTACGCCGTGATCTACAACCTGTTCACGCTGGCTGTCTCCGTCTTCGCGCTGACCTCCCTTGACTCCGCCACTCGTCTGTGCCGTTACCTCTTCGGCGAGCTCCTCACTCCCGAAGGAAAGACCCGCGACGATCTGACCGGCGCCGCCAAGTTCTTCGCCACCCCGATCGTCTCCACGCTGATCATGGTCATCATCGGCTGCGGCATGGGCTTCATGGCCCTGTCCCAGATCTGGTCCGTGTTCGGCGCCGCCAACCAGCTGCTTGCCTCCATCGCGATGCTGGCTGTCTGCACCTGGCTCGGCAAGATCGGCCGCAACAACAAGATGTTCTACTTCCCGATGGTGTTCATGATGCTCGCCACGATCACGGCGCTCTGCTTCACGATCGTCAACGGCTGCAAGACCATCGCTGCGGGCGCTCAGTGGGGCACCTACTTCCAGGTCATCTGGTCCATCGTCCTGGTCGTCCTCGCGATCCGTCTCGCCATCATGGCGTTCAAGACGCTCGCCGAGCAGGGCAAGAAGGCCTAAGCGTTTCGCTTAGAGAGCTTCAACCTTACATAGCAAAAAAACACGCTCCCACCCGGGAGCGTGTTTTTTTGCAGAATTATTCCCTGTATCCTTCCCCACACACGGGGAAGCCGATTCAGATCTCGATCGTGATGACCTTCAGGCCCTTCCGCTGCGCATACAGGATCGTGCGCATCGTGCCGCCGGCCGTGCCGTTGTAGACGGCCAGGAGCACGCCGGAGAGATCGACCATGTACTCGTTTCGGCGCTGCATGCAGCCGGGCGAATAGCGGTGGGCCACAAAGCTGACCTCGTCGCACTCGGCGAGCAGATGCTCATAGCGCCGCCGCTCCTCCGCGCGCCAGGCGTCAGCCTGCGTGTCGCAGGGCAGGGCGGCCTCGAGCGTCACGTCGGGGTATTGTTCCCGCAGTGCCAGCACGCCCTCGGCAAAATAGGTGTCGCAGCCGCGCGCCATGCCGCAGAGAAAGTGCCGGCAGCCCGCGAGATAGAGCCCTTCGAGGTGGCAACGCAGTTCTTCCTTGAGCCTGACGCAGCGCGCGTCCGTCTCGTCCGCGCCCCAGGGCAGTTTTTCCGGCCGATGTCCGGTGAAGCAGCAAATTGTGATCTTCTCGTCCATGGGAGACCCTCCCGCATTCTTCCTGCCTATTCTACCGCGTCGATTGCCTCTTGTCAAAGGCCGCGTACGGTGCTATAATACAATCATCTTCGAGGCAGGGTGAAACTCCCTACCGGCGGTCACAGTCCGCAAGCCCACCCAAGGGGGCACGATCCGGTGAGATTCCGGAACCGACGGTACAGTCCGGATGGTAGAAGAGGTTTTCGGCGCATTTCCGCCGGAAGCGTATTTTGTCATGTTCGCCCGAAGAATGCTTCGGGCGCTTTTTTTGCCCGACAGGACACATAAGGAGGCAAAACCATGGAAAACCTGAGCTTCATTCTCACCTGCCTTGCGATCTTCGCGGGGCTCATGCTCGCCGCGGCGCTGCTGCAGAGGCTGCTGTGCCGGGATACCAAAGCGCTGAGTGACACGCATTATATCACCTACACGGCGATGTTCGCCACAATGGCGGGCGTGCTGATGCTCCTGGAGATCCCGCTGCCCTTCGCCCCGCCCTTTTACAAGATCGACCTCAGCGAACTGCCGATCATGATCTGCACCTTCTACCTCGGTCCGGTGGCGGGCGTGACGGCGGAGCTGGTCAAGATCCTGGTCAAGCTGGTCCTGCGCGGCACGACGACGGCCTTTGTCGGAGACTTTGCCAACTTCGCCGTGGGCTGCTCCTTCGTGCTGCCGGCCAGTCTTGTCTACCACGCGAAGCCCGGCAAGAAGACGGCGCTCGCCGGCCTCGCTGTCGGCACGCTGTGCATGACGGTCTTCGGCAGCGCTTTCAACGCGATCTACCTGCTTCCGAAATTCGCCGCCCTTTACGGCATGCCGATGGAGGCCATCATCGCCATGGGCACCAAGGTCAACGCCCGTATCACCAGCGTCTCGACGCTTGTGCTCTTTGCCGTCGTGCCTTTCAATCTCCTTAAGGGCGCGATCGTCTCGGCCCTGACCTTCCTGCTCTATAAGCGTATCTCGCCTTTGCTCCACAAGGGCGACGAAGCGATCCGCGAACGCCGCGGCAAAAAAGCGGCGTAACCGCAAAAAGAAGCCTCCTCGGGAGGCTTCTTTTTCTTTACTCATTTTTCCGAGCGTGTTACAATGGAAGCAGAAAAAAGACGGAGGACACGCACATGGATCTGCATTCGGAATACCGCGCCAAGCTGAAAACGGCCGAGGAAGCCGTGAAGATCGTCAAGAACGGCGACTGGGTGGATTACGGGTCGAACAACTCCTGTCCCGTCGCGCTCGACGCCGCGCTTGCCGCCCGCCGGGACGAGCTGCGCGCCGTGAAGGTGCGCGGCAATATGCTGCGCGGGCCGCTTGCCGTGATCGAGTGCGACCCGGAAGGGGAGCACTTTATCTACAACACCTGGCACTGCTCGGCCTATGAGCGGCGCGTGCTCGACGCGGGCCGCGGATATTTTACGCCGATGACCTTCCGCAACATGGCCTGGTATTACCGCAGCTTCCTTACGACGGACGTAGCGATGCTCTCCGTTGCGCCGATGGACGATGACGGCTGCTTCAATCTCTCCGGTGCGATGGGCGCGGCCGGCGTCGTCGCCGAGTGCGCAAAGACCGTGATCGTCGAGGTCAACCCCGCCATGCCGCGCATCTCCGGCGAGGCGGCAAAGCTGCCGCTCGAGAAGGTGGACGCAATCGTCGAGGCCGACGCCCATCCGCTCTGGGAGATGCCCACGCCTCCGCCGAGCGAGATCGAAAAAGCGATCGCCTCGCACGTCTTCCCGCATCTGTGCGACGGCGCGACGATCCAGCTCGGCATAGGCGGCGTGCCCAACGCCATCGGCGAGCTGATCGCCGACTCCGATCTGAAGGATCTCGGCATGCACACAGAGCTTGCCTCCGACGGATATTTGGCCATGCATCGCGCCGGCAAGCTGACGAACCGCTGTAAGAGCCTGCACAACGGCGTGGGCGTGCTCGGCCTCGCGATCGGCTCGCGCGATTTCTACGACTGGCTGGACGGCAACCCTGACTATGTGGGCTATCCGTTGGATTATGTAAACTCGATCCCGGTCATCGCGCAAAACGACAGGATGATCTCGATTAACGGCTGCCTTGCTGTCGACCTCTACGGTCAGGTCTGCGCCGAGAGCGTCGGCACGCGGCAGATCAGCGGCTCGGGCGGGCAGCTTGATTTCGTCAACGGCGCGACGGCTGCAAAGAAGGGCAAGTCTTTCCTCTGCATGTCCTCAAGCTTTACCGACAAGGCCGGCGTGCGGCACTCGCGCATCCTGCCGCAATTCGGCGGCGACATCGTGACCACGCCGCGCAGCGAGGTCTTCTTCGTCGCCACGGAGTACGGCGCGGTCAACCTGGCCGGCAGAACGACCTGGGAGCGCGCGGAGGCGCTGATTTCGATCGCGCACCCGGATTTTCGCGAGGAACTGATCAAGGCGGCGGAGGCGCAGAAGATCTGGCTTCCGCACAACAAGAGGTGAGCGGATGTACATCGACAGGACCTTATACCGCGGCCGCGCGGACGAGGGGAGGCTTGAAAAAGAGCGCCGCTGCTATGATCTGCTCGACAGCCTCGGGATCGAATACTTCCGCATCGACCACGAGCACGCCGATACCATCGAGGCCTGCCGGGAGGTGGAGGGGCTGCTCGGCTGCGTGATCTGCAAGAACCTGTTCCTGACGAACCGGCAGCAGACAGACTTCTATCTGCTGATCATGCCGGGCTGCAAGCCCTTCAAGACCAAGTATCTCTCGGCGCAGATCGGCTCGTCCCGCCTGAGCTTCGGCGGCGCGGAGGATATGGAGCGCTTGATGGATCTCACGCCCGGCTCGGTCAGCCTGCTGGGGCTGATGAACGACCGGGAAGGAAAGGTCCGGCTGCTTGTCGACCGCGACCTGCTCGGCGACGCATCCTTCGGCTGCCACCCCTGTATCAACACCAGCTCCCTGCGGATCGCGATGGCGGACGTGCGCGAAAAGCTGCTCCCCGCTCTCAAGCATGAACCAACTTATGTAAACCTGCCATGGGAAATCGAATAAACGATGAAAGCTCCTCAAACGAGGAGCTTTTTTCGTTGAGGTTGTTGGCAAACGCGGGGACTTATGCTAAAATAATACTTTAGTGAACATGCAAAGGAGCGCGCGGGATGAAAGACTATGTGGAGGCCGGACGGATCGTCAACACCCACGGCGTGAACGGGGAAGTGAAGATCGAAGTCTGGCTCGACTCGCCGGAGTTTTTCCGGACGTTCAAACGCCTCTATCTGGACGGCGAAGAGAGAAAGATCCTCTCGGCGCGGACGCACAAGCACTTCGTGATCGCGCGCATCGAGGGCGTGGACGATTTGGGCGCCGCGATGGCGCTCAAGGGCAAGACCGTCGAGATCCTGCGCGCGGACGCGAAGCTCAAAAAGGGCGAATTTTTCGTCCAGGACATCCTCGGCTTCACGGTCGTGGACGAGCAGGGAAACGAGGTCGGCAAGCTCGTCGACGCGGAGGAGACGCCCGCGGCGATGCTCTACCACGTCAAGGGCGAGAGCGAGCATCTGATCCCTGCCGTAAAGGAATTCATCCTGTCTATCGACGCGGAAAGAGAAGAGATTCGCGTCCATCTGATCGAGGGTATGTGATATGAGCCAAATGCGCATCGACATCTTAACGCTCTTCCCGGATACGGTGAACGCCGTCCTGCACGAGAGCATCCTCGGCCGGGCCGCGGACAAGGGCCTGGTCGAGATCAGCTGCGTCCAGATCCGGGACTACACCGAGAACAAGCAGTGCCAGGTCGACGATTATCCCTACGGCGGCGGCTGGGGCTGCGTGATGATGGCGCAGCCGCTCAAGAGCTGCCTTGACAGCGTTATGTCAACTGCATCGGACAGGCATTCGCGCGTGATCTATCTCTCGCCGCAGGGGGAGCCCTATACGCAGGAGACGGCCAAGCGTCTCGTGCGCGACTACGACCATCTGGTGCTGGTCTGCGGCCATTACGAGGGCGTGGACGAGCGCTTCATCGAAGCGTGCGTCGACGAGGAGATCTCGCTCGGCGACTTTGTGCTGACCGGCGGCGAGATCGCGGCGATGGCCGTGGCCGACTCTGTCTGCCGCCTCGTGCCGGGCGTGCTGTCCGACGAGCAGTGCTACGTCGGAGAGAGCCACTGGGACGGTCTTCTCGAATATCCCCAGTACACCCGCCCGGAGCTCTGGGAGGGCAGGGAAGTGCCGCCGGTGCTTTTGAACGGCGATCACGAGAAGGTCGAAAAGTGGAGAAGGAAACAGCAGTTCCTCCGCACGATGGAAAAGCGCCCCGACCTGTTTGAAAAATTCGTCCCCGCGGACAAGGACGATCAAAAGCTGCTCGAGGATGCAAAAAAAGAGGCCGGACGCCTTACGCTGACAGAGCCTGTCAGCTGCCGCGCGGCGACGGCGGAGGAACTGCCGGCGCTGCTGGCTTTGCTGGACGAGGGCAAGGCCCTGCTGCGGGAACGCGGCATCGACCAATGGCAGGACGGCTATCCGGACGAGAGTCTGCTGCGCGCCGATCTGGCGAGGGGGGAGCTGTACGCCGTGCGGCACGGCGGGGAACTGGCCGGCTTTTTCGTACTTTCGACGCGCGAGGAACCCTGGCAGGAGGCCATCAGCGACGGCAAGTGGACGCCGGAGCTGCCCTATGCCACGCTGCACCGCAGCGTCGTTACGGAGAAATACCGGGGCACGGGGCTCTCCGAAAAGCTTCTGGCTCTGGCCGAGCGGGAGGCCCGCGCCCTCGGTGCGAAGGCTCTGCGCACCGACACGCACAAAAAGAACAAGGCCGTGCTGCGCCTGCTGCGTGAGAACGGCTACCGCTACCGCGGCAATATCGTCTGGCCCGTCGAGCCCGGCCACGACAACATGGGACAGGCCTTTGAGAAGATTTTGAAAGACAGAAAATAAAAGAAAGCCCCGTAAAGAAACAAAATCAAAGCCCAGCGAAGCGGCATTGATTTTGAGAGGACGAGCAGCGAAGTGAGCGAGCTTTCGAGCTTGCGACAAAGCGAGACGGTACGGAGCTTGTGAGGACGACATGAATCTGACCGACTACAACGAAATACAGACGCTGCTGCGGCGAAACGGCTTCCGCTTCTCCAAGTCGATGGGGCAGAACTTTCTGATCGCGCCCTGGGTGCCGGAGCAGATCGCCGACAGCGCCGGGCTGGATCGAGATACCGCCGTACTGGAGATCGGCCCCGGCGTGGGCTGCCTGACCGAGCAGCTGGCCAAACGGGCGGGGAAAGTCCTCGCCGTCGAGCTCGATCGTTCGCTCGAGGGCGTGCTGAAAGAGACTCTCTCCGACCAGGAAAACGTCGAGATCGTCTTCGGCGACATCCTCAAGCAGGATATCCCGGCCCTCATGCGCGATCATTTCGGCGGCATGCGCGCGGTCGTCTGCGCCAACCTGCCCTACAACGTCACGAGTCCGCTGCTGACCGCGCTGCTTCGCTCCGGCTGCTTCGAGACGATCACGGTGATGATCCAGCGCGAGGTCGCACATCGGATCTGCGCCGCGCCGGACACAGCCGAGTACGGCGCTTTCACTCTCTTCGTGCAGTGGCACGCGGAGACGGAAGAGCTCTTTGACGTTCCGCCGCACTGCTTCCATCCGCAGCCGAAGGTCACCTCGACCGTGATCCGTCTGACGAAGAGGGAGGAAAAGCCCTTCCCGGTATCGGACGAGGAGCTTTTGTTTAAAATCATACGGGCGGCCTTCAACCAGCGCCGTAAGACGCTGCCGAACGCCCTCTCCGCCGGCCTCGGTCTGCCGCGCGCGGAGCTTGAGAGCGTGCTTTCGAACTGCGGGATCGACCCGCGCGTCCGCGGCGAGGCGCTCGATCTGGCCGAATTTGTCAAAATCGCAGATGAATTGGCCGGAGAAAAAGAAAAAACAAGCGCAGATTTGTGATGAAAATGTATTGATAATGCAAGCTGAAATATGGTATTCTAAACAATGCGAGTTTTCCCAACTTTGTTTACAGTTTGAATAATAGAAAGGATAGAACAGCACATGAGCAAAAAGTACGTTTACCTCTTCTCCGAAGGCAATGCCAAGATGCGCGAGCTGCTCGGCGGCAAGGGCGCGAACCTCGCCGAAATGAGCAACATCGGACTGCCCGTCCCCCAGGGCTTCACGATTACGACCGAGGCCTGCACCAAGTACTATGAGGACGGCCGCCAGATCAACGACGAGATCATGGCAGAGATCATGAAGAACGTCGCGATCATGGAGCAGATCAACGGCAAAAAGTTCGGCGATCTGGAGAACCCCCTGCTCGTCTCCGTGCGCAGCGGCGCCCGCGCCTCCATGCCCGGCATGATGGACACCATCCTCAA
>JAFSJZ010000046.1 GCA_017449185.1 Oscillospiraceae bacterium
AATAATGTGGCCGCTTCCGATATCCACCTTGAACATGGTGTTGGGGAGCGACTCCACCACCGTGCCCTCGAGTTCGATTACATCATCTTTGTTTGCCAAATCAAATACCCTCCATTCAGATGTCGTCCGCCATGGTGAGGATTTCGGGCTCACCGTCGGTGATCAGGATCGTGTTCTCATAGTGCGCCGCAAGCGAGTGGTCCGCGGTGACGACCGTCCAGCCGTCGTCCAGGATCTTGATTCGCCAATCTCCCGCGCAGACCATCGGCTCGACGCAGATGGTCATGCCCTTGACCAGGCGTGGATTGGGGCGGCGCCCCTCCGGTCGATAGTTGGGGACCTCCGGCGCCTCGTGCATGCCGCGGCCGATGCCGTGGCCCACGAAGTCGCGCACCACGGAAAAGCCGTGGCTCTCCACATAGTCCTGGACCGCTTCGCCGATGTCGTGGATGCGGCAGCCCGCCTTTGCAAAGCGGATGCCTTCAAAGAAGGCCTGCCTCGTGACCTCGATGAGCCGCCTTGCTTCGTCGCTGACCTCGCCGACGGCATAGGTGCCGGCACAGTCGCCCACGAAGCCCTTATAGGTGGCGCAGAGGTCGAGCGAGACGATGTCACCGCTGCGGACGATCCTTCTGCCGGGAATGCCGTGGATGACCTCGTCGTTGACGGACACGCAGGTGGCGGCCGGAAAACCCTCGTAGCCGAGGCAGCTCGGTCTGCCGCCGTTTTTGACGATGTACTCGTGCACGGCCCTGTCGATCTGCTTTGTCGTCAGCCCGTCTTTTACGGCCTGGCGGCCCATCGACCGTGCGCCGGCCGCAATTTTTGCGGCCTGACGCATGATCTCAATCTCATGGGGTGATTTGATGGTGATGCTCTCAGCCATGTTTTAAAGCTCCAGAGCACTGCGGATCGCCGCAGTCGTCTCCTCGATAGAGGGCTGATTGTCCACGCGGCGGAGCTTGCCTCTCGCCTCGTAGAAGGCGAGCAGCGGCTCGGTCTCCCGGTGGAAGGTTTCGAGGCGGGCCCGTACGGTCTCGGGAGCGTCGTCCTTGCGGATCGTCAGCTCGCCGCCGCAGAAGTCGCACACGCCTTCCTGCTTCGGGGGATTGTAGACCACGTGGAAGGTCTGGCTGCAGTTTCTGCAGGTCCGGCGGCCGGACATGCGCTCGACGATCGTCTCATCCGCGATCTCGATGGAGAGCGCGCAGTCGATCTCGATGCCCATGGCCTCCATGGCCTCGGCCTGCGGGATCGTGCGGGGCACACCGTCGAGGATGTAGCCCTTCGCACAGTCGGGCTTTGCCAGACGCTCGGAGACGATGCCCATGATGGTCTCGTCGTCCACAAGCTTGCCCGCTTCGATCAAAGCCTTGGCTTTGAGCCCTACGGCCGTGCCTTCGCGGATCGCGGCGCGCAGGATATTGCCGGTGGAAATGGTGGGGATACCGAGCTCGCGGCTGAGTATCTCTGCCTGAGTGCCTTTACCGGCGCCGGGAGCGCCGAGAAGAATAAGCCTCATAGCATGTTCCTCCTCTTAGGAAAGGAAGCCCTTGTAGTTGCGCATGAGCATCTGCGCCTCAATGGCGCGGACGGTCTCAAGGGCAACGCCGACAACGATGATGATGGACGTGCCGCCGAGCTGCAGCCCGGTCAGCGAAGCCGCGTTGCTGAAGTGAGAGATCAGAATGGGCGTCACGGCGATGATGCCGAGGTAGATCGCGCCGAAGAGCGTGATCTTGTTGAGCACACGCTG
>JAFSJZ010000047.1 GCA_017449185.1 Oscillospiraceae bacterium
AAAGCCGCTCTTTTCCGCGATCTCCGCAAGCGGGGCGAGATACCAGTACCGGGCGAGAAAGACATCCCGCTCGGTTTTGTCAAGCCCGTCGAGCAGCCGCCGTACCGCTCTGTTCAGCTCGCGGAGCTCGAGCTGCTTTTCCGTGTCGACGCCGGAATCCAGCGTTCCGGCCAGCTCGTCCAATGCCTCGGCCAGCTCCCCGCCGCCGCGCTTGAGCGCGCTGCCGCTGCGCAGCCGGGTCAGGGACAGCCAGCGGGTCAGCTTGGCAAGATAGGGCGCAAGCAGCGCCGGCCGGTGCGTGGGCATGGAGTTCCACGCGTGTAGATATGTATCGTTGACGCACTCTTCTGCGTCGGCACCGTTCGCCAGGATGTTGTAGGAGATCGTGCGGCAGTATTTTCCGTATTTCGCCGCGGTTTCCGCGATGGCCTGCTCGGAGCGCGCCCAATAGAGATCTACGATTTCGGAATCATCCATTCTGTTTTCTCCTTTCTGAGGACCCTCACTGTATAAAAAGCGATCTGCGCAAAAAAGTTGCGGATTTTTTTGCGAGCGCCTGGCTGTGTCGTAACCTTTTGAAACTTTTTTCACAAAACCGGCCAAAAAGCCCTTGACTTTCGCCAAAATCCCGGTATAATAATATGGCCTGTCCGAAATGACGGGTATATTTCCTTGCTCCCGACAAAGAGCGGGGGCCAAATGACCAGAAGGAGGTGCAACCATGGCAAAAGCAAGCGAAAAGTACGAGGTAATGTACATCATCAGCCCCAACCTCTCCGAAGAGGAGACCGCGGCGGTTGTTGAGAAGTTCAAGGCACTTGTTGAGGCTAATGGTACGCTCGACGAAATCGAGGAGATGGGTAAGCGCAAGCTCGCTTACGAGATCAACTACATTTCCGAAGGCTACTATGTCCTCATGAAGTTCACCAGCGGACCGGAATTCCCGGCCGAGCTGGACCGTATCCTCGGTATCACCGACGGCATCCTGCGTCGTCTGATCACCATGCGCGCGGAATAAGGAGAGACACATGCTCAACCACATCACGATCATGGGCCGCCTTACCCGCGATCCGGAACTCCGGATGACCCAGTCCCAGACCCAGGTCGCGTCCTTCACGCTCGCTGTCGACCGCGATTTCGGCGGCCGCGACGGCGCTGAGAGACAGACCGATTTCATCGACTGCGTTGCCTGGCGTCAGACCGCCGAGTTTGTCAGCAAGTATTTCACCAAGGGCCGCATGGCAGTCGTCTCCGGACGCCTGCAGAGCCGTAAATGGGAAGACCGTGACGGCAACAAGCGGACCAGCTGGGAAGTCGTTGCCGACAACGTCTACTTCGGCGACAGCCGCCGCGACGGCGCAGAGTCCACCGACAGCCGCCCCAGCTATTCGAGCTATGAAGCGCCGAAGAGCAGCCCCAAGGCCTCTTCCCCGTTTGAAGAACTCGAAGGCGAAGACGGCGAGCTGCCGTTCTAAGGAATAAGAAAAGGAGGATACAGCTTTGGCTTTCGATAAAAACAACCCCAAGAACCACAAGCGCAGAAAAGTCTGCCAGTTCTGCGTCGACAAGGCCACCTTTATCGACTATAAGGACACCGCAAAGCTTCGTCACTACCTGTCCGAGCGCGGCAAGATCCTGCCCCGCCGCACGACCGGTACCTGCGCGATGCATCAGCGCGAGCTGACCGAGGCGATCAAGCGCTCCCGCCAGATCGCTCTGCTGCCCTACGTTCTTGACTGATTATCTCAAACTGATTATCTTGATACGCAAACGTCCCTTTCCGATCGGAAAGGGACGTTTTTTTGCTATTATCACGCTTTTCAGCGCAGGTCCTCTGTCTCGCGCAGATAGTCCGCCAGCACGGCCTCGCTCGCCGCGGCGACGATCGTGCTTTTTTCCGCCGCAAAGCGCAGCGCCTCGCCGTCCGCCCTGCGGCACACGCCGCCGGCCTCCTCGACGATCAGCGCGCCCGCCGCGTAATCCCACAGCGACAGGTCCAGCTCGAAATACAGTCCCGCGCGGCCCGCGGCCACGCTGCACAGATCCAGCTCCGCCGTGCCCTCGCGCCGCACGTCAAGGCTGCGGTCGAACATCCGCCGGGCCAGGGCAAAGGTGTGGTCCGACAGGTCGGGGCGGTATGGCGCGGTGCCGAAGCACACCACGCTGTTTGCAAGATCGTCCTCCGCCGTGCGGATCGGGCTTTCGTTCAAAAAAGCGCCGCCGCCGCGCACGGCGTGGAACATCTCGTCGAGATAGGGGTTATAGACCGCCGCGGCCTGCACGACGCCGTTTTCGGCGTAGGCCACGGAGACGCAGCTGTGCGAAAAGCCGCGGACAAAGTTCATCGTGCCGTCGATCGGGTCGATAATGAACAGCTGCGCGGCGTCAAGCGATTCCTGCTCGTTCATTTCCTCGCAGAAGAAGTGCGCCTCCGGCACCGCGGCGCGCAGATTCCAGATCAAAAGCTGCTGCACCGCGCGGTCGTACTGGGTCACGACGTCGCGCGCGCCGCTTTTGTTTTCGGTCATCACGCCGTGCGCGTGCAGGATCAGCTCGCCGGCTCTGCGCTCGGCCTCCCGCATGGCAAGGCAAATCTCCTCAAGCGTCATAGACAACCCCCATCCTTTTTTTCAAGCATGAAAACAGTATACCACGTCGCGAAAGCGAAAGAAAGAGGTGAAAGAAATGAAATTCGTCCCCTATGAAAAGCTGTCGAAAAAGCGCAGACGCGCGCTGGAGCTCTCCCGCCGCGGCGACTTAGGGCGCCCTCAGCCCCGTCACGCGCAAAGCGGAAAACCCGAAGGCCTATTATAGGGCAAAAGCGAAGAAACGCCTCTCCGGCGACGCCGGAGAGGCGTATTTTTTACCGGAAGGTTACCGGCCCGTGACAAAACAAAGTCCTTCAAATGGGACAGTGGTTTGTGCTATACTGTCAGCAGAGATCAAAAACGGAGGGGATCGCCATGCCCAGATCGCAGAATCAAAAGCTGAAGCTCTTATATCTGATGCGCTATCTGCTGCAAAACTCGGACGAGGCGCACCCGGTCGGCATCGCGCAGATGGTCGAGGAGCTTTCCGCGCACGGCATCGCGGCCGAGCGCAAAAGCCTGTATGCCGACCTTGACGCGCTGCGCGATTTCGGGCTGGACGTCGTGCAGGCGCGCGGCAAGACCGTGGGCTATTACATCGGCACGCGCGAGTTCGAGCTGCCGGAGCTGAAGCTGCTGGTCGACAGCGTCCAGTCGTCCAAGTTCATCACGCAGAAAAAGACGCTTGCGCTGATCCGCAAGATCGAAGGGCTGGCCAGCGCGCACGACGCCGTGCTGCTCCAGCGGCAGGTCTATGTCCGCAACCGGGTCAAGAGTATGAACGAAAGCGTCTATTACAACGTCGACGAGATCTCCTCGGCTATCACGGGCGACAAAAAGATCCGCTTCCGCTATTTTGAATACACCGTCGACAAAGAGCGGCGCTACCGCCACGACGGCGCGTATTATGAGGTCAGCCCCTGGGCGCTGATGTGGGACGACGAGAATTATTACCTGCTGGCCTTCGACACGCAGACGGAGACGATCCGGCATTACCGCGTCGACAAGATGGCGCAGATCAGCGTGTGCGAAAGCTTCCGCGACGGCAAGGAGGCCTTTGCCGGGCTCGACATGTCGGCCTATTCCAAGACCGTCTTCGGCATGTTCGCTGGCGAGGCCGAGACCGTGCGCCTCCGCTTTTCCAGCCGACTGGCCGGCGCGGTGATCGACCGCTTCGGCCGCGACGTCATGCTGATCCGCGAGGACGAGGGGCATTTTTCCGTCTCGATCCGTGCCGTCGTCAGCCCGCAGTTTTACGCCTGGGTCTTCGGCTTCGGCGCGGAGGCAGAGATCCTGTCGCCCGCGCATGTGCGCAGGGGCATGGCCGACATGGCGCGCGAGGTGCTGGAGCTGTATCAGAAATAGACCGGCGAAGCGGGGACGGAGGTTACGGACGACCCCTCAGTCAGTCCAAGGGCTGACAGCTCCCCTTGCAGGGGAGCCTTAGTGGATGCCGGTTGCGATCCGCCTCCCCCGAGGGGGAGGCAAGAGATCCGGCCGCAATTCCCCAACGGGGGAGGCAAGAAAGAGAGAGGAAAGAACATGGCACAGCGAACGATCCATTATCTCATCGGGGAAGATCTGATCGGCCTCGGCGTGCGCGACGCCGACCGCTTTCGTATCGGCAACGTCCTGCCGGACGCGATCGAGGACCTGGTGTTCCGCAACCTGACGCATTTCCAGCTTGATACCGAGAAGGACGGCAAAAGCGTCCGCATCTCGGATTTCGAGCGCTTCCGCCGCGAATTTGCCCCGCTTGTCGAGACAGACGATCTTTATCTGGGCTATTACATGCACCTTGTCGAGGACGCCTGTTACCGTATCTTCTGGCAGAAGGCGCGCCTGTTCGAGCGCAGCATGACGCGCGAAAAGGTCGCGATCCTGCACAACGATTATCACCTGCTCAATGCCTATATCGTCTCGCGCTACCATATCCGGGACGAGCTCGTCATGCCCGGACACTTTGAGACCGAGCCGATCAACCGCATCTACCCCTTCCTGCTGAAGGACTTCCTTGCCGAGATGCGCGGCGACTTCACCGAGCACCCGGAGGGCAAGACCGTCTTTATGACCGAGGAGCTGCTTGAGGAGTATCTTTCGGACGCGACGGACGTCTGCCGCGACGCGCTGCGGCGCATCCTCACGGGCGGCGAGCCGCTCGACCCGATGGATCTTGCGTGGTAAGCGCCGCACTCTTGACAGACCCCGCCGGGAGCGCTTATACTTTCCGCAGGGAAAACCCTAAAAAAGGAGAAATCAATATGAAAAAATGGATAAGCATCCTGCTGCTGGCCGCGATGCTGCTTTCGCTCTCGGCCTGCGGGGCAGCCGGAAAGACTGACAGCGCGGACAAGATCAAAGAGGCCGCCGAAAAGGCGGCGGAAGCCGCCGCCGACGCATCCGAACCCGAAGCGGCTCCCGCGGAGGAAGTGGAAGCGGCCGAGCCGGAAGAAGAGGTTGCAGCGGAAGAAATGGTCGGGGAAAAGACCGCAAGCAGCTATGTCAACAAGGGTCTCGGCATCAGCGCAGAGGTCCCGGACAACTGGGTGGTCCTTGACGACGAGCAGACCGCGCAGATGATGGGCCTTGTGGCCGATAACTTCTCCGAGACGGGTCTTGCCGACCAGCTGCGCGACAGCGGCTCGCTGTGCGACCTGTACGCATTGGCAACAGATCAGAGCGGCGACAACGTGAACATCATGATCCAGGATCTCGGCGTCATCTACGGCATCGTGCTGGACGAGGACAGGTACATCGACATGAACCTGGACCAGCTGAAACCGACGCTGGTTCAGATGGGCATGACGGACATCTCGATGGAAAAGGAGACCGTTTCCTTCGCCGGGTCCGATCATCCGGCGATCCTGATCTCGGCCAACTACAACGGCGTGGCCGTCTATGAACGGCTGGTGGCCCTCAAAGTGGGCAGCTACATGAGCGCGATCACGGCCTTTTCGATGGATAAGGACCGGCTGGACGGCATCCTGGGCTTCTTCAAGGCGTACGAAGGCTGATCCGATCGTAAAAAGAGAAAAAAAGAAAAGAGATGGGGAACCCCCATCTCTTTTTCTTGCTTTTCAGCCCGCTTCTCGCTTTTGGGCCAGGACCCAGTCCCAAAGGCCCCACTCGCTTTCCGAAAGGGCGATCTGCTCGCTGTGCCGGACGTCCTTCATCATGATAAGCTCCGCCTGCCCGCCGTTGGCGTTGATCTGTTCGCTGGCCCGGACCACGCTGAAGCCCATAAAGCTGTCCAGTTCGCCGTGATAGATGCGCAGCGGGATGCGGATATCCGCCGCCTGCTTCGGGCTGACGGCACCGCCGAGCACGGCGGCACAGCAAAAGCGCGCGGGATAGCGGATGATCATTTGAAAACAGCCCACGCCGCCTGCGCTGCAGCCGACGACGGAGACGCGGTCGGGATCGGCGTGATAGGTCTCCGCCGTCCAGTCGATCAGCTCGGCAAAGTCGTCATACAGACTCCGCCACGCGTTTGAGGACTGCGCGACGAGGACCAGCGCGTCGAGACGGACCGTCCCCTCATACAGAAGACGGCCGAGACCGGAATCGTTTAAAACCAGGCGGTCCGGATTGCTGCCCTTGCCGCCGTCGCCGTGCATATAAACGACCAGTGGCAGCCCCTCCTCGGGCGCGGGGATATCCGGCTCATAGATCCAGTAATTCCAGTCGACGCGCGTCGTTTTGTGCGAGCCCTTCGTCATCGAATCGGCGCGCGGCGCGTCCTGTGCCGGAGCATCCTCCTCCGCGTCCGCCGCGGCGTCCTCCGCCGGGGCGGCGGGCATGGCGGTCGGCGCGGCTGTCGGGGCAACTGTCGGCTCTGGCGCGGCTGTCGGCGCGCTCTCCTCCGGCGCGGCCGCGGGCGCGGGAGGCTTGACGCCGCAGCCCGAAAGCAGCAGCGCGGCCAGCAGCAGCGAGAGACAGGCGTTTTTTCTTCGTCTCTGCTTCATATCTCCGCCGCCTTTCAAAGCGTCTCCGCCCCGTCCTGGCAGGGCGGATCGTACAGCTTGCCGACTGCGTCAAAGCCCTGCGGGCGGTAGCTGACCGAGGAAATGCGCCGCTTCGGCAGGCCGTATTTGGCGCTGTAGCCGAAGAGGTTTATGTAGCGGTCAAGGTCGGCCGCCTCGGCGTCCATCGCACACAGCAGCTCATAGGTCGCGTGCGTGTCGTCGATGGCGCGGTGCGTGTTCTGCGAGACGAGCGCGTAGCTCTCCACCGCGTCGCTGAGCCGGTGCGGATAGGGCCGCCGGTCCTTATAGACCGTCAGCGCGTCCAAAAAGCGCACGCTCTTCAGCGCTCCGGCCAGGCCGTATGCGTCGAGCAGATAGTATAAAAACACCAGGTCGAACTGGGCGTTATAGGCGCACACAAGCGTCCGCCCGTGGCCGAGCATTTCGGCCAGCGCGCAGGCGGCCTCGTTTTTGCCCACGCCGCCGCGCAGCATCTGCTCCGTGATGCCGGTCAGCTCCGTGATCCTTCCCGGCAGCGTCTTTCCGGGCGAGAGACGGATGAACTCGTCGTATTCCTCCGCTTCCCCCGCGGCGGTCACGCGCAGCAGCGCCAGCTCGATCACCTCGTCGCTGCGCGGGGAAAAGCCGGTCGTCTCGGTGTCGAGGACGACGATCGAATCAAACTGTTCAAACAGGGAATCCAGCATGTCTTTCTCTTTCCAAACGGCTTCCGGCAGGGGCGGCAAGCCCCTGCCGGAAGCCGTTTATGCTTACTTGATGATTTCGTTTACCTTGGCCTCGACCTTTTTGGCCACGTCCAGCGGCACGATGCCGGCTTTGACGACCTTGTCAAATATCTCGCCGCAGCTCTTCTTGTTGAACAGCTTGACGGGGTACTTCAGCAGCTGGGGCGCGAGATCCTTGACCACGGCGGCGGTCTTTTCGTTGTCGAAAAGCTCTTTGACGGTAAGACTTCTGAAATCCATGACAAAGCTCCTTTTCTGTTGAGATGCTTTCATTATACCGCAAACGGCGCGGGATGCAATTTAATTTTTGTAAACAAAAACGCTGTCATCCTGAGCGGAGCGAAGGATCTTTCCTCTCGAAAGCTTTTCAAAAGCGAAGATTCTTCGTCACTTCGTTCCTCAGAATGACAGCACGTTTTTATTTCTTCTTTTTGCCGAAGATGCCGCCGAGCCCGGAGGCGCCGCCGTCATACTCGCCCATTGAGGCGGCAAACTGGCGCAGCAGTTCCTTCTGCGAGCCGGTCAGCCCCTTGGGCACCTTGACGTTCACGGTGACGAACTGGTCGCCGCGCCCCGACCCGCGCAGATAGGGGATGCCCTTGCCGCGCATGCGGAAGGTCGCGCCCGGCTGCGTGCCCTCGGGGATCGTAAGCTTGACGTTGCCGTCCAGCGTCGGGACCTCGATCTCGGCGCCGAGCGCCGCCTGGGCATAGCTGATGTCCTGCATCAGCAGCACCGAGTTGCCGTCGCGCTCAAAGCGGGCGTGCGGACGCACGATCACGCCGACCAGCAGATCGCCGGCCGGGCCGCCGTTCACACCGTCGTTGCCCTGACCGTGCAGCGAGATGGCCTGGCCGTCGTCGATGCCGGCGGGGATGTTCACGCTGATCTTGTGCTGACGGCGGACGCTGCCCATTCCGCGGCAGGTCTTGCAGGGCTGGTGGATAATCCTGCCCGTGCCGCGGCACTTCTGGCACGGCGCGGTGGACTGCGCCATGCCGAAGGGCGTGCGCTGGGTCGTACGTACGGTGCCGCTGCCCTTGCAGTCGGGGCAGACCTCCGGCGTCGTGCCGGGGGCGCAGCCGCTGCCCTTGCAGTCGGCGCACTTCTCCACGCGGCCGACCGTGACCTCCTTCTTGCAGCCGAAGGCTGCCTCCTCAAAGGAGATGTTCACGCTGGCGCGCAGGTTGTCGCCGCGGCGCGGCGCGTTGGGGTTGCTGCGCGCGGAGCCGAAGCCGCCGCCGAAGAAGCTGGAGAAGATGTCGCCCAAATCGCCGAAGTCGCCAAAGCCCTCGAATCCGCCGCCGCCGAAGCCGGCGGAAGGGTCGAACGCGGCATGGCCGAACTGGTCGTACTTCGCGCGCTTGTCGTCGTCCGACAGGATCTCGTAGGCCTCGTTGATCTCTTTGAAGCGCTCCTCGCAGGCCTTGTCGCCGGGGTGCAGGTCGGGGTGGTTTTCCTTGGCAAGGCGTCTGTATGCTTTTTTGATCTCTTCGGCGCTCGCGCCCTTCTGCAGGCCGAGCACCTCGTAATAATCGCGTTTTTCTGCCATCGCGTCGTCGCAAAGTCCGCTTGCCTCCGTTTCCGCGCGCTGCGTTTACCGCCGCGCGAAAACATGCGGCCGCTTCCTTGCTCCTCCTTTCCGACCCAAACCCGCTACCGCTGGGCTTCGGGTCGGGGTGCGCGAAGCCGCCCTTTGGCGGCTTCGCATAAAGTTTAAATTGAAATTACTTGTCGTCGTCCACGACGGTGTAGTCGGCGTCGTAGTAGTCCTGGCCGCCCGGCTGACCGCCCTGGGGGCCGCCCGCCTGGGAGGGATCAAAGCCCTGCGCACCCTGGGGGTTGGCCGCCTGGTACATCTTCTCGCTGACCTTGTAGAAGGCCTGCGTCAGCTCTTCGGTCGCGTGCTTGATGGCCTCGGTGTCGGTGCCGGTCAGCGCGGTCTTGAGCGAGGCGAGCTTGTTTTCGACCTCGCCCTTGTCGGCCGGGTCGAGCTTGTCGCCCATTTCGGCAAGCGTCTTTTCGGTCTGGTAGACCATCTGGTCGCCGGCGTTGCGGGCGTCGACCTCGTCCTTGCGCTTCTTGTCCTCGGCGGCGTACATCTCGGCCTCCTTGACGGCCTTGTCGATGTCCTCCTTGGACATGTTGGAGGAGGCGGTGATG
>JAFSJZ010000048.1 GCA_017449185.1 Oscillospiraceae bacterium
CGTTGACGATTGAAGAAATCTACATAGCTTACAACAAAATAATTGACAATGCCGGCCGTCCTCCCATCTGTGAATATGGGGTGATTAAAAACACATAGGTTCCGGATCGACAGCCATCTTAGAATGGATCGGGTCTGAAACTGAAGCCCAACGGGCAGGTCTTAAACTCGCAGCGTCACAACTTTAAGTGGAACGAGACTTTTTCTCGGTACGCTTTTGTTGTGATGCTGCGAGTTTTTTGTTTGCCGCAAAGGAGGTGTTTTGAAAAAACTGCAACAAAAATTTCGATCCCCCTCGGAGAGCAAGTTTCGCCTCGTGCTACATAAATGCATTTTTGCATTTTCAGCCGAGACACTTGTTGGGGATTTCGCTCCCCAATCCCGCATGAATTTTGGCAACTATCGTTGCGGTGTTTGCTTGCAGCAAACACAGTTTTGATTACGCTTCGCAAATCAAAAGGAGGAAAAATGGCAAGAAAGAAAAAAGAGCTTGGAACAAAAGAGAAAACCATCCACTTTCGTGTTTCGGAAGCATTTTACGAAGTAATCGCCCATGAGGCAAAGCAATGCGGTTTATCCATATCCGAGTTTTGCCGCCGAGTTCTTCTCAACCGACGAATCAAAAAACTCCCGGTCATCATTCACGACGAAAGATATATCATTCAGGAACTGCGAAACATCAACAAGCTCGAAAAAGATTTCGATCAGATCGCGCGGTATCTCGAAGAAGGAGGCGAGCTCACGCAACCGTTTTTGAAAAAGATCGAGAAAGTGAGTTATGACCTGGACATTGCGATCCACGATTTTAACAGCGCGGTCGAAGACGAATATGAAATGGCTTAGAACGAGCAAGGAGATCAAAAATGAACGACGCAAGGCCGCCCCCCGAAATCTGTAATGAGAAAACACAACGGAAAAAAGTAAAGGACGTGATAAAAACCGAGACTCTACCTTCAAGCATCATTCAATCGAAAACGGATGCACCTTACAAACTGAATAACAAAATGAATTGCCAGGAAGGAGCGATCACCATGACCAATACTGCCGCAGCCGCGACCAACACTTTTAATTCTTTTTCCGATCTTCCCCTCGTTCTCAATGCCAACCAACTTGCAGGCGTACTGAACATTTCCCGAGCCAACGCCTACCGGTTGATGCGAAGCGAGAGCTTTCCCACACTGCGTGTCGGAAACCGCATGCTTGTCGTGCGGGACAATCTGCTGCACTGGATGGACGAGCAAATCCTTGCTTCGTGAGGTGCTGCCCATGACCGAAGAAAAGATCGATCTATTTCGAGAAAGAGTACAGCCGCAGATTCGCGATTATCTCAAAGCTGCGCATATCGAACTGGATGAGGATGAGTTTCTCACGACCTGCCCGATCTGCGGAGACACAGCGGGAATCATGAAGGACGACACCTGGCTGTGCATGCACTGCAACCGGAGAGGCGACCTGTTGGACTACGTTTTGTGCGGACATCCGAACATGAAAGCGCGTGAAGCCGTTCGTCACATTCAGCGAACGCTGGGTGAAAAGATCCTCGAACTTGATGCCGTGAACGCCAACGATTTGATGGAAATGGACTTCCAGCCCACCGGATGGCTGATCGAAAAAATGCTCGGCAAGGGTGTGTACATTTTGGCCGGCGCGTCGAAGATCGGCAAGAGCTGGCTGGTACTTTGGCTGGCCGACCGTGTGAGCAAGGGTGAAAAAGTTTGGGAGTTTCAGACCAAGCCCTGTGAAGTTTTGTATGTAAGTCTCGAAGATACCGAGCAGCGCATTCAGCAGCGACTGGGCGAGGTGACAGGAGGCGAGGCGGACAAGATCTGGATCGCCACAGAGGCCGAGCTTTTGGGCAAGGGCTTCGAGCAGCAAATCGGAAACTTTCTCGCCTCGCACCCGAACGTCGGCTTCGTGATCGTCGATACGCTGCAGCGCATCCGGCAGATGAAAAACGAAGGCTACAGCTACGGCGGCGATTACGAGGTCATGACCTCTCTCAAAACCGTGGCCGACCGCTTCAACATCACGATTCTGGTGGTTCATCACACGCGCAAGGAGGATTCCGACGATTCCTTCAACAAGATCTCAGGCACGAACGGGTTGCTCGGCTGCGCGGACGGAGCGATGGTGCTGCAAAAGCCCTCCCGCATCGGCAGGGAGGCCACGCTGGACATCACCGGGCGCGAGGTCGCAGATCTCCGTCTGAAGCTGGAATTTGACGAGAGCAAGCACTGGCGATTCGTCGAGTACGGCACAGATCAGACAGACGGAAGTTCGAACAAACTGCTCGCCGCCGTACAAAAGCTGGTATGTGAATGCCACGGCTGGCAGGGCACCCCCACCGAGCTGACAGGCGCGCTGATGACTGTCCTGCCGCCGAATACCAAACCAAACGCCTTGACCCGACAGCTCAACGCAAGCGTCCACACTCTGGCGCAGCAATACGGCGTCCGCTACGATTTCAGCCGTACCCCGGACGCCCGCATGATCACGCTATCCGAGCTGCCATCCTGACCGCATGACGGTATGACGGTCATGACGGTATTCCGGCCCCCCGAATACCGTCATACCGTCATGATCGTCATAGAAAATGCAAGAAAAAACCGCGAACACCGCAAAGAATTTCTTGCTTTAAAGTGTAAAAGTGTTATAATGTAATCGCACCTGACCGATACATTCGGAAAATGCGAGGAAAGCGAGGGTTCATTGACCAAAAAAACGAAAAATCCAAACGGCTCCGGTTCTATCCGCAGACGCCCCAGCGGAAGCTGGGAAGGGCGTTTTACCAACGGTTTTGACAAAGACGGCAAGCAGATCCAGAAGTCCATCTACGGCGCGACTCAGAAAGAAGTCAGGCAGAAGCTGACGCAGATCATCAGTGAGATCGACGAGGGCGAGTACATCGAACCCTCCAAGATGGAGCTGAGCAAGTGGCTGGATATCTGGATGAAGGACTACTGCGGCGACAAGAAGTATTCGACTCTCAAGCACTATCGCGCGCTTGTCAATGCGCATATCAAACCGGAACTCGGCAAGGTTGAGCTGGGAAAGCTGACCACTCCGGAAGTGCAGAAGTTTTATAACCGACTCATACAGCCTCCGGACGGCTCGCCGGGCATCTCACCCAAAACGGTCAAAAACGCCCATGGCGTTTTGAGTAAAGCCATGGCTGTGGCGGTGGTAAGCGGCCATATCCGGCGCAATCCCTGCCAGGGAGCGATTCTGCCGCGGATCGAGAAGCATGAGATCGAACCGCTGACGGACGATCAGGTCGCGCTGCTCCTGCAGATGGCCGAGCAGGACGAGGAATACGGTATCCTGCTGAAGGTGATCCTGCTCACCGGCGTTCGAAAGGCAGAAGCACTGGGTATCACCTGGGACTGCGTGGATTTTAGGCGCGGCGTGATCCGCATCAACAAACAGCTGCAAAAGCGCCCGATCCGCGACGGCGGCGTAGTGTTCGCGTCCCTGAAAAACGGCAAAGGCCGCACGCTGAAGCCGGCACCCTATGTGATGGAGCTGATGCGAAAGCAGTATAATTTGCAGATCCGGCAGAGGGAAGACGCTTCCGCCGCCTGGAAAGGCTGGAATACGGAGGCGGAGCACCGGACCTCGCTGGCCTTTCTGACAGTCTTCGGAACGCCGCTGCAGCCCCAGACCACGTCCAATCACTTCAAGAAGCTCGCCGCCGAGATCGGTGCACCAAATGCCCGAGTCCATGATCTGCGACACACCTATGCGGTGCTCTCGCTGCAGAACGGGGACGACGTGAAAACGGTGCAGGGAAACCTCGGCCATGCCACGGCGGCTTTTACACTGGACGTGTACGGTCACGTTTCCGACGCCATGAAGGCGGCCAGCGCGAGCCGGATGGAAGAATATGTGCGTCAGATCCCGGGCATATAAAATCCAAACAGTACCAAAATACCGTGTTTTTTCTCACTGTTTTACCCTGTTCAAACGCGGTAAGGGTACGGGTAAGGGTAAAGAATAACTTTTGAAAGTTATTAAATATGCCAAAAACCAAAAAAATCGACCTGAATCTAACGATTCAAGTCGATTTTTGGCAGCGGGAGAAGGATTCGAACCCTCACATACGGAGTCAGAGTCCGCTGTGCTACCTTTACACAATCCCGCTAAACGCAAAAGTTATTATACAGAAAAAACGCCCTTTGTCAAGCACTTTTTTCCCGTCCCTCCCGAGCGGCAAAAACAGGGAGGGCCGCTCACTCGATCGCGAGCAGACGCACGCTCTCCACACCGCCGACGGATTCCAGCGCGGAGACGAGCGAGCTGATCCCGCGGGACACGCCGCCCACGTCGATCGTGAGCGTGACGCTGGCCTTGCCGAGCACGGGCAGACTCTGCGTGATGGTCAGGATATTCGCGCCCGCTCCGAAGAGGCGCGAGAGCACGGCGCTGAGCACGCCCGGCTGGTGGTCGAGCATCAGCTCCAGCACGGCCTTGCGGCTGCCGGAGGCCTCTGCGGGTTCGAAGACGTGATCCTTGTATTTATAATACGTGCTGCGCGAGATGCCGGCCATGCGCGCGGCTTCGCTGACCTCGCGCACCTTGCCGGACTCGAGCAGGCGGCGGGCTTCGAGCACTTTGGCGTAATAGTCGGGCAGAACGCTTTTGTGGATGATCAGATACTCTTCGGACATGGCGATCCCTCCCTTTGGAAACATGATACACTCTGTGAGGATAAAAAACAAGCGTCCTTTGCTGCCGCCGGTCGGTTGAAAAGAAACCGCGCGTATGTTATATTGAGATTCGCGAGAACTTAAGAAAGGAAGCATGATCGTGAAAGCACCCTTTTCCCCTTACCTCGATGCGATCGCGCCGGGGCTGAAAAAGCTCGTGGCGCTGCTCGGCGAGGATTATGATTACGTCAGCGTTCTGTCCACGGATTCCGTTGGCTTTGTCGTTTCGATCTCCCAGCGCGCAAAGCACGTCGACCATTCGACGATGATGACCGAGCGCGGCAGCGTCGTCCGCGTCCGCCGCGGAGGACTGTACAGCGAGTTTGCCTTCAACCGTTTTGACCCCGCCTGCCCCGAGCAGACCGCCGCCGAAGCGCGGCGCGTACTGAACGAGCAGTTTGCCCTGCTCGAGGAGACGAAGAGCGAGATCTACGACACGCCCGCCCTGCCGGATGAGCCCTGTGAGCTCCGCGAGGAGATGGAGACCGGCGAGCTGCCGGAGAACTGCGATCTCGGCGAGCTGGTCGACAGCTTTTCGGAGATGTCGGCGCGCGGCGTCGCCTGCGGCGAGCACGCCGTCGACTGTCATGTGCGCGGCCAGTCCACCCACGTGTGCAAGATGTTCCTCACGGCGAAGCGCGACATGCGCCAGAGCTACGTCTATTCCGAGGGCGTCGTTGCGGTGATCGCGGCGGGCGAAGCGGGCGTCAAGTTCGGCTATGAGAGCGTCTCCGACCGCAAAGGCCCTGAGATTTTCGCCCTGCTCGGAGAAAAGGTCGAAAAGGTCGCAAAGAGCGCCGAGGAGCTGCTCACGGCCGAAAGGATCGAGCCGGGCGAGTACGAGGTCATCGTCTCGCCGGAGGTCAGCGGTCTGATCGCGCACGAGGCCTTCGGCCACGGCGTGGAGATGGACATGTTTGTGAAGAACCGCGCGCTCGGCGCAGAGTATATCGGCAAGCGCGTCGGCAGTGATCTCGTGACGATGCACGAGGGCGCAAAGCCGGAGATCCAGGTCGCGAGCTATGCCTTCGACGACGAGGGCACGCTCGCCCATGACACCGTGGAGATCCGAAACGGCATCCTGCAGACCGGCGTGTGCGACGCCCTCGCGGCTCTGCGCCTTGGCGTCGAGCCTACCGGCAACGGCAAACGCCAGAACTTCGAGCACAAGGTTTACACCCGCATGACCAACACGGTGTTCGAATCGGGCGAGTCGACGCTCGAGGAAATGATCGCGACGGTGAAATACGGCTATCTCCTCAAGGGCATGCAGTCCGGCATGGAGGACCCCAAGCACTGGGGCATCCAGTGCATTATCGACCGCGGCTACGAGATCCGCGACGGCAAGCTGACCGGCAAGGTCGTCTCCCCGATCGTGATGACAGGCTATGTGCCGGATCTGCTCGGCTCGATCTCGATGCTCAGCCGCGACCATGAGCTCTTCGGCTCCGGCGGCTGCGGCAAGGGGCACAAGGAATGGGTCAAGGTCTCGGACGGCGGCCCCTATATGAAAGCGAAAGCGAGGCTCGGATAAATGGAAAACTATATTCTTGATCTGCTCCGCAGCTCCGGAGCCGACGCCTGGACCGTATCGGACGTGCGCCGCAGAGGATGGGAATTCTATTTCGTCCGCCACGCGCTCGACCAGAACCGCGCCCGCGACGCCGAGCACATCACTTTGACGGTGTACAGACAGTTCTCCGAGGGAGAACAGAGCTTCCTCGGAAGCGCTTCGGCCGAGATCGCGCCCAGCGCATCGCCCGCCGAGGCCGAAAAGCTGATCGCGCAGCTGCTGGACGAGGCGAAGCTGATCCGCAACCCCTTCTACACGCTCAACGAGCCGCGCGGCGAGGCCGTGCTCACCGCTCAGGCGCCCGACCTGCGCGCCATCTCCGGCGACTTCCTGCGCGCGATGCGCTCCGTGGAAGAGAGCGCGGACGCGTTCATCAATTCCTACGAGATCTTCGCCGACTGCGTCGAGCGCCGCTTTATCTCCTCGACGGGCATCGACGTGACGGACGTCTATCCCGCCTCGATGACGGAGGTCGTCGTCAACGCCCGCAGGGCCGGTCACGAGATCGAGCTCTACCGCATGTACAAATCCGGCAGCTGCGACGCCGCCGGACTGAAGGCGAACGTCGAGGAAACGCTGCGCTTCGGCCGTGACAAGCTGCGCGCGCAGAAAACGCCTGCGCTCGGCAAGTGCGACGTCGTGTTCTCCACGGACGACGCGCTGGAAATCTACAGCTATTTCATCGACCGCATGAGCACGAACATGGTCTTTCAGCGCATCTCCGACCTTGAGATCGGCAAGCGCGTCTGCGAGGACGCGGGCGGCGATGCTCTCACGGTCAGGGCGCTGCGCAGCCTCGAGAATTCCTCGCACAACGGCGCCTACGACGAAGAGGGCGCGCCGGTTCGCGAGCTGACGATCATCGACAAGAGCGTTGCGAAGAGCTACTTCGGCAGCCGCATGTTCTCGCAATACCTCGGCCTGGAGGACAGCTTCATGCCCGGCAACATCGCCGTCGACGGCGGCGCCGCCTCCGCGGCGGAGCTGCGCACGGGCCGGTATCTCGAGATCGTCGAGTTCTCCGATTTCCAGGTCGACGCGATGTGCGGCGACATCGCCGGCGAGATCCGCCTGGGCTACCTGCACGACGGCGACACGGTCACGGTCGTGGAGGGCGGCTCGGTCTCCGGCACGATGCGCGAGCTGGCCGGCTCGATGCGATTCTCGAAGGAGCAGAGACAGTACGACAACTATCTCATCCCCGCCGTCACGCGTTTGCAGGGCGTGAGCATCACCGGCGCAGAATAAGGAATAAGAAAGAAGAAAAACGCAAGGCCGCTGCGATATTCCGCAGCGGCCTTGTTTTGCAAAACAGGGGGAATTATTCGAGATTGAGGTGCTTTTTGAGAATGAAGCGCGAGAGGAAGAAGAAGCCGGTGCCAAGCAGGACCTCCCAAAACAGGACCGAGCCCATCGCTCCGGCCATCATCCCGAGACCGTGTGCGGTAATCTCGCCGCTGTCAGCGAAGAAGCCCCAGCTTCCGCTGCCGAGGATGCGCATGAGCAGGCCGCTGGACACGCCGAAGCCGAAGAGGATGTTCAGCACGACGTCGATGCCGACATAGGCGAGGACCGCCCAGAGCACGCGGTGCTTTTTCGCCAGATGACCCAGCGAGATCGCCGCGTAGATCTTCAGCGTCTCGGCGGCAGTCGCGGCGATCGCGACGATCACGCCCTCGGCGACGAGCCAAGGCGTTGCGGCGGGGAAGTCAAGCTGACGGAACATCGCCAGGAACTCCCGCCAGCCGCGGAGAAGTTCCTCGCCGCTGTAAGTGACGGCGACCAGCGTGATGCACAGCAGCGCGACAAGGCCGGAGACGATCTCGAGGATCAAGGCGGTCAGACCCTTCGAGGCGATATGCGCGCCCGCCGTGACGGGCAGCGTGTGCATCAGATAACCCTCATCGCCGAGCAGGCCACTGTAAAAGCGGCTGCAGACGAAGATCAGCGCCATCACGGCCATCGCCACGAAGATGCCGAAGAGCGCCGCGGGGAGCAGACCGACAAACATCTTCATCAGAAAGTTGCTGGAAGAGACACTGTCCATCAGGCGGAAGTAGAGACCGCAGACCACGCTCAGCGCCACAGCGGCGATCCAGAGCGGGCCGAACTTGCGCAGCATGGAGCGCAGGTCGTATTTCATCAGTTTACCGAGCATTGTCATTTCCTCCTATTCAGATCTGCGCGCGGAACATGTCGCGGAAGAGCTGATCGACGCTGCCGCCGGTGCGCTCGCGGATGCTGTCCACGCTCTCGTGCAGGACCACCTCGCCCTGCCGCAGAAAGACCGCCTCGTCGAGCACCTGCTCGACGTCGAGGATCAGGTGCGTGGAGATCAGCACCGTGCCGTCCTCGCTGTAATTCGTCAGGATCGTGCGCAGGATGAACTCGCGCGCCGCCGGATCCACGCCTGCGATCGGCTCGTCGAGCAGATACAGCTTTGCGGCGCGGGACATGACGAGCATGAGCTGCATCTTCTCGCGCGTGCCCTTCGAGAGCGTCTTGATCGGCAGCTTTTTGTCCAGCCCCAGTACGCGGCACATCTCGTCGGCCTTGGAGCGGTCGAAGTCGGCATAGAAGTCGGCGAAGAGCTCAATCATGTCGCCCACGCGCATCCACGCGGGGAAGTAGCCGCGGTCGGGCAGATAGCTGACGATCTGCTTGGTCTCGACGCCCGGCGCGTTCCCGGCGATGCGCACCTCGCCGGAAGTGGGCTGCAGCAGCCCGTTGAGGATCTTGATCAGCGTCGTCTTGCCCGAGCCGTTGGGGCCGAGAAGACCGACGATCCTGCCGGAGGCAAGGCTGAGATTGACGCAGTCGAGAGCGCGTACGTTTTCAAAATTGCGGCACAGGTTCGTGCATCTTACCAATTCATTCATGTCGTTTCCTCCTTTTTGTCCGCCGCGGCAAGCTCCGCGGCCTGAGCACGGGTAAAGCCCAGTTCTTTCATGGCCGAAAAGAATTGTTCGGTCAGCTCTGCGGCGAGACGCTTTCGCATCGCGTCGAGCACGCCCACGTCCTCGGTCACGGTGCGGCCGGCGGTGCGGTTCGTGATGACGAGACCCTCGTTCTCCAGCTGCCCCAGCGCGCGCTGCATCGTGTTCGGGTTGACGCCCGCTTCCGCAGCAAGCTCGCGCACGGTGGGGAAGCGGGAGGCGGGCGGGTAAACGCCGGTCACGATCCGCCGGGCGAGCTGTTCGGCAAGCTGCTGCCAGATCGGCCGCGAGCTCTGCAGTTCAAAATCCATCATGGCCCTCCTTTGTATGTTTGTATTAAGCGATTAACACAATACTACAACAATACAATTCTGTCAAGGGGTTTTTCAAAAAAATTTTTGGAAGGGGGAAAATCTGAATAATTCTGAAATCTGCGCCGGATCGCTGTACATTTCCGCGCGCCGGGGGTATAACATGAGCGTTCCATGAAAGGAGGACCTTTCCATGACTGCGATCAAAGTATGTATCTGTGTCCTGTTCGCGCTGCTCCTGCTCGCAGGCTGCGGCCCGCAGAACAGGGACGCCGCCCCGAACCCGACGGAGGAGATCATCGAGCCGGCCAGTCTCGAGAGTGAGGAGATCGACGAGATGATCGCCGAGCAGATCGAGGAATCCGGCGAAGTGCTGCCGGAGGAACAGACAGGCGGGGACGAAGAAAAAGCCGCGGCGCTTGCCGCGCTGCTCGAGGACGTCCGCACGAGCGTTTTTCCCGGCACGGCCGGAAATTCCCTTAGAGCCGCGGGCCGCGCTGCCGCGATGGCGGACTTCTTTGCCGAAGGCGGCATGAGCCCCGACGAGGCCGACCGCGCCGTGCAGGACTATATCGCCTCGCTCTCCGCGGAGGATGCGGAGCTCTTTGAAATGCAGCTTGACGCCGTCCTCGGCGCCTTCAGCTCGCTCACGGGCGAGAACGGCGCGGACCTGCTGGAGGACTGCGGCTATGAGAGCGCATATTTCCCCTGGAGCGAGGAGAATGTGCGAAATTGCTTCGCCGCGCTTCCGGGTTCGGATTGAGAGTAGTTTCTAGTGTCTAGATTCCAGTTTCTAGAGGACGAGAGTTACGATAAAAAATAAAAGAGTGCGGAGATTACTCCGCACTCTTTTTTTTACTAGACACCAGATACCGGATTCTAGAAACTATCCAGCACCGCTTCGGCACAGCGCAGGCCGTCCACGGCGGCGGAGGTGATGCCCCCCGCGTAGCCGGCACCCTCCCCGCAGGGGTAGAGCCCGCGCACGGCGGGCGAAGAAAAGTCCTCTCCGCGCAGGATGCGGACGGGGGAGGAGGAGCGCGTCTCCGGCGCGGTCAGCACGGCGTCGGGGTCGTCGAAGCCGCGCAGCTTTTTCCCAAGCTCCGGGATGGCGCGCGCGAGCACGGACGTGATCTTGTCGGGCAGCACCTCGCGCAGCTCGCCCCAGATCACGCCGGGGCGGTAGGAAGGCTGAACGCTCCGCGCACCGATGCTCGGCCGGGCGGCGAGAAAGTCGCCGACGAGCTGCGCGGGAGCCAGGTAATTCCCGCCGCCGTAAGCCCAGGCCGCGCGCTCGATCTGCCGCTGCCAGGCCATGCCCGCGAACAGATCGTCGCCTGGGAAATCCTCCGGCCGCAGCGTGACGAGCAGGGCGGCGTTGGCATTTTGCCCGCTGCGGCGGGAATCACTCATGCCGTTCGTGACGACGCCGCCCGCCTCCGAGGCGGCGGCGAAGACCTCGCCGCCGGGGCACATGCAGAAGGTATAGGCGCTCTCGCCGTCGGGAAGGCGGACGTTCAGCGAGTAGTCGGCGGGCGGCAGCTCACCGCGCTCGCACCCGTACTGGGAAAGGTCGATCGCGCGCTGCAGGTGCTCAATGCGCACGCCCATCGAGAAGGGCTTTCTTTGCATCGGCAGGTCCAGCGCACGCAGCGCCGCAAAGGTGTCGCGCGCCGAGTGCCCGATCGCCAGGATCAGCCGTGAGCAGGGGAGTGTATAGTCCCCCTCCGGCGAATGCACGCGCGCAGCGCACAGCGTTCCGTTCTTGATCTCCAGTCCCTCAAGCCGGTGTGAGAAACGGATCTCGCCTCCGTGCGCGAGGATATCCTCCCGGATCGACCTGACCACGCCCGCGAGCACGTCCGTTCCGATATGCGGCTTGGCGTCGTACAGGATCTCCTCCTGCGCGCCGTGCTCGTAAAACTGCCGCAGCACCCAGGCGATGCGCGGATCGTGCGTGCCGGTGTTCAGCTTGCCGTCGGAGAAGGTGCCCGCGCCGCCCTCGCCGAACTGCACGTTGTTCTCGCCATCGAGCTCTCCGCCCGCGCGGAAGCGTTCGACCGCTTCCCGCCGCGCGTCCACGTCCCGGCCGCGCTCGAGTACAATCGGTTTTGCACCCGCATAAGCGAGCAGGAGCGCGGCAAACATCCCCGCCGGGCCGAAGCCTACGACGACGGGGCGCTCGGCGCTCTCCACATGCGGGATGCGGTATTTCTTTTCCTGATAGAGGGAACAGCCCGCGCGCTTGCAAAGGCGCGCCTCGCCGCCCTTAACGGTCACGGCGAGAGAGCAGACGAAATGAATGTCGTCCTTCTTCCGCGCGTCGAGCGAGCGGCGGATAAGCTTGATCTCGCGGAGCTCCTCAGAACGCACGCCCAGCTTTTTCGCCGCGCGGGAGCGCAGCGCGGAGACGTCCTCGCCCGGGGCGAGGCGCAGATCGCGCACAAGGATCATGACAGCAGCCTCCCGGCGAGCGCGCCGCTGGACCAGGCCCATTGCAGGTTGAAGCCGCCGCAGTCGCCGTCGATATCGAGCACCTCGCCGCAGGCATAGAGCCCCGGCACGAGACGGCTCTGCAGCGTCGCGGAGTCGAACTGCGCGGTGGACACGCCACCCGCCGTGACCTGCGCGGCGTCGAAGCCCGCCGTGCCGCGCACTTCGAGCGCGAAACCGCGGCAGACGGAGAGGACGCGGGAAAGATCGCCGTCGGAAAGCTTTTTCAGCGGCTGCGTGCCGCCGATCCCGGCATATTTCACGCACATGCGCCCGAGCCGGTTGTGCAGCATGCCGCACAGCAGCTCGCTCGCCTCCAGCTCCGGCAAAGCCTCGCGCCGCGCGCGGAGCATGCCGAGGAGTTCCTCGTCAGCGCGGCCGCGGAAGAAGTCGAAAGAGATCTCCGTCCCGCTTCCGCACAGAGAGGCCGCGCGCGAGACGTCGAACACGGCCGGGCCGGAGACGCCTGTCTCGGTGAACTGGACCTCGCCTTCACTGCGTGCGAGGATCTCGCCGTCGAGCCGCAAAGCTACGGCGGCGTCGGCGCGGATGCCCTTGAGCGCACGCGGATACTCCGGCGCGGTGAGAAGCGGCACGAGCGCGCCGAAGAGCTTCGTGCGCTCGTGGCCGAAATGCTTCAGCAGCTCATAACCGTCCGTCACGCCGCCGAGCTTCCGCCCCGCCATGCCGCCGCAGGCGACGATCAGCGCGTCGCAGGCAAAGCGCTCGTTTTCGCATTCCACGACAAAGCCGCTCTTTTCGCGCCGCGCACGCACCGCGCAGCTGGCCGTGTGCAGCTCGACGCCCATGCGCTCGAGAGCGAGGCGCAGCACGTCAAGCACGCTGTTGGCGGAATTCGACAGCGGATAGACGCGCCCGCCGTATTCCTCCTCGGTCAGCAGGCCGAGCGAGGAGAAAAAGGCGAGCGTATCGGCGCAGGAAAATGCCTCGAGCGCGGGACGCGCGAAGGCCGGGTCCTCGCCGTGGTAGCGCGAAAGCGAGCAGGCGGTATTCGTCAGATTGCAGCGCCCGTTGCCCGTGGCGAGCAGCTTGCGTCCCGGGCGCTGCTGCCGCTCGAGGATCAGGACGCGGTTTTCCGGCTCCCTTGCGGCGGTGAGCGCGGCCATCAGGCCGGAGGCGCCGCCGCCGATCACAATGACGGTCTTCATGGTCTAACCTCTGTACAGCATGTCGTGCGCCACGGGCGTATAGAAGCGCGCGGCGACCTCTTGCGGATCGCGCGTCTCGGCGAGGATCCACATGATCTTCGCCAGCGCCGCTTCCGTCGTCATGTCGTAGGCCTCCAGCACGCAGGGATTCTCCTTGAGCCGGTGGCCGACGCTGTAGACGGACAGATCCGAACCCTCGTTCTGCACCTGCGTCGTGACGACAATGAATTTTCCCTCTGCCGTGCGGCGGCGGACGACCTCAAAGAGCGCGTCGTCGCTGTAGGAGGGCAGCCCTCCCACGCCGAAGCACTCCATGACCACGGCGTCCTTGCGCGCGAGCAGGAAATCCATGAGCTCGACGTCCGTGCCGGGGATCATCTTGATCAGGCCCACGTTGGCGTCGAGCGCTGCGGAAAAGAGCGGCACTGGCTCGTACGCGCTCTCAATGTAGCACAGCAGCCTTCCGTCCTGCAGCGTGCCGATGTCGGGATAGTTGATGCTCGAGAAGGCCGTATAGCTTTTCGAGCAGGTCTTCCTTGCGCGGGTGCCGGTAATGACACGCCCCGAAAAGACGATGTTCACGCCGTGGATCTTCTCCGAGCAGGCGCAGACAAAGGCGTCGGCGAGGTTGATCTTCGAGTCGGTCGAATCGAAGTTGATCGGCTTCTGCGCTCCGGTGAGGATGATGGGCTTTTTCGCCCCGCGCACAAGATAGGACAGCGCGGCGGCGGTGTAGGCCATCGTGTCCGTGCCGTGGGAGATGACAAAGCCGTCATAGTGCCCGTAATGCTCGCAGAGCGCGCCGGCCAGGCGCAGATAGTGCGCGGGCGTGATGTTCGTCGAGTCGATGGAAAACAGGCTCAGACAGTCCACCTCGCACAGCGAGGAGATCGCGGGCACGGCGCGCAGCAGCTGCGCGGGCGTGAGGTCGGGACTAAGGCCCTCCGGCGTCATCGCCGAGGCGATCGTTCCGCCCGTACCGATCATCAGGATGCGTTTCATCTCTTTTCTCCCTCCTCAAAGCCGCCGCGCGAGCTCCAGCGCGAGCTGGAGCTTGTATGCGGCATGATTGGCCTCCTGCAGACCCTCGGGCGTGTACGCCTCGTCGGAAAAGCTGTCGCCGGTCTCCAGGAAGGCATAGAGCGAGAAGCCGTAAAAGTCGCAGACGGCCTGCACCCCGGCGATCTCCATCTCCACGGCGATGCAGCCCTCGGCGCGCCGCCGCGCGACCTGTCCGGACGTTTCGCGCAGAAAGGCGTCCGTCGTCCAGACGCGGCCCTCCGCGTAGGGGACGCCTTTTTCACGAAAGAACTCCGCGACCGTGCGGTGCCCGGGCACGGCGATATAGTCCGCCGGCGGGGCATAGTGATAGCTCATGCCCTCGTCGCGGTAGGCCTCGGTCGGCAGAACGTAGCGCCCGGCGGTCTTCTCCGCGTCCAGACTCCCGGCGGAGCCGAAGAGGATGAAGCGCGTCGCGCCGCAGATCCAGTTGGCCTCAATGCAGTACTGCGCCGCCATCGTCGAGCCGACGGGGGAGAGGTAAAAGGCCAGCGGCCTGCCGTCAAGATCAAAGCACCAGATCGGCGTCATGCCGTTGACCGAGCCGATCTCGCCGATCTGTCGGCAGGGGAAGCGCCCGAGAAGCTCGTCGTGGAGACGGCGCGAGAAGACGAGCAGACAGCGATCGGCTGTGTGCCTCTGTTCGCCGTAGAAGGCCTCGAGGCTGATCAGGGTTTTCGTTTGGTTGTCAAAGGAATCGGTGATCATGGGATCCTCCGGGTTGATGGTTGATCGTATTACATTAATTATAGCGCCAAAGCGCGGGAACTGCAACTTGAATCGAAGGCCCGAAGCAATCGGAAAAAGAAGAACAAAGGGAGCGTTGAAATTTGCGCAGATCGGTGATACAATAAATTGGTTAAATAGAGAAGGAGGCTGCGGGGTGGAAGAGACAAAACTGACCTTCAAGCGCTACGAGAAAAAATATCTTCTCTCCCACGAGCAGTACGAAAAGCTGTTCCGCGAGCTGGAGGATCATATCAAGCCCGATCTCTACTTCCGCAGCGTCGTGTGCAGTCTCTATTACGACACCGACGACTATGCGCTCATCCGCCATTCCATCGACGCCCCGGTCTACAAGGAAAAGCTGCGGCTGCGCAGCTACGGCGTGCCCGGCCCGGAGGACGAGGTGTTCATCGAGCTGAAAAAGAAATACAAGGGCATGGTCTACAAGCGGCGCGTCGCCATGAGCGCGAAGGCCGCCGCGGCCTACCTCGCGGGCGAGACGCCGCCGCCCGAAGAATCGCAGATGACGCGCGAGCTCGACTGGTTCCTGCACGAAAACGCGGTAAAGCCCAAGGCCTACATCGCCTGCGACCGCACCGCCTGGGTCGCGAAGGACGACCCGGAACTGCGCATCACCTTCGACGAAAACCTGCGCTGGCGCGAGCACGATCTGGATCTCACCCTCGGCAGCGAGGGCGAGAGCCTGACCGAGCCGGGCTGTGTCCTCATGGAGATCAAGATTCCCGGCGTGTCGCCGCTGTGGCTGGCGCGTCTGCTCTCAGAACTGGAGCTCTTCCCTACGACCTTTTCCAAATACGGTACCTGTTATAAGGACCATATTCTCAGCGAATACTTTCATGGAGTGATCGAGTGTGTTTAATTGTGTGATCCCCGGCTATATGACCGTTTCCGCGTTTTTGATCTGCCTCGTCGGCGCGCTCGTGCTGGGCATACTGACCGCGCTGGTCTTTTGCTTCCGCAGCGAGCACAGCGGCAATCTGCCCTTTGCGCTGGTGCTGGTGCCGCCCATCGTCACGCTGGTGATCATGATGGTCAACGGCAACATCGGCGCGGGCCTGGGCGTCGCGGGCGCCTTCTCGCTGATCCGCTTCCGCAGCGCCCCCGGCACCGCGCGCGAGCTCAGCGGCCTGTTCACCGGAACGGCCATCGGCCTCGCCTGCGGCATGGGCTACGTCGGCATCGCGGCCCTGTTCTTCCTGGTCGTGGCGGTCACCGTGCTTGCGCTGACGCTGCTGCGCTTCGGCGAAAAGAGCCGCAGCTACCGCCACCTGCGCATCACGATCCCGGAGAATCTCGATTACGACGGGCTCTTCGACGACGTCTTTGAGAAGTATACCGTCGACCACAATCTGGCCAAGGTCAAGACCACCAATATGGGCACGCTCTATGAGCTGAGCTACGACATCCATATCAAGGGCAGCGACGTCCCCAAGGACTTTATCGACGAGCTGCGCTGCCGCAACGGCAATCTGAACATCGTCTGCGGTCGGGAATCCGACAAGGAAATGCTGTAATGATGAAAAAACTATCGGCTGCACTGCTGATCCTTGCGCTGTGCTTCGGCGCGCTTACCGGCTGCGGCGACATCGTGATCGGCGCTCAGCCCACGCCCGCGCCCGCGCCTGAACCCATACAGAATACGCCGGGCGGGATCGTGATCGACCCCGTCGACACCTCTCCCAAGGGCGGCGACATCACCCTCAACGGCAGCGGCGCTTCCTTTACCGGCAGCGGCGTCTCGATCTCCGGCAGCACGGTGACGATCGCCTCGCCGGGCAGTTATACCGTGTCCGGTACGCTGGACGACGGCTGCATCGTCGTCAACACCGGCGAGGTCAAGGGCGACGTCACGCTCACGCTCAAGGGCGCGGACGTCACCTGCCTCAGCGGCCCCGCGATCCATGTGATCGAGGCCAAAAACTTCAACCTCGTCCTGGCACAGGACACGCAGAACCGTCTCGTTTCCGGCTCGGAGGAGACGGAGGTCGTCGTCAAGCAGGACGGCGCGGCCCTCTTCTGCGAGGACGACCTGAACATCCGCGGCAGCGGCTCGCTTGAGGTGCTGGGCTGGCTCAACAACGGCATCACCTGCAAGGACGACCTCGACATCGAGGACGGGATCATCCGCGTGACGGCCGTCTATAACGGCGTCAAGGGCTCCGAGTCCGTGGAGATCTTCGGCGGAAGCCTTACCGTCAGCGCCGGCAACGACGGCGTCAAGACGAGCTCCGCGAAGAAAGAGGGCAAGGGCTTTCTCACCGTCGAGGGCGGCACGCTGGATATCACAGCCGGCGGCGACGGCCTCTCGGCCGAGACTGCGCTGACGGTTTCCGGCGGCGAGATCCGCGTTACGACGAGCGCCGAAAGGGAGGACGGCAGCAGCAAGGCTCTCAAGGCCAAGACGCTGCTGACAGTCTCCGGCGGCACGCTGACGATCGACAGCGCGGATCACGCGCTCCACTGCACGGGCGACATCGAGCTCTCCGGCGGCACGCTGACGATCGACAGCGCGGATCACGCGCTCCACTGCACGGGCGACATCGAGCTCTCCGGCGGCACGCTGACGGTCGACTCCCGCGCGGGCAAGGGCGTATCGGCCCACGGAACGCTGACGCTCTCGGGCAGCATGCTCGATATCACCTCCTCCGACGACGGCGTCGAGGCCGAAGAGGCTGTCACGATCTCCGGCGGAGAGCTGCGGCTGTTTACCGGCGGCGACGGCATCAAGGCCGGCAGCAAGAGCGGCGCCGGAGCGGGGACGCTTTCGATCACCGGCGGCAGCGTGACGCTCAGCGCCCACGGCGATCCCTTCGACGCCAAGGGCGGCGCGACGATCTCCGGCGGCAGCTTTACCGGCGTCGGCAGCCCGAAAACGCCGCAGGGCTTTTCTCCCGAAAGCCCGCAGCGCTCGCTGCTTTTCCTCTTCAACGGGGGAGCGAACACGGCCGCCGAGGTCCGGAGCGCTTCGAACGAGCTTGTCGGCGCGGTCGAGGCCCGCTGCGGCTATACCTGCGCGATCATTTCACGCGCGGGGCTTGCCTCGGGGACCTATACGATCGAACTCGGAACGCTCAAGGCCTCCGCAGAGGCTTAACTGCTTGACAAGGAGGGATAATCCATGAAATACCCTAAAATTCTGACCATTCAGGACATCTCCTGCGTGGGCCAGTGCTCGCTGACCGTCGCGCTGCCGATCCTTTCGGCCGCGGGGATCGAAACCTGCATCCTGCCCTCGGCTGTCCTGTCCACCCACACGGCGGGCTTTTCCGGCTTCACCGTACGTGACCTGACCGAGGATATCCCCGCCATCGCCGCACACTGGCGCAAAGAGAAGATCGCCTTCGACGCGGTCTACACCGGCTATCTCGGGTCCACCGAGCAGATCGCCTATGTGCAGGATATTTTCGACACCCTGCAAAAGCCCGGCGCTCTTACGATCGTCGATCCGGCCATGGCCGACAACGGCAAGCTTTACCCGGCCTTTGACCAGGCCTACGTCGAAGCGATGAAGACCCTGGCCTTCGGCGCGGACGTGATCCTGCCGAACATTACCGAGGCCTGCTTCCTCACGGGCATGGAGTACCGCGAGAGCTATGACGAGAGCTATATCGCCGCGCTGCTCGACCGGCTCACGGCCGCCGGCGCGAAAACGATCGTGCTCACCGGCGTGGGCTACGCCCCGGACAAGACGGGCGTGGTCGTGCGCGAGAGCGGCGTGACGCGCTATTACGAGCATAAGAAGATCGCCAAGGGCTGCCACGGCACGGGCGACGTGTACGCCTCGGCCTTCGTCGGCGCGCTGGAGAACGGTTTTTCGTCCTACGACGCCGCGGTGCTGGCCGCGGATTACACGGTCCGCTGCATCGAGCTCACCCAGGGCGACCCCGAGCACTGGTACGGCGTGAAGTTCGAGCTCGCGCTGCCGGAGTTCATCCGTATGCTGGGGAAATAAGCGTTTATCAGAAAAACCGCCTCGGGCCTATGACCCGAGGCGGTTTTTTATTTCAGAAGATCTGTCAGCTCCGCGATCTCGACACAGCCCTCCGGCAGGGGAGAGCGCCGCGGCGGGGACTGCCAGGTATGGATATAACAGCCCGGCATCCCGACGGAGGCCGCGCCGCGCATATCCGCGTCCGGGTCGTTGCCGACCATCAGCGCCTCCTCCGGCGAAACGCCCGCACTTGCGAGCGCCGCGGCAAAAAAGACGGGGGAAGGTTTTTTGCAGCCGAAGTCGGACGAGAGAAAGATCGTGTCAAAGGCTTCGTCGAGGCCGAGCTTCCGCAGCTCCGGCATCGTGAAGCAGTTCTGCGCGTTCGAGAGCAGAAAGATCCGCGCCCCGCGCCGCCGCAGCTCCGCCAGCGTCTCCCGCGCGCCGCGCATCAGCCGCGGGGAGCGGCGATAGGAAAGCGCACGGAAGAGCAGCGCCGCGTCGGCCGCGCGCTCATCCGAAACGGGGGCGCTTTTCTCCTCAAACAAGCGTCGAAATACGTTCCGCAGTTCGATCTCCACGCCCTCCTCGCCCAGCTCGGGCCGTGCGGCGGCGAGAGAAGAGCTCTCCTCCGCACAGAGGGCGAGATAGCGCTCCCGCAGCTCCGCGCTTCGATAGGCCGCGCCGCAGAGCGAATAGAATTCCGCCGCTCCGCGCCAAAGCGAGGACTTCGTCTCATCCGTACGGATATCGACGAGCGTGCCGTATAAATCAAAGAAATAAACCGTTTGCTTTTGATTCATCGCTTCTCCGCGGCAGCGATGCCGGCTTTATGCCCGGCGCTGCCATCTGTCTGAAATAAGGCCTGCGTACTCCGTCATCGAGAGCATCAGAAGAACAAAAAACACCAGATAGACCGGGTACCACCGCATCCCGGCCCAGTCGCTGATCCATCCGAAAATCTTCGGCGCCAGGGTAGAACCCAAATAGGCGCTGGCCATCTGGATGCCCACCAGGGACTGGGAATTCTCCCGGCCGAAGCGCTCCGGCGTGGAGTGGATGATACTGGGATAGATCGGGGCGCAGCCCAGACCGATGAGCACCAGCGCGAGCTTGGCCGGCGCGAGCCGCGAGGCCAGCAGCAGGATCAGCACGCCGGCGCCCGCGATACCCTCTCCCAGACGGATCATATTCCGGTCGCCCAGCCTCTCGGCGATAAAGCCGGAGGCGCCGCGCCCGGCCGTGATGCCGAGATAGAAAAGCGCGGCCAGCCCGGCGGCCTCGGCGGCGGAGATCCCCTTGACCGAGACCAGCCAGCTGGCGGCCCACAGTCCGGTGCTGGTCTCCATTCCGCAGTAGCAGAAGAAGGCGATCAGGATGGCCTTCGCGCCCGGCAGAGAGACGGCTTGCTTCAGCGAGAGCACGTTTCGCTCCTTCTCTTCGTCTTTCCCGCCGGCGTCCCTCTCCCACAGGGGCACGGACAGCGCCAGGATCACAGCCAGCACGATCTGGAAAACACCGATGATCCGGTAGCCCGCCGGCCAGCGCGCGCCGCCGCTGAGACACAGGCCCATAATCAGCGGGCCGACGGTCGCGCCGACGCCCCACATGCAGTGGAGCCAGGACATGTGCTTCGAGCTGTAATGCAGCGCCACATAGTTGTTCAGCGCCGAATCCACCGCGCCCGCGCCGAGCCCGTAAGGGATGCACCACAGGACAAGCTGGAAATAGGAGCGGGAGAAGGAAAAGCCGAACAGGGCCGCGGCGGTCATCGCCACGGAGACCGTCGTGACACGAACCGTGCCAAAGCGGTGGATCACCCGGTCCGCCGCAAGACTGGAGACGATCGTGCAGGCGCTGATGAGCATGGCCAGCGTTCCCGCGCCGGTGATCGTCGAGCCCATCTCCGCGAACATGCTGGGCCACGCGCTGCCCAGCAGGGAGTCCGGCAGCCCCAGGGAAATAAAGGCCAGATAGATGACTGCGATGAGAAGTGCCGTCATGTCGTGCCGCCCTTCTGCAGAAAATACTGGAACTTATCATAACATAGATCGCGTTTTTGTGGAAGATAAAAAGCGATACGGATCCGCTTCGCGTTTGGTGTCCGGGGGAAAGATGCTCCAGCGGGGATTCGCTGCGTTTGCGCCTTGCGGGGGGGAGGAGCATGCTGGGACCGACGCCTTCGGCGACTCGGGTACTTTTCGGCACAGAAAGCGGGGATTCGAACCCCGGAAGCCCGTCGCAAGGCGACGGACTTCATTTATCCGCTCCGCTCTCGATAAAGACCGCTCCAGCGGATGATTCGCTGCGTTTGCGCCTTGCGGGGGATCGGCGCAAACCAAGGTATCGACCAGTTTGCGAACTGGTCGATGCACACGCCCCCGGCGTGTGCGATACTGATTCGAATCCCCGCGGAGCGAAAAAAGGACAAGACCCCACATGGGGGTCTTGCCTTTTTGGCACATCTGCATAAACTTGATACAATGAACAGATTCTGAGGGCATCTGTTCATTTTTCCTCCTCAAGAAAGTGCAGACATCAATGGGGATTCACATCGGCGTGACAAAACGGACAAAAGGGACAAAAGAGACCTTACCAAACGTCTGCCAGCAGAAAATCCTCCAGGTGCACGATGCGGACGCCGTTCTCATTCCCCGTCGCAAGGCGATCCAGCGTGACCACATATTTCGGATAGTTGTCCGGGATCTCCAGCAGATTGTCCGTCTCGCGGGTAGTGTCCTCCGGAATAGTCACACAAGCCTGAACATAGAGCCGCTCACCGCGCTTTTCCGCCACGAAGTCGATCTCCTTGCTGCCGAGCTTGCCGATATAGACCTCATAGCTACGGCGGCGCATTTCCAAATAAATGATGTTCTCTAGCGCGGCCGCGCGCATCCGGCCGTTATAACCGCAGAGCGCGTACTTCAGTGACACATCCGCCAGATAGTACTTTTCCTGCGTTTTCAGGACTGCCTTTCCCTGCAGATCATAGCGCTTGCAGGGGTAGATGACAAACGCCTGTTCCAGCCAGCGCAAATAATTATAGATAGTCTCCACCGAGACCGTCCTGTGCTCGCTCTTCAAAAAGGTGCTGATGGAGTTTGCAGAAAAGGTTTTGCCCATATTCTCGATCACAAAACGCACGACACGGTCAAACAGATCCTGCTTCGAGATACGGTGACGCTTTACGATATCGCGGGATACGACGGTGTGATAGATGCCCTCTACGATCTGATACGCGGTCTGGTCATCGTATTCGCCCAGCGCCACAAGCGGAAAACCGCCCATGCGGATATAATCCTCCAGCCGTTCTGACCGGCTGCGGTTACTCCCTTTTTTGAATTCCAGATATTCCTGGAAAGAAAGCGTATAGACAGAAATCGGCACACAGCGGCCTGTGAGATAGGTGGAGATCTCACTGCTCATCAGCTTAGAGTTGGAGCCGGTCACATAAATGTCCACATCGGCGCTTTCAAGCAAGCTGTTGACGGCCTTTTCCCAGCCCTTGATCTCCTGCACCTCGTCCAGAAGCAAGTAGCAGCGGTCTTTTTGGGTGATTGCGGCTTTCAAGTCCTCGTACATCCGACGCTGGTCGAAGTCATCAAGCTCCATATCCGTATAGCGCCGGGAAACGATTCTTTCTTCCGCTATTCCTCTGTTGCGCAGTTCATCGTGAAGCATCAGAAAGATGGTTGATTTTCCACACCGGCGTATGCCGGTAAGGATTTTAACCAACGGGGCGTCCATAAAAGGACGGATCGCCTCCAAATAATCCGGTCGAAGAATCATGATCCCACCTCCAACCCGATACTACCAAAAAAGTCCGTCGAAAGCAAGAGTTTTTCCGGTTGAACTTGAAAAACTTTTCCTTTGCACCAATTTTTTATATTCAACTCCAGAAATAAACCAAACAGGAAGAAAAGAGTTTTCAGATAATAAGTCTTGTTTTAAGATATACAATATCACTAATTCCTTGACGGCCCTGTATATGGTATGGTAAAGTAAATTTGATACAATATTTCCATTTAACGCGCGAAAGAAACGGAGGTCCTCCGGCATGAACATGACAAAACCCATCCCCGGCGCGCGCCGCCCGCAAAAGCTTTTGCGGACGCTTGCGCTGCTGCTTGTCCTCGTTTTCGCCTCGCAGCTGCTCGCCTGCCCCGTCCACGCGGACGGCGGGCGCGAGATCACGCTGCTGGAGCTCTCCGGCACCTGCCGGGTCGAGCGCGGCGGCGAAAGCCTTGCCGCGGAGGAGGGCATGGCCCTCGCCTCCGGCGACACGCTGGTGACGGGCGAGGACGGCAGCCTCCGCCTGTGCCTCGACGGCGACAAGTTCCTGTATCTCGGCGCCGCCTCCCGCGTGCAGATCACCGCGGAGGGCACGGCCGCGTGCAGCCGCACCGTCGTGCTCGTCGAGAGCGGCTCCGTCCTGACGGAGGTCAGGCAGAAGCTCTCGGACGATTCGAGCTTTCAGATCGTCAGCTCGAACTCCGTCATGGAGATCCGCGGCACCAAGACGTTGACCGAGGTCATCGAGGACCTTGTGACCGGCCACGTCCAGACGAGCAACGCCGTCCTGGAGGGGCAGGTCAAGATCAAGGCCGTCAAGGTCAAGGCGGACGGGACGGTCGTCTCCGTCGAGCGGGATCTCGGCGCCGGCGAAGGGAACGCCTTCAAATCGGCAAAGGAAGAGCTCGTTTCCAGAGAGGAGATGCAGGCCATCGCCGAGACGGGCGCGTCCGTAAGCGGGATCCGCGTGGAGATCGTCTCCGAAGAAGAGGCCGGCGTCGTATTCGACGTGGCGACCTTTGACGCCACCTTCCTCGAGAGCGTCAAGAGCATCCTGATCGCGGACGCGGAAGCCGCTGCCGGGGAGAGCCTTTCGGATGAGGAGCTGGACGCGATCAATGCGCAGATCGACAAAGCGATCAAGTCTCTTGACACGATCCGCGAAGAGTCGCAGGAGGCGGTCAACGCGGCAGCCGAAGCCGGAGCGCAGCCCGAGAACGAGCCGATGCCGGTCGTTCAGCCGGAGCCCGCGCCGGTCATTCAGCCCGAGCCCGTGCCGGTCATTCAGCCGGTCCCCGTGCCCGCAACGGACGAAACGCAGGATGAGGGCACCACGCTCGTAGACGGCGACACCAATCTCATCGACATAGACGACGCCGACGATGAAGACGACAACGCGGGCGACGCCGGAGACGACGAAGGCGAGACCGAAGAAGAGAGATTGGCCCGCGAGGAAGCGGAACGTCTCGAGGAGGAAGAACAGGAACGTCTCGAGAAAGAAGAACAGGAACGTCTCGAGAAAGAAGAACAGGAAAAGAAAGAGCGGGAAGCCGCGGAACAGGCGGCCCGCGAGCAGGCGGAACAGGAAGCCCAGCAGGAGCAATCCTCGTCGGGCGGCGGCTCCGAGCAGGACAGCTCGCCTGACGAGCCCGACCAACCGACCGAGCCCGAGCAGCCCGATGAGCCCGACGAGCCCGACGAACCCGACGAGCCCGACGAGCCCGACGAGCCCGACGAACCCGACGAACCCGACGAGCCCGACGAACCCAACGAGCCCGATGAGCCCGATGAACCCGACGAGCCCGACGAGCCCGACGAGCCCGACGAGCCCGACGAGCCCGACGAACCCGACGAGCCCGACGAGCCCGACGAACCCGACGAGCCCGACGAGCCCGACGAGCCCGACGAGCCCGACGAGCCCGACGAGCCCGACGAGCCCGACGAACCCGCGGAGTCTTGTGACGAGCTCGGCCACGACTGGGGCGACTGGGCCGTCACGACCGAGCCCTACGCGGAAACCAATGCGGACGGCGCCGTGCTCGCCTGGCACGCCGGCGCAGAGTCCAGGAGCTGCGGCCGCTGCGGCGAAGAGGAGCAGAGGCCGGTCTATGTGGCGCCCGTTCTCGCGAGCGAAGAATACGAGGACGCGACGAAGCTGCCTATCGACTTCTTCTGGGCCGAGGGCGAGACGGCCCCCGCGGAAGGCATGACGCTGGCGGATCACGAATTCCCGTACTGGTGGGCCTCTTCCCCGATGTACAACAACGATCCGGAGACGCGGCTGGATATCCAGGGAGCCGAAATAAGCTGGGAGGACGACAGTATCCTTCTGTCCTCGCTGGAGGTCGACGACACGCTTGTGGTCCACATCGCCGTGCCCGAGGAATACCGCGACGCCTTTGAGGACACGGACGTGGCCGTCACGCTGATCGAGCGCGGGGCCGTCAACCCTCTGTCCTGACCGGCGCACGCCCCTGTTTGCGCAGAAAAAGCTTCAACACAAACCCGTAGGGGAGCAGCTTGCTGCTCCCTCTTTTTACGCGCACAGCCTTCGCTTCACATTGTAGGGGCGGCCTTTGCGGCCGCCCGTTTCCCCCGTCATTGCGAGGCCCCAACGGGGCCGCGGCAATCCGTACCCCGTCCCCTCCGTCCCCCCCGTAGGGGCGGCCCTTGCGGCCGCTCGTTTTGCTGCGCTCGCTCGTGAATCGCCCGCCGTTTCCCTCCCCTCGTCATTGCGAGGAGCGAAGCGACGCGGCAATCCGTATTTCCTTTCCCACGCGGGCCGTCGAGGACGCCATCCCCTACAAATCTAAAACCTAAGCGGGCGGCCCTTGGGCGCGCTCACACAGGGATACGGCAGCCGGAACAATAAGCTAAGTATTTCAGGATGAGATGATTTATGGCTATTACAAAAACTGATTTTATGCGTGGGATGCAATGTCCCAAAATGCTGTGGCTGGACAAGCACAAACCTGGACTGAAAGTCATTCCTCCTGAAATTCAGGCGCGGCTGGACGCGGGGAACGATTTCGGAGATCTGGCAATGGGCATGTTTGGCCCTTATGAAGAAATGACAGTCTATCTTCCAGGAACAACCATTCCTGACAAGGCAGCTATGCTGAAGCGGACGCAGGATCATTTGGCTGCTGGCACACCAGTAATCTGTGAGGCGGCCTTTTCCAACTATAACAACTATTGTGCCGTTGATATACTTCGGAAGACTGAGAGCGGCTACGATTTTTACGAAGTCAAAAATGCTCCGGAAGTGTATCCTCAGTTTGTAAAAGATACTGGCTTTCAGTATTACATCATGGCTCGGTGCGGAATAAACATCGGTAAGATCTTTATCGTTATCCACGGGCCAGACGAGAACAATCCGTTTGTTCCCGTTGAAGTAACAATGCAAGCTAAGAGCTATTACAAGTGGATCAATGATCACATCTGGGATCTTAATCGCATGCAGAAACAGGCTGAAGAAGTTGATACAGAACCTGGTGAACAATGCTCCACACCATATGAGTGTTGGTATTATGGGTACTGTCATGGAAGAAAAGAATAAGACTACTCGTAACCTGAATACCCATCTCGCATACGAATACCCATTTCGCACACGAATACCCATCTCGCATACGAAATGAAAATGAGTAAAAAGATAAAACAGCTCGTAAATGCAAAGATCCCCGGCAGAATGGCTCTGTCGGGGATCTGCAATTCTTTGTATTCGTGTGCGAGAAGCAGAAAAGCCTCTTGCTGCATGGGCCTTACTGGCAGGGCGGGGTGCAAAGCAATAGGACCCTAATCGTATCAAGATTAGAGTCCTATTATGGTGCTCCAGCGGGGATTCGAACCCCGTGACCGCGGCTGCGCCGCGATCACATTTATCCGCTCGCGTTGCTCGCTCAAAAACGCTTCGCGTTTGGTGTCCGGGGTTCGAGAGTTCCGAGGTATCAAAAAAGATACGGACAGGCCGTTGGCCTGTCCGTATCTTTTTGGTGCTCCAGCGGGGATTCGAACCCCGGACACCCTGCTTAAAAGGCAGGTGCTCTGCCTACTGAGCTACTGGGGCGGGTGGCTGGGATGGCGGGACTCGAACCCACTATATCGGAGTCAAAGTCCGGTGTGTTACCATTACACTACATCCCAAAGCTGTTATGAAAGAAACCGGCGGCCGCGGCCGCCGGCCTCTTTTTAAGTGGGGTGGGATATGGGGCTCGAACCCACGACACCCGGAACCACAATCCGGTGCTCTGCCAACTGAGCTAATCCCACCAAATCGTCCTCGCAAGCGCGAGGATTTTCCTTTTCACCGTCTAACCAAATCAAAGCCCGGCGAAGCGGGTTTGATTTGGAAAAGGAAGAAGGAACTGACGGATGTGCAGTTTTCGCGGCTCTTACGCAAACCGCGGAAACGGAACGCAGTCTGTTTCTTCTGACGCTGGCACGCCAAGAGGGATTCGAACCCCCGACCTATTGCTTAGAAGGCAATTGCTCTATCCTGCTGAGCTATTGGCGCATATCGATGCTGCCACTCAACTCCCAAAGCAAATACTGGAGCGGGTGATGGGAATCGAACCCACGTATCCAGCTTGGAAGGCTGGTGTTCTACCATTGAACTACACCCGCAGGGGGAGGCGCAACGGGCTCGAACACCTGTCGCCTGTGAGCGCATTTTTTCGGCGCTTTTTGTCTTGTCATCCTTGGCTTGCGCCGGCAAGCCTGCGTCTTCCGCAACAAAAATCACTCGAAAAACTCCTGCTCACAGGTGCGAAGCAGTTTTCGGGGAGCTGATTCGCGCCTGAGGCGAGGCGCATCCCGCAGGAAATACGTGGGTATATTCAAGGGATGCAACAAAGCATCAGAGGGAATCGGCCAGCGAAAACCGACAGGAGCTCGAGTCCGCTGCGCCTTCTATCCACATTCAGCCAAGAGATAATACCATAAGCGGCGCGGCAATGTCAACCATTTTATCTTCTTTTTTGCCGCCGGGCGCTTTCTGTGGAAGAAAAAGGAAGACGGCAGAGAAAAATCTGTAGATGTGGCACAAATTTCACTTAATCTTTTTGGTCGATTTAGTGAAAGAAAGAGCTTTTTTATGTCCCTTTTTCAATTGACAAAGGGAAAGACAGCCGCTATAATATAGTGGTAAAAATACATACTCAAATCCAAAATCGCGTATGTATTCAAAAAAAACAGGAGGAAATGAAATGAAAAGATTTCTCGCAATTCTTCTTGCAGTTGTGATGGTCCTCACCATGGCTGCCTGCGGTCAGCAGGCTGCCCCGGCGACGTCCGCCCCCGCTGCAGAAGCTCCGGCGGCTGAAGCCCCCGCGGCTGAAGCCCCCGCTGCCGAGGCCCCGGCCGAAGCTCCCGCGGAGCCCGAAGTGGTCGAGGAGCCCTATACCGGCCCCGACACCTATTCGATGATCGCGAACTTCGACATCACCACGCTGGACTATGTTTACAACAACAAGTCCTCCAACGGTGACTACACCTGCAACTTCATCGAAGGCCTGATCACGCAGGACTCCCACGGCACGCTGGTTCCCGGCATGGCCACCGAGTGGAGCCCCAACGCTGACGCCTCCGAGTGGACCTTCATCATCCGCGACGACGCGGTGTGGTCCACCAACAGCGGCGAAGAGTATGACGCTGTCACCGCCGAAGACTTCGTCACCGGCCTCAAGCATGCCGCTGACTCCAAGTCCGAGACTCTCGGCCTCGTCGCCGACCTGATCGTCGGTCTGCGCGCCTACTCCGAAGGCACCGGCGCTTGGGAAGACGTCGGCATCAAGGCTGACGGCAACAAGCTCGTCTACACCCTTACCGGCCCCTGCGGCTACTTCGACGGCATGACCACCTACTCCATCCTGTGGCCGATCAACGCCGAGTTCCTCGAGTCCAAGGGTGAGGACTTCGGCGCCGTCCAGGCCGACTCCATCCTCTACAACGGCTGCTACATCCTGTCCTCCCTGGTTCCTGCCCAGGAGGTCCGCTTCGACGCCAACCCCAACTACTACGATGCTGACCACGTCTACGTCCAGCACGTCGTCGTTTCCTACTCCGACGGCCAGGATCCCGCCCAGAACTTCAACATGTTCGTCAACGGCGAGGTCACTGCCACCGCCATCAACAGCTCTCTGCCCGACGTCGTGGAGAAGGCCAATGAGCTCTATGCCGACAACCAGTACAAGAGCATGACCACCTCCACCTCCTTCTGGGGCGCCTTCAACTGGGACCGCCGTCTGTACAACCTGTACAACGATCCCTCTGTCTCCACCACCAGCAAGACCACCGATCAGCAGAAGGCTGACACCCATGCCGCCATCCTGAACGCCAACTTCCGCCGTGCCGTCTACGCCGCCTACTCGGCTCACGCCGTTGAGGCCGTCACCCGCGGCGAGGAGCTTGCCGATGACGTCATCCGCAACACCCTTGTTCCCTACACCTTCTCCACGATGTCCGACGGCACGCCGATCGGCGCCCTCGTTGAGAAGTACGTTGCCGAGGCCGTTCCCGAATACGCCGGCATCAACCTCTCCGACGGCCAGGACGCCTGGTACAATCCCGAGCTGGCCAAGGTCTTCGCCGAGAAGGCCAAGGAAGAGCTGGGCGACAGCGTTGCCGAGTGGCCTGTCCACCTCGACGTCCCCGTGTATGCTGCTTCTGAGAACCAGAAGAACATGCAGCTCGCGTTCAAGAACTCCGTTGAAGCTGCGATCGGCGATTACGTTGTGATCGACCTGCAGTACCTCGAGGGCAACTCCTCCGTCTACTACTCCGCGTTCTACAACCAGCCCGACGGCGTGTCCAACTCCATCGACGTCGTCTTCGGCGCCGGCTGGGGCCCGGACTACGGCGATCCTCTGACCTACCTGCACTGCTTCGACATCCATGACGGCGACATGCTGAACTACTCCGGCATCAACTACGAGAGCCAGGGCCAGGACGACGTTCAGAAGGAAGTCCTCAAGACCCTCGGCCTCGAGGAAGTCCAGGCCATCGTTGAGAAGGCCACCGTCGCTACCGGCGACGAGCGTGTCGACCTGTTTGCTCAGGCCGAGGCCCTGCTCCTCGCCAACGGCATCCTGCGTCCTTACTCCACGAGCGGCGCCAGCCTCTCCGTCAGCAAGGTTCAGCCCTTCTCCGCTGCCTACGGCATGTACGGCCAGGCGTCCTGGAACCAGGTGCCTTACTTCAAGTACATGAAGCTCCTTGACGAGCCCGTTCTCGCTTCCGACTACTACGCTGCCAAGGAGGCTTGGCTGGCCGGCGAATAAGCCATCGGCTTATTCCGAAACAGCTTTGATTAACTAAACAGGGGGGAGCCAGACGAATCGCTTCTCTGGCTCCCTTCTTTCTAACCAAAGGAGCGGTGCCTTATGCAAAAGGGCTATATATGGAGACGACTGGTCAGGTCGCTCATTTCCATTGTGATCATCATGATCATCGTGTTCACGATGGTGTACACGATGGTGCCGCGCGAAAACATTTTCTTTGAGGACAGCACCTACCGCAAGCTGTCCAGCAAATCCGACGACAAGACGGAATACGTATATTCCACTTGGCAGAAGCTCGGCTATCTCGACTACGTGAGGGTCAACGATTACTGTCTCACGCTCTACGAGGCCGGCAGCCCGGAGATGGTCGCGGCCGTCGAGCCCGACTCTCCCGAGAGCCAGGACTTCGTGCGCATTTACTCCGAAAAGGGTTATTCGATCGCCAAATACGAGATCAACGGCCGCTACTATGCCTATAAGGACATCCCGGTCATCAAGCAGATGGGCAAGTGGCTGTCCCAGATGATCGTGATCGATACGATCCATTCCGTGAAGGATGAGAACAACCCCGATCTCGAGCGCAAGCTCTCCTTCGGCCGGACGCCTTCGGGCGGCCTCGCTCTCATCGGAAGCGGCTCTACCCACAAGTATCTGCTCTATACCGACAGCAGATTCCCGTGGATCCACCAGAATTTTATCAAGCTGAATCTCGGCACCTCCTACCCCACCTATCAGGGCCTCGAGGTGCTGCGGGTGCTGTTCCAGACCCAGGGCACTGAGGTCAAGCGCCACGTCGTCTTCGAGACGGGCTACGAGGCGGAATCCGGCATCAATTTCGGCACGCTGAAATATAAGCCCATCGTCGACAGAATGGACAGAAAGAAGTTCGTCGACAACTACGCCACATACGAGACCTTCAAGGACCAGCCCTCCATGGTCGGGACCTCCTTCACCATGGGCATCATCGCGATGCTGCTGGCATACGGCATCGGCCTGCCGGTCGGCATCCTGATGGCCCGCCGGAAGGACAAGCTGGCGGACAAGCTCGGCATGGCTTACATCATCTTCATCATCGCCGTGCCTTCGCTTGCCTATATCTATCTGTTCCGATACATCATGACGTCGATCACCGACCTGCCGTCGGTGTTCACCACCTACGGCCCGGCCGACGTACGCTCCTGGATCCTGCCGGTCATCTCGCTGGCCATGCCCTCGATCGCCGGCCTCATGCTGTGGTCGCGGCGCTACATCGTCGACCAGATGAACACCGACTACGTCAAGTTCGCCAAGTCGAAGGGCCTGAACCAGCGCGAGATCTTCAACCGGCACATCTTCAAGAACGCCATCATCCCGATCGCGCACGGCATCCCCACCTCGCTGGCCGGCTGCATCACCGGCGCCCTGATCACCGAGTCGATCTATTCCGTCGGCGGCATGGGCAAGATGCTGCCGAACGCGATCCGGCAGTACAACAACGTGATGGTCATCGCCCTCGCGTTCATGTTCTCCGGCATCTTCATTCTCTCGGTCCTGCTGGGCGACGTTCTGATCACGAAGATCGATCCGCGTATTTCACTCAGTGAGAAAGCAGGGAGGTCGTAAACATGGATACGGAAAACCTGAATCTGTTTGAGTTTGCGGCCTTTGACGAGCTCGAATCCGAGCACATCGCCGCCCCCCGCTATTCCTACTGGAAATCCGTCTGGAGGACCTTCTTCCGCAGCAAATTCACGGTCGCCGTGTCGATCCTGATGGTCGCGCTCGTGCTCTTCGCGCTGATCCAGCCGCTCTATTCCGGTTACGATCCGAAGGTCGCGCCCAACATCAACGACCCGGACATGAAGTTCCTCACCCCCAGCGCCAAGCATATTTTCGGCACGGACAACATCGGCAACGAGGTCTTCGACGCGGTCTGGGCCGGCGCCCGCAACTCGATCATCGTCAGCTTCGCTGCGACGGGCATCAACATGGTCATCGGCGTGCTGGTCGGCGCGGTGTGGGGCTTTTCCAAGAAAATGGACAAGTGGATGATCGAGATCTACAACGTCATCGCCAACATCCCCTTCCTGCTGCTGGCCATGATCCTGTCCTACGTGCTGGGCGCGGGCATGTGCTCGCTGATCATCACGATGACCTGCACGAGCTGGATCGTTGTCGCCTACTTTATCCGCACCCAGGTCATGATCATCCGCGACCGCGAGTACAACCTGGCATCCAAGTGCCTCGGCACGAGTACCTGGACGATCATCACCAAGAACATCCTGCCCTATCTCGTCTCGGTCATCATGACCTATGTGGCCCGCGAGATCCCCACGGTCATTTCCTATGAGGTGTTCCTGTCCTACCTGGGTCTCGGCCTCGGCGCGTCGAACGCCTCGCTCGGCCGCATGATCTCGCTGTACACCTCGTTCATGAAGGGCTATCCGCACCTGTTCTGGATCCCCGTCAGCGTCGTCGCGATCCTCTCCATCTCCCTGTATATCGTGGGACAGAAGCTCGCCGACGCGACCGATCCGCGCACGCATATGTAAGGGGGGCAGGACAATGGACGAAAACAGAAACGTGATCATTTCCGCCAAGGACGTCGAGGTCAAGTTCCGCGTACGCGACAACTATCTCACGGCGATCCGCAACGTCTCCCTTGACCTCTACGAGGGCGAGACCTTCGCCATCGTGGGCGAGTCCGGCTCCGGCAAATCCGTCTTTACCAAGACCTTTACCGGCATGCTGGAATCCAACGGCATGATCTCGAACGGCTCGGTCATGTTCCACGGCATCGATCTGACCAAGCTCAAGACCGACAAGGACTGGGAAGGCATCCGCGGCGCGAAGATCTCCACGATTTTCCAGGACCCGATGACCTCCCTCAACCCCCTGCGCACGATCGGCTATCAGATCACCGAGGTCATCGAGAAGCACCAGAAGATCTCGAAGGCCGAGGCGAAAAAGCAGGCCATCGACATCATGGAGCGCGTCGGCATCCCCAACGCGGCCGACCGCTTTGACGAGTATCCCTTCCAGTATTCCGGCGGCATGCGCCAGCGCATCGTCATCGCGATCGCGCTTTCCTGCCACCCGGAGATCCTGATCTGCGACGAGCCGACGACGGCTCTGGACGTCACGATCCAGGCGCAGATCATCGCTCTGATCCGCGATCTGCAGAAGGAGCTGGGCTTCACCACGCTCTACATCACGCACGACCTCGGCGTCGTGGCCAACGTGGCCGACCGCGTCGGCGTCATGTACGGCGGCCAGATCATCGAGTACGGCACGGTCGAGGAGATCTTCTTCGACCCGAAGCACCCCTACACCTGGGCGCTGCTGTCCTCGCTGCCGCAGCTCGGCGTGAAGGGACAGGATCTGTACTACATCACCGGCACGCCGCCCTCTCTGTACAACAAGATCAAGGGCGACGCCTTCGCTCCGCGCAACGAGCGCGCGCTCAAGATCGACTTCGAGCAGGAGCCGCCGTTCTTCAAGGTGAGCGATACCCACTATGCCAAGACCTGGCTGCTTGATCCGCGTGCGCCGAAGCTGGAGAAGCCGGAGGCGATCCGCAATCTGCACGAAAAGATCAAGGGAATGACGGACAAGGGAGGTGCTTTCCATGTCGAATGAAGACAGAGAAGTGATCCTGTCCATCAAGCATGTGGACGTGACCTTTGAAACGGGGCATAAGAAGAAGCTCGTCGCCGTCAAGGATGCGAACTTCGACATCTACAAGGGCGAGACCTTCGCCCTGGTGGGCGAGTCCGGCTCCGGCAAAACGACGCTCGGCCGCGCGATCATGCGCATCAATCCCTGCAGCGCCGGCGAGATCGACTTCGAGGGCAAGCGCATCTCCGGCAAGATCTCCCGTGAAGAGGACCGCAACGTGGTCCGCAACATCCAGATGATCTTCCAGGATCCCGCCGCGTCTCTCAACGAGCGCGCCACGATCGAGTACTGCGTCTCCGAGGGCCTGTACAACTTCCATCTCTACAAGGATGAGGAGGACAGACTCGCCAAGGTGGACCGCGCGCTCGAGTCCGTGGGTCTGCTGCCCGAGCACAAATCCCGCTATCCGCACGAGTTCTCCGGCGGCCAGCGTCAGCGTGTCGGCATCGCGCGCGCCATGATCATGGACCCGAAGTTCATCGTCGCGGACGAGCCGATCTCCGCGCTGGACGTCTCGATCCGCGCGCAGGTGCTCAACCTGATGAACAAGCTCAAGGCCGAAAGGAACCTGACCTATCTCTTCATCGCGCACGACCTGTCCGTCGTCCGCTTCATCGCAGACCGGATCGCGGTCATCCATCTCGGCGAGATCGTCGAGATCGCCGAATCCGAGACGCTGTTCAAGTACCCGATGCACCCCTATACGACCTCGCTGCTCTCCGCGGTGCCGATGCCGGACCCGGTCGTGGAAAAGACCAGAAAGCACATCGTCTACGATCCCTCCGTGCTCGACCAATCGGGCGAAAAACGCGAGATGCGCGAGATCCGCCCCGGCCATTTCGTCTTCTGCACGAGCAAAGAGTTCGAAGGCTACGAAGCGAAAATGGCTCAGATGGAGCAGGAAAAGGGCTGAAAGTCTCAAAAAAGCAAAAAAGAAGATCAAACCGTTCCGGTTTGATCTTCTTTTTTTGATTCCGATCGCTCAGGACAGAAAACCCCAGGCGAGCACGGCCGAGACAGCCAGACTCAGGATCCCGAGAAAGAGCGGATAATTGAAGGCCTCCGCCCGCTTTTCCTTCGCCTCGCTGAGATAATCGACGATGGCCTCCTGCTTCGCGGGATCGCTGCCGCGCCGCGTGAAGAGACGGCCGATGCCCCGCGCGCCGCGCTGGAGATAGAAGGCGCTGAGATCGAAGTCGCCGTGCAGGATCATCGAGTAAAGGACGCCGATGATCACCAGGATCAGGCCGATCACGGTCAGGCCGTTCGTAAAGTACAGAAGACGGTTGTTTTGGACGGAGAAGGCCTTGATGATCGGATAAGCCAGCGTGATGACCACCTGGGGGATCAGGACCTGCAGCCGGATATTTCTGAATCTTTTGAACATCGTTTTATCCACCTTGAGCAAGAACACGTCAATGTCGGCCCGCCGCTGCGGGCCGACCCCATTTTAACAGAGGCGGAGCGCCCGCGTCAACACAAAGCATCGCCTTGCCAGGAAAAGGCATCGGTGATATAATATGCTTATCTATCGTTAAGGAAGGGATCAGGCATGGCGAAGAGCGATTGGTACAAGAATATGTCCGTCTATCAGATCTGGCCGCGCAGCTTCTGCGACGGAAACGGCGACGGCATCGGCGACCTGTGGGGCGTGCTGGAGAAGCTGGATTATATCAAATCCCTGAATGTGGACGCAATCTGGTTTTCGCCGCTCTTTCCCTCTCCGAACGCCGACTACGGCTACGATATCTCGGACTACATGGACATCCACCCCGACTACGGCAACCTTGAGGTCTTCCGGAAGGTGCTGGACGGGGCGCACGCGCGCGGCCTGAAGGTGTTCATGGATCTCGTCGTCAACCACACTTCCGACGAGCACAAATGGTTTATCGAGAGCCGCAGGGACAAGTCGAGCCCCTACCACGACTACTACTTCTGGCGCAAGGGCAGACGCACGCGCGGCGGCCATCGCCTCCCGCCCAACAACTGGTCCAGCGTCTTCGAGGGCGGCGCCTGGGAATACGACGCGACGCTCGACGAGTACTATCTGCACGTCTTCGCCAAAAAGCAGCCGGATCTGAACATGGCCAACCCCCGCGTGCGCGAAGAGGTCAAGAATATCCTGCGCTTCTGGCTGAACATGGGGGTGGACGGCTTCCGCGAGGACGTCATCACCTTCATCGCCAAGGACGAGGGCCTGCCGAGCTCCTACCCGCCGCTGCCTGTGGCCAACGGCGTCAACCACTACGTCAACCGCCCGAAGGCGCATGCATATCTCAAGGAATTCAAACGCGACGTGCTGGACTTCTATGACTGCTTCACCGTCGGCGAGAGCCCCATGACCACCGCGGAGGTCGCGCTCAGCTACGTGGCCGAGGGCGAGAACAAGGTCCTTGACGAGATGATCTCCTTCAAGCACATGGAAGCGGACTGCTTCATGCTTGACATGCTGCAGCTGCCCTTCAACCTGGTGAAGATGAAGCGCGCCTTTACAGAGTGGCAGGAAAAGCTGCAGGGAAAGGCCTGGAACGCGCTCTACATCGAAAACCACGACCATCCGCGCATCATCAGCCGCTACGGAAGCGAGGAATACCGCACCGAAAGCGGCAAAATGCTCGCGGCCATGTACATCCTCCAGCAGGGCACGCCCTTTATCTACCAGGGTCAGGAGATTGGCATGCTCAATATCAATCTCCCGGAGCTGAGCATGTATAAGGACGTGATGGCGCAGAACAATATCGACGTCGCCACGCGCTTCATGCCGCGCTCGACGGCGATGAAGCTGCTTGCGCGCTCTTCCCGCGACAACGCCCGCACGCCCGTCCAGTGGTCGGCGGAGGAGAACGCCGGCTTCACGACCGGCACGCCCTGGTTCTTCGTCAACGAGAACTATCGCGAGATCAACGTCGCGCAGCAGGAGGACGATCCGAACTCGCTGCTGAACTTCTACCGCAGGGTCCTGAAGTTCAAAAAGGAAACGCCTGTAGCCGTCTGGGGCGATTACAAAGAGTATTTTCCAAAGGATAAAAACTTCTACGTCTATGAACGAAGCTACGAGGGAAGGCGGCTTCTCGTGATCTGCTCGTTCAGCAAAAAGCTGCTGCGCTTTGAGGCTCCGGAAGGCTTTGATCTGGAGAAGGGCGAGCTGGTGCTCTCCAACTACGAGAACAATTTCGTCATCATGAACGGCTTCACCTCACATCCCTACGAAATGAGAGTGTATTACTTTGAGTGATCAAGCCCCTGCTTTTCCGATCACGGAAAAGGCCTACGCCAAGCTGAATATCTCTCTGGACGTCACCGCACGGCGTGCCGACGGCTATCACGACATGCTCATGATCATGCAGACAGTCTCGCTCTGCGACGAGCTGACGATCACGCCGGAGAGCGACGGGAACGTCTTTGCCGCTTCCGGTCTGCCCTACGTGCCGGGGGACAAGCGCAATCTCGCCGTGCGCGCCGCGCTGAAATATCTCGAGCTCGTCGGCGACGAAGGGCGCGGCATGAAGATCGCGCTGCGCAAGCGCATTCCCGTCGGCGCGGGCATGGCAGGCGGCTCGGCGGACGCGGCGGCGGTGCTGCGCGCGCTCAACCGCGCCTACGGCGAGCCGCTCACGGCCGAGGAGCTGTGCGCTGCGGGGCAGACCGTGGGCTCGGACGTGGCCTTCTGCCTGCGGGGCGGCACAGCGCTGGCCTCCGGACGCGGCGAGATCCTCACGCCGCTCGCAGCGCTGCCGGACTGCCGCTTTGTCATCTGCAAGCCGGATTTTTCGATCTCGACACCGGAGCTCTTCAAAAAACTCGACGAGAGCAGGACAAGCTGTCATCCGGACACCGACGGCCTGCTTGCCGCGCTCGGGAGAGGGGATCTCGACGGCATCTGCCGCAGGATGTACAACGTCTTTGAGGACGTGCCCGATCGCCGCATGCGTACGATCCGCGCGGCGAAGGGGGCGCTGCTGGACTGCGGCGCACTCGGCGCGCTCATGACCGGGACGGGCTCGGCCGTGTTCGGGGTCTTCCGCGATGCGGAGCGGGCTGAGAGAGCCCGCGCGGAGCTTGCAAAGGAGTATCGCTTCTGCTGTACGGCCGTGGCCGTCGGAGCGCAGCTGTAAACAGAAGAATAAAAAGAACAAAAACCGCCGATACTGTGTGTGAATACACAGCAAAGGCGGTTTTTTATGTCTGAACATACGCAAAGCCGTTTCAGGGCATGGGAGACGGCGCTGCTCTGCGCGCTGTGCCTCACGCTGCTCTGCGCCGTGTGGGCGCAGGGACGCACGGAGACGATCGACTCCGCGCTCGTACGGCTTCACGTCCTCGCGGTCAACGACAGCCAAGCGGAGCAGGAGATCAAGCTGCGCGTGCGAGACGCGGTGCTGGCGTATCTGACGCCGCGCCTCGAGGACGCGGAGAGCAAGGCGGAGACAAAAGAGATCCTCGCCGATTCGCTCGGCGGGATCCGCCGCGCCGCCGCGTCCGCCGCAGAAGGAAGGCCCGTCACGGTCACACTGACGCGGGAGAGCTATCCCACGCGGACTTACGGCGCGCTCAGCCTGCCCGTCGGAGAGTATGATTCGCTGCGCGTGATTCTCGGCGAAGGGGCGGGGCATAACTGGTGGTGCGTCGTGTTCCCGCCGCTGTGCATGAGCCTCGAGAGCACGGAAGAACTGGAAGAGGCGGTCGGAGAGAAGACATTTGAGATCCTCTCGTCCGACGGCACGACCGCTTATCGCTTCCGGCTGCTCGAACTCTGGGGGAAGATAGTTTCTAGTTTCTAGATTCTGGTTTCCAGCACCCGAGGACGAAGATTTGCAAAAAGGGACTGCTGCGAAATCGCAGCAGTCCCTTTTACCAGACACTAGATACTAGATACCAGACACTAGTCGGCCTTGCGGCAGGTAAAGAGGATGACCTGACGCTCCTTGGCGATCTCGGAGAGAAGCTCCATCGCCTGCTTGAGGCGCGTCTCGTCGAGATTGACCAGCGCGTCGTCGATGATGAGCGGGCAGGGCTCGCCCTCCGGCAGCGCCAAGCGGCAGACCGCAAGGCGCACCGCGAGATAGAGCAGATCCATCGTTCCGGCGCTGAGATAGCTGCTGTCGTGTGCCACCGCGTCCGCATCCGTGCGTGTCATGGCTGAGAAGTCGCGGTTGATGAGCACCTGGGAGTAGCGCCCGCCGGTCACGCGCGACATATACTCCGCCGCCACGCGTCCCAGCTCGGGCGAAAAGCGGCTCTGCAGCTCCTCATCGGCGCTGCGCAGCGTCTCGGCGGCGAGAGAGATGTCCTCATATTCCTGCTCGAGCTGCGCGCGTTCGGTCTCCATCGTGCCCAGCTCGCTGCGCAGCACCATCGTGTCGCCCATGGCCGAGAGGCGGCCCTTGAGCGTCGCGATCTGCGCGGAGAGGCGCTCGGCCTCGGCACGGCGGGAATTCAGCTCGCGTCCGAGTCGTGCGGCAGGAGAGCTGCCGGCAACAAAATCGAGATCGGCCAGGGCCGTCTCCTCCAGCTTCTCCTGCCGGCGCCGTGCCTGCTCATAGTTCTCGCGCGTTCTGCGTTCGTTGTCCTCGGCGGAGGCGACGGCTGAGAAGCGCTTGCGATAGTCCTCCAGCGCGGCGGAGAGCTCGGAGGCATGCGAGACGCCGTAGCTTCTGAGGATCTTTCCGCGCTGCTCCCGCGCTTCGTCCGCGGCCCGGCGCGCCTTGAGATAGAGCGTGAGGAACACGACCGCGCCGACGAGAAAGACGCCCGCGGCGATGATCCACACCAGCGCATCGTAAACCGTATAGAGCGTCACGCCCACGGCGGTCAGCAGAAACATAAGGAGCAGCGGCAGCGGCGAGATCTTTTTCTTATACACCGCTTTGAGCTCGGCCATGCGCGTGAGGTCTTTTCCGGCCTTTTCCTCGACCGCGCCGAGATCGGCGCCGCCGAAAGCGCCCTGCCGCAGCTCGCTGCGGCACTCGGAGAGACGCTCCATCGCGGCGTCGTGTTCGGCGCTTGCCTCGGCCAGCGCGGTCCGCCCGCGGTTGAGCGTTTCAAGCGATTCCCTGCGCTGGAGTTTGCGGCTCTCGGTCACCGCGTCCTCAAGACGGGCGCAGTCGGCCTTCGTCTTCTCGAGACGCTGCTCGAGCGCGTCGATGTTCTCCGCCGAGCCGTCCATGTCCTCGAGAAGGCGGCGGGACTCTTCGATCCGGCTCTCGATATCCGGCAGCATGCCGCGGCGGTTGTAGCGCCGCTTGCGCAGCCAGGCGCGCAGCCGTGCGTCGGCCTCGGTATAGGAGGTCTCCTCCTCGCCGGTGGAGACGATGGCGTTGATGCGCCTCTCCAGGTCCGGACTGCCAGACACGGCGACGGAGCCCTGCTCGATAAAGGCGCTGCGGCGGAATACGTCGCGCGTAACGCCCGTGAGCTGTTCGCCCGCGTTTGTGCCGGTCATGCCCTCCACGCGCACGTTTGTGCCGGTGTAGGTGGCGGTGAATTCGCGCATCGGAGCGCTCTTCATGCGGGTGGTGCGCGTCAGCGTGATGTTGCAGCGGTCGACCGTGAGGTCCATCTGCCCCTCCATCGGGGCGCCGGACCAGGGGGCATAGCGCTGCTTGTCCGGCAGAAAGCTCCCGCGCGCCCGTTCGCCGGAGTCGACGCCATAGAGCATCGCGCGGATGAAGGCGCACCAGGTGGACTTGCCGCTCTCGTTCGGGGCGTGGATCACGTTCAACCCGTCATGGAAGCTCAGTGTTTCGTTCTCGAGCTTGCCGAAGGAGGCCGTCAGCTTATTGATCGTCATGCCGGACCACCTCCTCCCGGTTGTCGATCGCGGCGAGACCCCAGCGCGCGGCCTGCTCGATGTGCAGGCGCTCGGCCTCGCTCGACGCGGCGTCATAGCGCTCGCGCAGCTTCAGCAGAAACAGCCCGCGCAGCGAATCGTCGCCTGAGCGCTCCCACACGCTCTGGCGCAGGCGCGTCTCGTCGCGCAGCTGCAGCTCGAAGAAAAACTCGCTTAAATTTTCGCGCAGCCGTCCCAGATCGGGCGGCACATCCGTCTCGCCCGTGAGGACGATGCGGTAGATGTCCCGCACGGTCTCGTCCGGCAGCATGGTGTGGATGGCCAGCAGCGGTTCGACGCCGGAGACATCCGCCTCCATTACCTCGTAGCGGCGCGAGGCAACCGACACGGTGCGCAGCGTGCATTCCTCGCCGTCGAGCTCGATGAGGTTGACGGTCTTATCTCCCGTCTCGTCAAAGCCGCGTCCCTCGGGACAGCCCGGCCAGGAATACCAGGTCTTCCCGGCGCGGAGCAGACCGCCCGTCTTGTGCACGTGGCCGAGCGCGGCGTAGTCGAGCCCGCTTCCGGAGAGATCCTCTTCGCTGATCGGGTCGTAGAGCGAGTCGCGCACGCCCACCTCGCCGTGCAGGCAGAGGATGTTGTACACGCCCTCCGTCCGCTCGGCGTGAAAGCCCTGCAGCAGAGGAGCGCTCTGCCGCTCAGTAAAGGCGGCGCCGTACACGCGCATGCCGAGCGCGGCAAGATCGACGCAGCGTATCTCATTTTCGGAAAAGATGTGGATGTTCTCCGGCAGCTTCAGCCGCGCGTAAGGTGAGCGTTCGGAGTAATAATCGTGGTTGCCCGGCGCGATAAAGACCGGCACGCGGATCTGCCGCAGCGCGCGGATAAGCTCCTCGCCCGTCTCGTAAAAGGTGTTGTCGCTGTCGAGCAGATCGCCGGAGAAAAGCACGAGGTCGACCTTCTCCTCCGCCGCGAGCAGGGCGATACGGCCGAGCAGATCACGCTGTTCGCGCCGACGGACCGTGGCCTTCGCGGCCCCGAGTCCCTCGAAGGGCGAGTCCATGTGCAGATCGGCCGTGTGCAGGATACGCAGCCTGTTCACGTCAGCCTCACCCCCTCCGCGGAGAGGCAGCGGCCGGTCTCGGGATCGATCTCAAACAGGCAGCCCTCCAGCTTGACGGGCCCCTTTGCGCTCTCATAGCGTCGCGGGGGATCGCCCATGAACTTGCCGATGCTCTGCTCGGGGTCGATGCCGAGCACCGAGTTCGCCGCCCCGGTCATGCCGAGGTCGGTGATGTAGCCCGTGCCGCCGGGCAGCACCTGCGCGTCGGAGGTCTGCACATGCGTGTGCGTGCCCCATACCGCGCTGGCGCGGCCGTCGAGAAGGAAACCCATCGCGCGCTTTTCGCTGGTGCCCTCGGCGTGGAAGTCCACCAGAATGATCTTCTCCTTGATCTCCTCCATGAAGCCGTCGGCGATCACGAAGGGGTTGTCGGTGTTGACGTCCAGCGTGAAGCGGCCCATCAGATTGAGCACGCACACGTCGCCGAAATCGGTCGAATAGACCTCGATGCCCTTGCCGGGGCATTGCGGCGCAAAGTTGGCCGGGCGCAGGATGCGGCGGCGCTCCTCCAGATAGGGGCGCAGCTCCGTCCGCGTCCAGGTGTGATTGCCCAGCGTCACGACATCCGCGCCGGCGTGCAGGATCAGGTCGGCCTGCTTGGGCGTGATGCCGACGACGTTGGCGTTCTCGCCGTTGACGACGACAAAGCTGATGCCCATCTCCTTGCGGTAGTCCCGCAGCTTGTTGTTCAGGAAGGACAGCCCGGGCTCGCCGCACACGTCGCCCACGGCCAGGATCTTTACGCTCATAGTCTTCGCCTCCCGTAGAGAAACCGATTTTTTCCTAATGATATAATAGCACAATCGCCCTGCTGCTATCAATGGACAATCTGTTACGAAACACAAAAAGCGGATGGAACGCCTTTCTCTGCGCATAATAAGAAATGAAAAACGCCGCGTATGCAGCGCGGAGAAGGGGAGAAGAACATGAATAACGACAAAATGAACAGCGAGCTCTATCTGGGCATGGGCGTGGGGCTGGCCGTCGGCGTGGTCTCGACGCTGCTGATGCGCCCGCGAAGGAAGGACGTCAAGAGCGCCGTCGCCCGTGTGATCGGTGACATGGCGGATTCCGTTTCGAAAAACATGGGCTGGTAAAAGTTTTCGCCCAAAGCGAGAAAAAACTCTTGCAATTCTATCCAAGCTGTGCTAATATATGCAAGCTGTCGATGATACATCCGACATGCGCCTTTAGCTCAGCTGGATAGAGCGTCTGGCTACGGACCAGAAGGTCAGGGGTTCGAATCCCTTAAGGCGTGCCAAAACACGGGACACCCATCCGGGTGCCCCGTGTTTTGCATCCGACCTGCGAATTCGAACCCCTGACCTCAAAACGCGGAGCGTTTTTTGAGCGAAGCGGATAAAAGCTGCGCAGCGTGTCGCAAAGCGACATGCGAAGCAGGGGTTCGAATCCCTTAAGGCGTGCCAAGAAGAACCACCGTTTTTATCAAAAATCGGTGGTTCTTGGTATTTTTTAGGCGTTTTCTTTTTTCGCGCTTGCTCAAAAATTCAACTTTAATTCAACTCGCTCTCAAAATCATGCCCTTTTCAAGAAGGCATTTTTACACGGATTACTGTACCGTAAGCATCGCTGTATCAGAGATTAGTTCTTTTCCGTCCAGGCCCATGATGACGCAACGGAATTCATAGCCGTTGAGGCGGCTTTCGGCCAATATGGTGCACTTAGTCCAATTGCTTCCGCTTGTGACCAATATGGTGTCGGGGATATTGCTCCAGTCAGATGTTCCGGGGGATCTGTACTGCCACTGTATTGTGTCAGCACCTCGTGCAGTTATATTGAAAACTGCGTTTTCGCCTTCTGCAACAGCAACGCTCTCAGGCTGAACCAAAATGGCGGAAAAGAAAGTTATCGTTGCCGTCTGACTTGCGAGTTTTTTCCCGTAGGCATTTGTGATCAAACACCGAAGCATCCAATGGTTCATATCCGCCGTTGCATGAATGATCAGTTGGCTCATCGTTGCCGATGTGGGGCCTGAAAGCTTATACCAGGTGGAGCCGCCGTCCTTGCTGAAGATCCATTGATAGGTCAGGCCTGTTCCCGATGCCTTGACCCTGAATTCCAGGGTTCCTCCTCCGGGAAAAAACGTGTTTATACTATCTGGCTGTCTCGTAATATTCGGCAGCACCGTGAGCGTAGCTGGATTTGAGATGGATGAGCCGTTCTGACTCGTTACGATACAGCGGAACTGATAGTCGTTCATCGTATCACGGGCTTTGATGACCAGATGAGACGTCGCCGCGCTGCTGGCGTTTGTTAAATTGCTCCAGCTTTCGCCGTTGCTGCTGACCTGCCACTGATAGCGCAGATTCGAGCCCGTGGCACTGACTGTGAAACTTGTTTGGCAGGATTCATAACCGCTGTGTGTTTTCGGATGCACGGTGATGCTGGGGCCCGTACCGGTCGTGTCGGACAAAACCGTCAGCGTTGACGCGCTGCTGGTCATCGTGTTCCCTTTGCTGTCCGATATCCTGCAGCGGAACTTCATGCCATTCATGCTTTCGCTTGCCGTGAGCCGCAAATTGGATGTTTTTGCGCTGGTTGCCCTGGTAATACTGGCCCAGACTTCGCCGCCGGGGCTTGACTCCCATTGATAGGTCAGCGTTCCGCTTCCGTTTGCGGTAACTGAAAACTGCGCGATGTTGCCTGCAAAAACGCTTGTTTGCGCAGCCGGCTGGCGGGAGATCGTGATGGAGTCGCTTGCCGCGTCGATGGGAGTCGGAAGAATCAGCAAGTATAACGCCAATAACGCCAACAGCAGCGCTGTTATTTTACGCAAACGCATTTTTCCTCCTTCTTTTCCGTGGCCGAAACGGTCTTCTCGCCTGAGCGCTTCGTTTATTGAGACACATCAATTGAATAACTATGTTATATATTTTTGCATTTTTTGATGCGGATGTCAATGAGAAATCAATAGTTGCCATGGAAAGACCGTGTATGACTACAATACATCTTGGACACATGCTCCCCAAAAAGAAAGTGCAGGAAGATGCGAAATCGGTTATTGTTGAGCTGAAGCAACAACGAAGCCAAAAGGAGCATAGCCTATATTTCTGTAAGCTATGCCGCTTTTCTTAACGAGTTAAATGCTCCCTAATCCGCACGAGCAAAATGGGTCGGGCTTTTTGGCACTTCTTGCAGAGCTTTTCGTTTTGCCCCCTGACCATAAACCGGTCGGTACGCGTTTTTTGCTTTTCAAGCGGCAGACGCTTGACTTTCTCCTGCCTATCTGTTATATTTTCCCTGCTAATTCCAAAGAAAGAGAGGTGATCATACATGCGCAATAACAACAGAAAAAACGCATTCGAATTTTATATGATGACCTCGGTTCATGCCTGTCAGTCCTGAAGCGACGATGATCTGACGACTGGACCGTGGCGTTGCCGTCACGGTATTTTTATGTCTTCTGTCAAACCGTGACCGGATGTCACGGTTTTTTGCTTTTTTACGCGGGCCTGTCACCCTGTCGGCCCGACCGGGGTCAGAAAAACATGTTTAGAAAAGAACGAACAACGAATCAGTATAAAGGAAAACCCTTCAGCGAGGAAACACCATGACACTCTTCAATCAATACCGCGGGCTGCGGCGCGAGATCTACATCCTCTGCTTCGGCAGGATGGTCACGAATCTCGGCAGCATGATCTGGCCCGTCATGACCATGATACTCAGCCAGAAGCTCGGCCTCTCGGCTGCGCAGATATCCTATTATTTTGTCGGCTCCAGCCTGATCATGCTGCCGGCCAACATCATCGGCGGCAGGCTGGCCGACCGTCTGAACAAAAAATGGCTGATCGTATGCTGCGACTGCGTCAGCATCCTCTGCTTCTTCATCAGCGCGGCGATCCCGCTCGGGATCGGCACGATCATCCTCTTTATCGTCGGAGGCATTTTCCAGAGCGTGGAATACCCCTCATACGACACCCTGTTTGCCGATCTGTCGACGACAAAGGACCGGGAGCGCGCCTATTCGCTCGAGTACCTCGGGGGCAACCTCGGGCTTGTCCTCTCGCCGACCATCGCGGGGCTCCTCTTCAAGGACTATCTGTGGCTGAGCTTTCTCATCAGCGGCTTTTCCATCGCGGTCTCGACCGTCCTCATCGCCGTTCTCGTCAAGGACGTCACGCCCGTCGAGGATACCGGCGAGGAGGCGACTTACCAGGAGAAAAAGGACGGAGCGAGCGTTTTCGCCATCCTCAGGGAGAACCCGCTCATCCTGCTCTATCTTCTCTGCGGAACTTTCTATTCCGCGGCCTACGGACAATACAACTTTATCATGCCGCTCGACATGGCCGCCGTCCACGGCGACGCGGGCGCCGTCATCTTCGGCACGGTCTCCAGTCTCAACTGCATCACGGTCGTCATCTGTACGCCCCTTATTACCCGGCTCTTTGCAAGGGTGCGCGATACCGGCAAGATGCTCGCGGGCAGACTGCTCGTTTTCGCGGGATACATGGTCTTCCTCCTGCTGTTGGGCTTTATCCCGGGCTACTATCTCGCCATGCTGATCTTCACCTGGGGAGAGATCTTCGACGTGCTTTCGTCGGGGCCCTATGTCTCGACCCGCATCCCCGCGAGTCACCGCGGCCGGATCAACGGCTTCATGAGCGTCGTTTACACGTTCGTGACGGGCGGGATCGACCTGGTCGTCGGGCAGCTGTACGACCGCGCCGGCTCCTCCGCAACCTGGGCGCTCATCCTTACGGTGACGCTCTTCTCCGCCGCGCTGACGCTCCTTCTCAAGGCCTTCGATAAAAAGAGGTATCCGAAGCTGTATACATGATGCTGTTGTTTCCGGCAGCGGCGTATGGTATACTGTCTTCAGCATTACAGCAGCTCAATGACCGAAAGAACGACGATACAGGAGAGCGTCTCATGAAAACAGCGGTGATCACAGGCAGCACGCGCGGACTGGGCTTTGAGATGGCCAAGCGCTTCCGTGCGGCGGGATGGAATCTGGTTATCAACGGCGTGAGCGAGGCGCGGCTCGCTCAGGCGGTGGAAACGCTGCGCGCGCTGCCCGGCGCGGGCGCGGTGGAAGGCTGCCGCGGCAGCGTCGCGGACGCAAACGAGCTGCAGGCGCTGGCGGACTTTGCCTTCGAAACATTCGGCACGGCCGAGATCTGGATCAACAACGCCGGCGTCAACCAGCCCATGAAGCCGATCTGGGAACTGAGCGAGCAGGAGATCGACGCGATCCTCGACATCGACCTGCGCGGCGCCGTGCTGGGCAGCCGTCTGGCCATACAGCGCATGGAGTCCCAGACAGAGGGCGGTTTCGTCTACAACCTCGAAGGCTACGGCAGCAACGACGCGATGATGCTGGGCCTGAACATGTACGGCACCAGCAAGCGCGCCGTGACGCACTTTACCCAGGCTCTGGCCAAGGAACTGGAAGAACGCGGCAGCCGCGTGAAGGCCGGGCGGCTCTCGCCGGGCATCATGATCACCGACTTTACCGTGAAGGCTCTCGGCGGAAAGGAGAGCATTGCCCTGCCGGAGAAGACGAAGAAGGTCTACAACATTCTGGGCGACTACCCGGACGTCGTGGCCGCGCATCTGGTAAAAGGCATGCTGGAGAACACGAAGAACAACGCCCACATCGAATGGCTGACGAGCGGCAAGGCCGCCTGGCGCTTCCTGACCGCGGCCTTCAACAAGCGCGACTTTTTCGCGGAGCAGTAAGCAAAGACAAAAAGACGCTCGCACCCCTGCCGGGGGTGCGAGCGTCTTTTTGCGTTGTATTTACTTGAAGCTCGAGATACCGTAACTGTTGACCAGCGCATCGAGCTTGACGCCGGCCTTGCACAGCGGGCACTGGGAGGCGGGAACGGAGCTGTAATCCTCCAGCACTTTGGCGTGGAAGATCGTCGTGACCGGAAATTCGCCGCACTTGTCCAGGCAGGAGAAGATGCTGCAGATACCGACGGGGATGCCGCCGTAATAGCGCACGGCCTCAATGGCCTCCAGCACGGCGCCGCCGGTCGTGACCGAGGCGGCCAGCACCAGGATATGACGGCCCCGGATCAGATGGGCGATGTTCTCGCGGAAGATCTGCATGTTGCCGGTGGTAATCTCCGGCGTGACGACATAGAGGGTGTTGTGCTCGTTCTCATTGCGGATGCCCTGCTCGATCAGCTCATCGGCGAGGCATGCGCCGAGCACCTCCGTCCCGTCAAGGCAGAGGATCGTATCCACGACCTCGGAGCTCTGGTACTTGATCGCCAGCTCGCGGGCGGCCTGCCGCGCCTCGGCGAGGCGGTGCTTGGTGAAGGTCATGTCGACGAAGTAGTTGATATGGCTGTGGCTCGTGGCAAAATGCCCCTTGGCGATGCGCAGGGGAATCTCGCTGTATTCGCTGCGGAAATGGACGGTCGGGATCACCATAGAAACGCGCGCTCCTTTCTGCTTTATACTATCCACTGATAAAACTCTTTAAATCTTTCCGGCAAAAACGCCGCCATGCTGCGTTGCTTCCCTTGACCATATATTTCCATTATGCTCTGCGGAAAGCGCCTTGCCTGACGCCTTTTTTGCTTGGAAATCTAATGAAGCTTTTTATCAGTGAATAGTATTACAAAAATACAAACCGAATGCTCGATATCAACATTTTAGCACAGCGCCGCACGGCATACAAGCGGAAAATGCGCCGTCCCGGGGCGGAAAAAGCCGAGCCTTCGGCATAGTGCGCAGAATGGCGCATTATTTCTTGGAAGATTCTCCAATCTGCCGCGTTTCCGTTGACAGATTTCCCTTGTTCCTGTATGATAATTGTGTACGTTTATATCTGTTTCATGGCTTTTTTATCTGATTCCGGAGGAAGAAAACGCAATGAAGATCGGCGCGCTGGAACTTATCGTCGTGTTCATCGTGGCCCTGCTCGTGATCGGGCCGGACAAGCTGCCGCAGTATGCCAGGAAATTCGGCGCCGCCATGCGGGAATTCCGCAAGGCCTCTCAGGACGTGACGCAGGAGATCCGCGAGAGCGTGATCGATCCGCTCGAGGAGGCGCAGAAGCCCCTGAAGGATGCGATAGAGCCGATCGAAGAGCTGGAAAAGGGCTTGAAGGACGACGTGAAGAGCGTTGAAAAAGACCTCAGAGATCTCGGGAAAGCCAAATAAACGGAGCGGAGGAAAAACAGTATGAGAATCGGAACACAGGAGCTTATCATCATCCTGATCGTCGTCATCATCATTTTCGGACCCACGCAGATCCCCAAGCTGACGAAGATGTTCGGCAAGAGCGTGAAAAGCTTCAAGGACGGCATGGAAGAGGTCGTCTCCGGCGACGCGCCGGAAGAGGACAAGGAACAGAAGCCGCAAAAGGCCAAGGCCGTAAAGGAGGCCGAGGCTGCCGATGAAGACGAAAGCTGACGCCGCTTCCCCCAATCCGGACGGGAGCATGACGCTCTCCGGCCACCTGCGGGAGCTGCGCCGCCGCATCCTGGTGTGCGTCGTGCTGCTGCTCGTCGTGTTCGGCGTCTGTCTGGCCTTCGCCCCGCGCATCGTCACACTGCTGACCGACATGGGCACGCGCTACGCCTACGTCTACGTGTACATCGCCCCGCAGGAGCTGCTGCTGGTCTATCTCAACGTCGCCCTCGTCGCGGCGCTGATGCTCTGCTTCCCCGTGCTGGCCTACGAGGCCTACGCCTTCTGCAGCCCGGGGCTGAAAGCGAAGGAGCGGCGCTATACGATCGGCGCGCTCTTTGCCGGAACGCTCTGTTTCCTGCTCGGCGCGGCCTTCGCGTACTTTATCAGTCTGCCCTTCATGCTGCGCTTTCTGATTCAGTTCACCGCGGACGTGGACGTTGCGGCGTCCATCAGCATCGACCAGTACGTCAGCTTTTTGCTGACGGTGTTCATCATTTTCGGCCTCGTGTTCGAACTGCCGGTCGTCTCCGTGCTGCTGACGGCGCTGGGCGTCATTCAGCCGGCCTGGCTCGTGAAGGGGCGGCGCGTGATGATCGTCGTGATCTTCTTCCTGGCTGCCGTCATCACCCCGCCGGACGTGGTCTCCCAGATCATGCTGGCCCTGCCGATGATGGCGCTCTACGAGCTGAGCATCCTGCTCAGCCGCGCGGTCGGACGGGCAAAGGCGCAGGCCGCGGCATAGCCGTCGGCAGGGGAGCGCGTTTAACACAGGGTACTCTATTTTCGGAAATAAAAATATAGGAGGACACACCATGGCAAACAAAGAGCTTTCCCGCAGAGACTTTCTCAAAGGCATGGCTGCGGGTGCCGTGGGGATGGCCACGATGGGCGTCCTGAGCGGCTGCGGCGAGGCCGCGACCGCGAGCGCGCCCGCCGCCGCAACGGAGGCGCCTGTCGCCGCCGCGGCAGCCGCAGAGGCCATCTACACCCCCGGTACATACTCCGCAGCCGCAAAAGGCATTGCCAGCGACGTCAAGGTCACGATGACCTTCAGCGAGACCGCCATCACCGACTGCAAGATCGACGTCTCCGGCGAAACCAAGGACATCGGCGGCAAGATCGGCCCCGCGATGGAGCAGGCCGTTCTGGACGCCCAAAGCCCCGATGTCGACGCCGTCTCCGGCGCGACCGTCACTTCCGACGCGATCAAAAAAGCCGTGGCCGACTGTATTTCCCAGGCCAGCGGCAAGGACGTCACGGTCGCGCAGACCGTCGTCGCCAGCGCCGACTGGCTGGGCGAGGCTCCGGCCATCTCCGAGGGCGACATCACCGAGACCCTCGACACCGAGGTGCTCGTCGTCGGCTGCGGCACCGGCGGCATCATGGCCACAATGACCGCTGCCGAGGAAGGCGCGAAGGTCCTTGTGATCGAAAAGCGCGAGACCCCGACCGGCATCCGCGAGGACATCGGCTCGATCAACTCCAGACTCCAGCTCGAGAGCTTCGCCGAGTATCCCGAGTTCGAGATCGACAAGGACGAGGCCCTGCATGAGCTTGTGCGCTACGCGGGCGGCTATGTGGATTCCGACCTCATCAAGGTCTGGATCGACAATTCCGGCGAGCTGGTCGACTGGCTGACGGACCTCATGGAGTCCACCGGCGACTGGTACATGAGCCTGGAGGGCGGCATCGGCCAGCCCGAGTTCTACAAGGCCTATGCCACCGGCCACAGCCCCCACAAGACCGCGCAGGGCACGGAGAAGGGCGTCACCACCACCTCGACCTTCCGCGACTTCTGCGACAAGACCGGCAACGTCGACTGGCGCTTCCAGACCTCTCTCATCAAGCTCGAGCAGACCTCCGACGGAAAGGTCACGGGCGTCATCGCACAGGACGCGACCGACGGCCACTATCTGCGCATCAACGCCTCCAAGGGCGTCATCATGGCCACCGGCGGCTACGCCACCAACACACAGATGATGCTGGCCCTCCAGCCCCAGACCATGAAGATGAAAGCCAACGTTCCCATCGGCTCGACCGACGACGGCTCCGGCATCAAGGCGATGCTCTGGGCGGGCGCCGAGCTCGACCCGACCCACGCCTCCATGATGTTCAACCGCTGCTCCGTCAAGCCCGACGAGACCGCCGGCTACCAGACCAACGGCAAGTGGTACTGGTTCGGCGAGCAGCCCTTCCTGAAGGTCAATCTCAATGGCAAGCGCTTCTGCAACGAGTCCGGCCCCTACGAGCATATGCTGCACTCGATGTACATGCAGCCCAACCACACCTACTGCGATATCTTCGACTCCAACTGCAAGAAATACGCCGAGCAGTTCGACGAGGTCGGCTGCTGCCGCCTCTTCGCCTTCCCGAACGGAGCCGAGAGCAACATGCCCTTCGATTACGTCTGGGGCCAGATGACCGAAGGCGAGAACTCCCACCTTGCGCTGGGCTATCTGCAGAAGGCCGACACGCTCGACGAGCTGGCCGAGAAGCTGAACATCCCGGTCGACGCCTTCAAGGAGACCGTCTGGCGCTACAACACCTTCTGCGCCAGAGGCCTGGACGAGGATTACGGCAAGCCCGAGCACCGTCTCACGCCGGTGGACACGCCGCCCTTCTACGGCATCCGCACCTGCGCCTGGCATCTGACCACGCTCAACGGCTGCCGCATCAACACCGACATGCAGGTCATCCGTGAGGACGGCACGCCCATCGAGGGCCTCTACGCCACGGGCGACTGCACCGGCGGCTTCTTTGCCCAGACCTATCCGAACCTCTTCACCGGCCTCGCCTGCGGCCGTACGATGACCTTCGGCCGCCGCGCGGCCAAGAAGGTCTGCGCGAAGAGATAAGCGCACGCATCCACGGCTGCAAGAAAACGTGAATGAATGCAGGAGAGGATTATGAACGCTAAACTGAAACAAAAAAGGCTTGCCGACATCATCGGCATCGCCTGCGGCGTGTTCGTGCTGCTCGTCGGCATCGTGACCGGCATCGTCAAGAGCCGGCCCGCCACCGTCGGCGCGAACGCCGGGGATATCCCTGCCAGCGCCCAGCATCTGACGGGCACGGCCGAGGGACGCAACGGCCCCATCACGGTCGAGATCATCGCGGACGAGAGCCAGATCTATCAGATCAACGTCGTCAGCCACACCGAGACCGACGGCATCGGCACCGTCGCGGTCGAAAAGCTCCCCGCCTCGATCTACGAGGCGCAGAGCCTGGAGGTCGACAGCGTCTCCGGCGCGACCCTGAGCTCCGACGGCATCAAGGCGGCGGTGCTCAACGCGATGGAGAGCGGCGGTCTTTCGACCGACAGCTTCGGCGGGGCCGAAGTCGCCGCGGCGGCCTCCGCGCCCGTCAAACTGGCCGAAAAGGTCGAGACCAACTCCGGCGTCACGGTGCTGCATGCTTCCGACTGGGCCGCGCAGTACCCCAACGAGTACAACACCTGGCTGATGACCTCCGAGAGCTCCGAAGCCGAGGATTATCTCGAGATCTACCCGATGCTCCGCACCCTCTACGAGGGCTACGGCTTCGCCATCGACTACAAGGCGGCGCGCGGACATTACTACGACGTCGAGGATATCGAGGCCACCGGCCGTCCCCATCCGATGGCCAACTGCTGGACCTGCAAGACGCCCGACTTCACGAACATGGTCAACGAGGAGGGCATCGAGGCCTACAAGTACGCCTGGACCGACGTCCAGGGCCAGGTCGTCGAGGGCATCAGCTGCTACAACTGCCACGGAAACGATCCGACGACGATCACGATCACCCACACCTACTGGATCGACGCGCTGGGCGACGATTTCGAGAATGTCGCGGCGGCGAATCTCGCCTGCGGCCAGTGCCACAACGAGTACTACTTTGCGCCCGACACCAAGGCGACCACGATCGCTCACGACAGCCTCGAGAGCATGGATCCCGCAACGATGCTGGCCTACTTCAACGACGGGGCAAACTTCTCCAACGGCGAGATGTTCGCCGACTGGACGAATCCCCGCACCGGCGTCAAGCAGATCAAGGTCCAGCACCCCGAGTTCGAGACCTTCCTCGGCAAGGGCAGCCAGCACGCCAATGATTTCACCTGCGCCGACTGCCACATGCCCGAAGCCACGGCCGAGGACGGGACTGTGTATATGAGCCACAACATCATCAGCCCCCTGGATAACGAGGAGCTGATCGAAAACACCTGCTCGCAGTGCCACTACAACCTGGTCGAAGAGGTGCAGAAGACGCAGCAGGCGGTCGAGCAGCGCACCTATGCCGTCGGCTATCAGCTGGAGTATCTCACCGAGCTCCTGGCCAACGCAGTGGCGAGCGGCGAGTACACCGACGCCGACCTCGCGCAGATCCGCATGCTCGCCCGCAACGCCCAGTTCTACTGGGACTTCGTGTTCGTGGAGAACGCCGAGGGCGCGCACAACCCGACGCTGACCTACGAGTGCCTTGACAAGGCGGAATCCCTCTGCTCCCAGGCGATCACCCTGATCCTGAAGCTGACCGCGTAAGCGCGCGCTTCCCATTCACCGGGCCGTCCCGGACAAGTCATCCGCCCGCCCTCCGGGGCGGGCGGCTTCGTGAAGGGAAATCCATGAAACAAATTCTGCGTCTTCTTCGCTCGATGCGTTTTGCCAATATCCTGCTTGCGCTCGTCGCGCTTTTGTGCGGCGTGAGTTCGCTGCTGCCTCAGGGCAACGAACTGGCCTACTACGCGCAGAACTATCCGCGCCTCTATCCGCTTATCTACCGCGCGCAGCTCTACGACGTGTTCCGCAGCTGGTATTTCATCCTGCTTGTCGCACTGCTGAGCCTGAGCATGCTCGCATGCACGGCCTCCATGCTGCGCCGCGCGCTGCGCTCGGGCAGGGGAGCGGTCGAAAAAGCCGCCGCCCTCCCGAATGCCGAAGCGCTCGACGCTGCAGGGCTGGAAAAGCTGCGGCTTTATCTGGCCTCGATCCGCTGCAAAGAGGAGAAGATCGGGCAGAGCTTTGTCTTCCACAAAAATGGCTTTGGCCGCTGGGGGACCTTTCTGATCCATCTCTCGATCCTGCTGACGATCGCTTTCGGCGCGATGGCACTGTACCTGCCGCAGGTGACAGACCGGAGCTGCTGGCCGGGCGAGACGCTCACGCTGGAGGACGGGACGCAGATCGCGGTGGATTCCTTCTCCATGTACAACGCGGAGGGGCAGCTCGATTATGCCAGCGTGATCCGCATCACGCTGCCCGACGGGAGGAGCGCCGGCCCGCAGGAGATCCGCGTGAACTATCCGATGACCTTCGGCAAGTACAAGGTCTTTCAGTGGAGCTACGGGGCGGGAGGCGCCGTCTCCGCGCGCAGCCTCTCCACCGGCGGAACAGACCGTTTTACCTCTCTTGACAGCGGCAGCGTCCTTTCAATCGACGAGAAGAATCTGATCGAATTTCTGGGCGTCTATGAGGCGACGCCCACGGACGGGAGCGAAGAAAAGTTCGTATTCTATCAGGTGCGCACCGTGCGCGACGGCGTCTATGAGGATGCCGCGGAATACCGCCCGGGCGAAAGCGTCACGCTCGGGGACGTGGAGTTCACCTTCCTCGACCCCTATTATCCCGGCCTGCGCATCAAGACCCTGCCCGTCCGCGCGGCCAATTCGCTGCTTGAGGCGGCCTTTGTGCTGATGCTCGTCGGGCTGTTTATCTGCTTCTATCTCCAGCCCGTGCTGGTCAAGGCGGACGAGAAGGGCTATACCGTCGCCGGACCGCGTGCGGAAAAGCTGCGGCTGGAGCTGCGGGGCAGACTGGCCGGGGAGAAGGAGGCGCAGACATGACGATGACGACGCTGTTTTATATATCCCTCGGCCTCTACGCCGCCGCGCTTCTCGTCGAGCTTGCGGGCGTGGCCGTGAAACGGGACAAATGGAAAAACCTGGCCTGGTGGGTCTTCGTGCTCGCGCTGCTGACGCACCTGGGCTATTTCGTCTGGCGCGGCCTTGTCGCGCAGCGTCTGCCGCTCTCGAGCCAGTTTGAGTTTTCCTGCGGCTTTGCGCTGGGCGTGTCGCTGCTGCTGCTCGTGGCGCGCACGCGCCTGAGCGCCGACTGGATCGCCGCCGCGGGCATGGCCGCCGTCACGCTGCTGATGGTCTATGCCTCCCGCCAGAAGATGGAGATCAGCGAGCTGATGCCCGCCCTGCGCAGCTTCTGGTTCGACTTCCATATCGGCGCCGCGGTCTTCTCCTACGCCGCCTTCCTGGTGGCCGGCTGCGTCAGCCTGCGCTATGTGCTGCAGCACCGGAAAGGCGAGGCCCCGGACAGCCTGAAGATGAAAAAGCTCGAGTACCTCAGCTATCGCCTGGTGGCGCTGGGCTTCCTGCTGCTCACGGCGGTGATCGTCATCGGCGCGATCTGGGCCGAGGCCGCCTGGTCGGCCTACTGGACCTGGGACCCCAAGGAGGTCTGGGCGCTCATTACCTGGATCATCTACGCGGTGTATCTCCACATCCGCCTGCGGCGGCAGTACAGCGACCTGTTTCTGAGCTGGTACGTGATCCTTGCGATCCCGGCCTTCCTCTTTACCTTCGCCGGCGTCAACAAGCTGCTGCCTGGCCTGCATTCCTACGCATGAGAAAAGGTTAATAAAACACTTGACGTGTTATTCTATAAAGGGTATAAATGAACTCCCCAAAGGAGAAAAACCATGAGCGATTTTGAATCGAAATTCTACGAAGCCGTGCGCGAGGCCGTCCGCGACGTGTGGGAGATCGAGCCCGAGGAGGGCCTCTACGTCGTGGAGACGCCGCAGAATCCCGATTTCGGCGACTATTCCACGAACGTCGCGATGAAGCTCGCCCGCGCGCTGCGCCGCAGCCCCATGGACATCGCCGCGCCGCTCGCCGACAAGCTCGCCGAGATCCTGCCCGAAGCCGAGAGCGTCACCGTCGCGCGGCCGGGCTTCATCAACTTCAAGCTCAAGGCCGACGCGCTCAGCAGCCTCATCAACACGGTCATCGAGCTCGGCGTCGACTACGGCAAAAACGACAGCGGCAGGGGGCAGCGCTGGCTGATCGAGTGGGTGTCCGCCAACCCGACGGGACGACTGCACTGCGGCCACGCCCGCAACGCCGCCTGGGGCGACTGCATCTGCCGCCTCATGGAGGCGAGCGGCTACGAGGTACTGCGCGAGTACTACGTCAACGACGCCGGCAACCAGATCGTGATGCTGGGCAAGTCGATCAGCGCCCGCTATTTCGAGCACTTCGGCCGCGCGGAGGACTGCCCCATGCCCGAGGACGGCTATCACGCCGAGGACATCCGCGCCATCGCCGACGAGATCGCCGCCGAGGATGGGGACAAATGGCTCTCCGCGCCCGAGGACGAACGCATGGCCTATTTCATGCAGACGGGCAAGGAACGGGAGCTGAAGGTGATCGAGGAGGATCTGCTGTCCTACGGCGTGAAGATCGACTCCTGGATGCACGAGACCTTCTTCTACGAGAACGACCGTGCGCGCATCGAGTCCTGCCTCAAACGCATGGAAGAGCTGGGGCTGACCTACGAGCAGGACGGCGCGCTGTGGTTCCGCTCGACGGACTACGGCGACGACAAGGACCGCGTCCTGCGCAAGAGCGACGGCACGCTGTCCTATCTCACACCGGACGTCGCCAACCACGTCTACAAGGTCGAGCGCGGTTATCCGCGGCTCGTCGACCTCTGGGGCGCGGATCATCACTCCTACGTTGTCCGCATGCAGGCCGCGCTCCGCGCCCTCGGCTATCCGGAGGACACCCTCGCGGTCGACCTCATCCAGATGGTCCGCATGATCGAAGACGGCAAGGAGGTCAAGATGTCCAAGCGCACCGGCAACGCGCTGAGCCTGCGCGAGCTGTGCGAGGACATCGGCGTGGACGCCGCGCGCTGGTTCTTTGTCTCCAAGGACGTGGCTACGCACATGGATCTCGACCTGCGCCTCGCGCGCAGCCGCGACAATGACAACCCGGTCTATTACGCCCAGTACGCCCATGCCCGCATGAATTCCGTGCTGACGAATCCCAAGATCGCGAAGTTCGAAAAGGCCGCTCGCTACGACCGCCTGACGGACGAGCGCGAGCTGCTGCTGCTCCGGAAGATCAGCGAGTTCCCCGCGGAGGTCGCCGCCGACGCGGCCCTGCGCAAGCCCAACAAGATGACGGACTATATCCTCTCGCTGGTCAAGACCTTCCACGCCTATTACAACGCCGTGCGCGTGAACAACCCCGACGATCCGGAACTGACCAACCAGCGTCTCGGCCTCGTGACCGCGACGATGATCACGCTGAAGAACGCGCTGAATCTGATCGGCGTCTCCGCGCCGGACAGCATGTGAGAGGCGGGGGAAGAGCGATATGAATTCGATCCACGTCAAAAGCGAGATTGCGCCGCTGAAAAAGGTGCTGCTCCACCGCCCGGGACGCGAGCTGTTAAAGCTCACGCCCAAGCGGCTGGGAGAGCTGCTCTTCGACGACATCCCCTTTCTGAAGGTCGCCCAGCGCGAGCATGACGCCTTTGCCGACATCTTGAGAGAAAACGGCGTCGAGGTCGTCTATCTCGAGGATCTGATGACGGAGGTGCTGGAAGCGCAGCCCGAGCTCATCCGCCCCTTCCTGTACCAGTGGCTGACCGAGGGCAATATCCGCACCGGCAAATGGCAGGACAAGCTCTGCGACTATCTGCTGGAGAACTACTCCGGCAAGGCGCTCGTGGAAAAAACCATGGAGGGCATCACGCTCGAGGAGATGGGCGGCGCCTCCGCCTATTCGCTGCAGGATCGGATCGCTCCGGCGGACGACCTGATCGTCGATCCGATGCCGAACCTCTATTTCGCGCGCGATCCCTTCGCCTCGGTCGGCAGCGGCATTTTCCTCAACAGCATGCGCTTCCCGCCGCGCCGCCGCGAGACGATCTACGCCGAGTATATTTTCAATCATCACCCCGACTATACAGACGTGCCGCGCTACTGCGAGCGGGACAGCTTCGCAAGCATCGAGGGCGGCGACGTGCTCAACCTGCGCGCGGACACGATCGCCGTCGGCATCTCCGAGCGCACCACGCCCGACGGCATCGAGGGCGTGGCCCGGCGGCTCTTCAGCGATCCGGAGGCGGAGGTGCGCACGGTGCTGGCCTTCGACATTCCCCATACCCGCGCCTTCATGCACCTCGACACGGTCTTTACGCAGATCGACACCGACAAATACATCGTCCATCCGGCCATCCTCGGCACGCTGACGGTCTATGAGATCACGCCGGGAAAAACCGATCCCGCGGAGCTTTCGATCGAACGCATTGACGACAGCCTGGAACACATTCTGGAAAAGTACACGCATACCGATCGCGTCCAGCTGATCAACTGCGGCGGCGGCGACATGATCGCCGCGGCGCGCGAGCAGTGGAACGACGGCTCGAACACCCTGGCGATCTCGCCGGGCAGGGTCGTCGTGTACGAGCGCAACGACGTGACCAACCCCATCCTGCGGGACCACGGGATCGAGATCCTGGAGATGCCCTCCGCGGAGCTCTCCCGCGGCCGCGGCGGCCCGCGCTGCATGTCCATGCCGCTCATCCGGGCGGACATATCATAAACGGAGGAACACACAGACATGGGACTGAACATCAGAGGCAGAAGCTTTCTTACCCTGCTGGACTACACGCCCGAGGAAATCAATTATCTTCTGGATCTCGCGGCGGAGTTCAAACGCATGAAGTACAACGGGATCGAGCACAAGTGGCTGACCGACAAGCAGATCGTGCTGCTGTTTGAGAAGACCTCCACCCGCACGCGCTGCTCTTTCGAGGTGGCCGCGCGCGACCTCGGCATGGGCGTCACCTTCCTTGACCCCGGCTCCTCGCAGATGGGGAAGAAGGAGTCGATCGCCGACACGGCGAAGGTGCTCGGCAGGATGTACGACGGCATCGAATACCGCGGCTTCAAGCAGTCCACGGTCGAGGATCTGGCGAAGTACTCCGGCGTTCCGGTGTGGAACGGCCTGACCGACGATTTCCACCCCACGCAGATGCTTGCGGACATCCTGACCGCGCGCGAGGAGTTCGGCGATCTCAAGGGCCGAAAGCTGACCTTCTTCGGCGACGCGCGCAACAACGTCGCGAACTCCCTGATGGTCGTGTGCGCGAAGCTCGGGCTGCACTACTGCGCCTGCGGCCCGGCGGAGCTGATGCCTGCGGAATGGCTGATCGAAAAGTGCCACGAGATCGCCGGCGAGACCGGCGCGATCCTCGAGTTCACGGCCGACCCCGCCCAGGGCGCAAAGGACTGCGACATCCTTTACACCGATATCTGGCTGTCGATGGGCGAGCCGGCCGAGCTGTGGGCAAAGCGCATCGAGCTGCTGCTGCCCTATCAGGTCAACGGCGCTCTGCTGGAAAAGGCCAAGCCGACGGCGATCTTCATGCACTGTCTGCCCGCTTTCCACGACCGTGAGACGACCGTGGGCGAGGAGATCTACCAGAAATTCGGTCTGAGCGCCATGGAGGTCACCGACGAGGTCTTCCTCGGCAGCCACGCGCGTCAGTTCCGCGAGGCGGAAAACCGCATGCACACGATCAAGGCCGTCGTCTACGCGACGCTGAAGTAAAAAAACAGAACGACAGGGGAGGGGAAGGCAATTTCCCCTCCCCATTATTTCCCGCTTGCGGCGGGGCGAAAAATGGCGTATCATGCGGAGTATGGAAACGACGGTGACAAAAAAACACGGCCTCGCCGCCATCTTCAAGTGCTGCCCGAAGCGCCATGTGCTGCTCCTCGTCTCGGCGGGGCTGATCGCGCTGCACCTGCTCACGAGAGGAAACCACGACCTGATGGTCTTTCTCTCGGAAAGGGCAGTGCGGCCGCTGCACCGCGCGCTCGGGCGGCTCAACGCCCACGCCCCGTTTTCCGTGGCCGAGCTCCTGATCGCACTGGCGGTCCTTGCGACAACAGTTTACATAATATCTCAGACTGTACTGTTTATCCGGAAAGGGGAGAGAGCCGCGCGGCTCTACCGCACGCTCGTCACGCTTCTCGGCGCCGTGACGGCCGTCTATGCGCTGTTTTGCCTGATGTGGGGCGTGTACTATTATGCCGACGACTTCTCGGCAAAGAGCGGCCTGGAAGACGGCGCGGTGAGCGCCGAGCAGCTCGCGTCCGTCACGCGCTTTTTCGCCGATAAGGCCAACGAATACGCCGCACAGGTGCCGCGGGACGAAAACGGTGTATGCGCCTCCGACCGCGAAAAGATCCTCGCGCAGTCGCCCGAGGTCTTTGCACAGACGGAGCGGCAGCTTCCCTGCCTTGCCGGGCCGCCGCTCGCGGCCAAGGGCATTCTCTGCTCGCGCGTGATGAGCTATCTCGATTTCTCGGGATTTTTCTTCCCCTTCACGGCGGAGGCGAACGTCAACACGGACATGCCCGTGTGCGATCTCGCCGCCACGGTCGCGCACGAGCTGTCCCACCAGCGGGGCGTCGCCAAGGAGCAGGAGGCCAACTTCGCCGCCGTGCTCGCGTGCCTGAACTACGGAGATCCGGACTACGTATACAGCGCCTGCCTGCTGGCCTACACGCATCTCGGCAACGCGCTCTACAAGGCCGACCGCGCGGCCTGGGAGACGGTCTACGACACGCTCGGCGAGGACGTACTGCGCGATCTGCTTGCACGCCTGGACTACTGGCAGCGCTTCGACACCCCGGTGCAGACGGCCTCAAACACCGTGTATGAGAATTTTCTGTACAGCTACGATCAGGAGCTCGGCCTGAAAAGCTACGGCGCCTGCGTGGATCTGCTGGTGAATTACTATTACGAGGAATCGATCAAATAAAAAAAGATGCTGTGGAACACAGCATCTTTTTTCGTTATCGGAGGGAGAGACCGCTAAACGCCGAGGCCCTCGCTCTGCGCACGGCGGATCGCCCGCTGCCGGGCAAAACGGTAATAATAGATCAGAATGACCGCGCTGCACATGACCCAGCCGGAGGGATAGCCGAGCGCGATCGGCACGATCCCGCCGCCGAGGCGGTAAGCCGTGAAGAGATAGAGCTGACGGAACAGGACGAAGGAGAAGAGCATGATGACCATCGTGGCCTTCGTGTCGCCCACGCCGCGCAGCGCGCCGGAATAGACCTGGTTGATCGTGCACAGCAGATAGAACGGAGAGATCAGCCGGATAAAGAGCGTACCGAAGGCGACGACCTCTGCCTCCTGATTGAACAGCTTTACGAGCGACGGGGCAAAGATCATCATCGGCGTGAGGATCACGATCATCAGGACCGTGCCGATGCCAAGCGCGTAGAGCGGCCCCTTTCGCGCGCGGTCGAGCTTGCCCGCGCCGTAGTTTTGCCCCACAAAGGTGGTCACGGCCATCGAAAAACCGAGCAGCGGCAGGAACGCGAAGGCGTCGAGCTTGTTGTAGGCCGCCCAGCCCGCCATGCAGGAGCTCTCGAAGCGGTTGATGTAGGACTGAACGAACACGTTCGACACCGCCGTCACGCCCATCTGCAGCGAGGAGGGCACGCCGATGGCGCAGATGCGCCGCAGGATCGCGCGGTCGAAGCCGATCGCGCGCAGGTCGATCCGGTAGTCCGCGCGCGAGACGATCAGCATGCGCAGAACCAGCAGTGCGGAGAGAAACTGCGAGACCACGGTCGCGATCGCCGCGCCGGCGATGCCCCAGGAGAAGACCTTGACGAAGAGATAGTCCAGGATCGTGTTCGTCGTGGCGGAGAAGATCAGAAAATACAGCGGATGCGTCGAATCGCCCACCGCGCGCAGGATGCCCGCGCCGATGTTGTACAGGAGCATCCCCGAGATACCCCAGAAATACAGGCTCAGATAAGTCGAGGCCTCGCCGATCACGTCCTCGGGCGTGGCCATGAGGCGCAGCATGAAGGGCGTCATCGCCACGCCCAGCGCCGTGAGGGCGGCGCACATCACCAGCGTGAGCGCGATCGTGGTCTGCACCGCGCTGTGCAGCCTCTCGCGGTCCTTCGCGCCGTAGTACTGGCTGATCACGACGCCCGCGCCGGAAGCGAGCCCGCCGAACACGCCGATGAGCGTGTTGATGATCGGCCCCGTGCAGCCCACGGCGGCCAGAGCCTGCCGGCTGACGAAGTTGCCCACGATGATCGAGTCGACCGTGTTGTACAGCTGCTGAAAGATGTTGCCGATCATCAGCGGCAGGGCAAAGACGATCAGAAGACGGGGGATGCTGCCCTCGGTCATGTCGGTATCTTTTCTTTGAAATACGGCCACGGACGCGCCCCCTTTCCTCGATGCATTCCATAACAATATAGCACGTTCCGACTGAAAAGGGAAATAAAAAATCAGGACAGAAGCTGTCCTGATCGACTTGAATTTCTTTCTTATTCCGCCGCGGTCTGTTGGGCGATATAATTTTCCACATCGCCGAGTTCGATGCCCAGTGCGACGGAGAGCTCGCCGTGCAGGATGTCCTTAGCGCGCTTCATGGTTGCCTCGGCGCGGCTGGACTTGGTCTTACGCTCGGACATGCGGGAATGGAGGCCCTTGATCACAGAGACCAGCGCCTCGTTGGAATGGAGCTTGAACAGCTCCTTGTAAAAAGCGTCTACATGGTTGAAGCGCGTGTCGCTGCAGATCGCGGGCTCGATATCGGGAATGGTGGCGATGAAGGCCTCGGCCTCATCCTTGCTCATGACAGGCCGCATATACGCGGCGGAATCGATGGGCGTGAAATACATCCCGTTTCCGATCAGGGGCTTGAGGTGATAATACACCTTGCCGCCGGATGGGTCCATCGGAAGCGCGCCGATGTCCGACACGGTACAGACGCCGTTTTCGCCGTATATGATTTTTTCGCCGACCGAAAACATCCGAATAATCCCCCACAGTATTACTTACAGTATAATCATACACTATTATCAGAAAAATTTCCAATGTTTTTTTCGCAAAATCCGCTTTTTTTTCTATCTTTTTTTGTTAAAATCCCTTGATTTTTCAATTATTTTAACCGTTGTCATCTCCCGGATGGTCTGATATAATAAAAAAGCAAGATTTTCCCCTCCGTTTCCCGTCTGTAAACACCCTGCCGGGACGGAGGCACACGGGAGAAACAACGTGAAGCTGTACTTCGAGGGACATGATTACCGCTATGCGGTCGAGCAGATGCTGCTCACGCTCTTTCCGGACGAGCGGCCGGAGTATCCGGCCGGGCCGCCGGAGGGGGAGGGGGCGGAGATCCGCCTTTCCCGTGGAGCGTGCTATACCAGGGCCGTCTGCGTTCTGCGCCGGGGCGGCACCTTTCGCGGCGCGGCGCGCGTGAAAACAGGCACGCCGACCGATGCGCTCGCACGCGAGCGCGCGGAGCAGCGCCTGATCAAAAACGCGATGTACCGCGCCGCACTCTCTGCCGGACACGAGCGCCCGGCCTGGGGCGCGCTCACCGGCGTGCGGCCCGGCAAGCTCTTCGCGCCGCTGCTGCGGCAGGGCCTGCGCGAGGACGAGGCCATGCGGCGCTTTTGCGAGGAATACGACGTCACGCCGCGCCGCGCCGCGCTGTGCCTCGACGCCTCGCGTCATACCCTCGCGGCCGCGGACTCGCTGGGACAGAGGGACGTCTGCCTCTATCTCGGCGTGCCTTTCTGCCCGACCCGCTGTGCCTACTGCAGTTTTGTCAGCCAGTCGGTAGAGAAGAGCATGGGCCTCATCGCGCCGTTTCTGGACGCGCTGGAAAAGGAGATCGCGGCGACGGGAGCGCAGGCGCGCGCCCTCGGGCTGAGGCCGGTCGCCCTCTATTTCGGCGGCGGCACGCCCACGACGCTTTCCGCCGCGCAGCTTGAGTGCGTGTGTACAAAGCTGGAAGAGAGCTTCGATCTTTCCGCCCTGCGGGAGTTCACGGTCGAGGCCGGACGGCCCGACACGATCACGGAAGAAAAGCTCCGGGTGCTGCGCGCGCACGGGGTGGACCGGGTGAGCGTCAATCCGCAGACCATGTCCGACGCGGTGCTCGAGGCCATCGGCAGAAAGCACTCGGCTGCGGATATCCTCAGCGCGCTCGATACGGTGCGCAGCGTCGGCGGCTTTGCCGTGAACATGGATCTGATTGCCGGTCTGCCCGCCGATGACCTTGACGGCTTTTGCTCCACGCTCCGGCAGGTGCTTGCTCTTACGCCGGAGAACATCACCGTCCACACGCTCAGCCTGAAAAAGGGCTCGCGCATCCTCACCGAAGGCGCCGTGCTGCCCGGGGCAGGGGAGGTGGGACAGATGCTCGACTTCGCGGAGGAGAAGCTGCGCGCCTCCGGCTATGAGCCCTACTACCTCTACCGACAGAAATTCATGTCCGGCGGCTTTGAAAACGTCGGCTGGACGCGCGAGGGTCATGTCAACCTCTACAACATCTGCATGATGGAAGAGCTCTGCAGCATCCTCGCCATGGGCGGAGGCGGCTCGACCAAGCTCGTGCGGCGCGACGGCGGGCGCAATCTGCGATTCATCGCGCCGAAATACCCGAGTGAATACATCGCCCTCATCGACGGCGTCTGCGCCGAAAAGGAAAAGATCGCCGCGTTTTATCAAGGACTGGAGGACTAAGCTATGTCATACGACCTTTCCGAACTCAACTATCGAACGGTGTCCGACCCCCGCGGTCTGATCGAGGAGGGAGACGCGAACTACCGCGCCGGCGTGGAAACGGCGGCGGAGAAGATCGCGGAGAATATCAGATACAGCCCCATCGTGCTGCTGTCCGGTCCGTCCGGCTCGGGCAAGACGACGACAGCCATGAAGCTCTCCGAAGAGCTGGAGCGCCGCGGCGTGCGCAGCCACTACGTCGGCATGGACGATTACTTCAACACCGTCAGCCCGGAGACTACCCCCCGCACGCCGGAGGGCGAATACGACCTCGAAAGCCCGCTGTGTCTGGATATGGAGCTGCTGAACGAGCATTTCACCAAGCTCTCCCGCGGCGAACGCATCTACGTCCCGAAGTATGAGTTCTCCCGCCGGATGCGCGCCTTCGAGCCGTCCAAATCCCTCAAGCTGAAAAAGGATGAGATCGTGATCTTCGAAGGCATTCACGCCCTCAACGACATGATCACCGACCGCCATCCGGAGGCCTTCAAGCTCTATATCTCCGCGCGCAGCGACGTGCTTTTCGGCGGGACGGTGGTCTTCAAACGCACCTGGTTCCGTCTCGTGCGCCGCATCGTGCGTGACTTCAACTTCCGCGGTTCCTCCGCGGCGGAGACGATGGCCATGTGGGCCAACGTCCGCCGCGGCGAGAAGGCCTATATCTCGCCCTTCAAGGACAAGGCGGATTACCAGTTCGACTCCTCTCTGCCCTACGAGCTGCCGGTGTTCAACCACACGGCCACCGCCCTGTTTCAGACCGTGCCGGAGGGCGTCGAACGCTTTGAGGAGCTGCGCGCCGTGCTGCCCGCGCTGCAGCTCTTCGGCGACATCGACGAGAGCCTCGTCCCGGAGGATTCCCTCATCCGCGAGTTCATCGGCGGCGGCTGCTACGAATATTGATCGATCAAGGAAGGCGGGAGGACGCAAACGCGTCCTCCCGTCTGTTTATTTCCATGGGGCGTGTCCTGCTTCACGGCGGCCGTTTCCCTGTCAATCCAAAAGAGTTCCGTCGAAGCATTCCGGCGGGAGACAGTCGGCCAGGCCGACGAGCAGCGTTCCGACGTCGGCGGGCCCCTCCGGCTGCGGCGCGCCGAGCGAGGCTCCGCCGACGTGCCGTGAGAGCGATACCCGCGCCGAGGTGCCGCTTCCCGCGCGGCTCTCGATCAACAGCGTGCCCTCGTGCAGACGGGCGACGCCGCGCACGACGCTCAGCCCCAGACCCGCGCCGCGGCTCATGCCGTCGAGCGCAAAGCCGTCGCGATAGCGCTCGAACACGCCGCCCATCGCCTCCTCGCCGATCCCGCAGCCGTCATCGCTGACCGACAGGATCAGATGCGTAGGCGTGGGCGTGATACGCAGCGTGACGCGGCTTAAGCCCTCAGCATGGACGAGGCAGTTGGAGATCAGGTTGAAGATCATCTGCTCGAGCAGCACGCGGTCGCCCGTCAGGCAGGTTTCACCCTCGGCAAAGAGCTCAAAGCGGATATCGCCGCGCAGAAGCGACACACTCTCAACGATCGAGCGGCACAGCGCCGCGAGGTCGAGCACCGACAGGGTCGCCTTCAGATCGTCCGAGGCGACGCCGCGCACGACGGCGGCGTTGTCCAGCAGGCGAGAGATGCGGAACACGCCCGCGCGCATCGCGCGCAGACCGTCCGCCAGCTCCGCGTCGCCAAGCTTTTCACAGCGCGCACGGCAGAGCTCTTCGGACAGACGCAGATTCATCAGCGCGCTGCGCAGGGAATAGAGCAGCGCGTCGTTCACCGGCGCGGCGGAGAGACCGCCCTCCGACAGAAAGAAAGCCTGCATATCCTCAAGCTTCGAGGTACGCACGCTCAGTCGCTTCCCGCCAAAAGTCGTATCGGCGGCAAAGAGACGCGCCTGCGCCTCGGCGATCTCGGGCGGAAACAGCTCGCGCAGCGTCCTGCCGACACAGTCGGAGCCGACGAGCTTTTCCGCGCGGCTGTTGGCGTAGAGGATCCTGCCGCCGCGCACGAGCATGACCGCTTCGTTCGAAAGCGAGAGCACCTTCGAGGAAACCGTAAGCATATGACCACCCACTCTCTGTCAGAAAATCCCATTTCAATGCTATTCTAACAAAAGCCGACAAAATAAACAATACCCGGGGTTCTTTTTTGCCGATCCGGGCATCAATTTCGGCAATTTTTGTGCGTCCGCATGCGAATGAAAACTTGCTTTTTGCCAATAGTATATGATACAATTTATAAAGTCAGTAAGGGAGAATTTGCCTTTCCTGCTGTTTGTGTGTCAACACAGCCCGATATGTTATTTTTATAAAAACGGAGGATAGAATTCATGATCAAAGTCGGCATCAACGGTTTTGGCCGCATCGGTTCCCTCGCGTTCCGCGCCGCCATCAAGTCTGACGACATCGAGGTCGTCGCCATCAACGCCCCCGGCCATCCCGCTTCCCACATCGCATACTGCGTAAAGTATGACTCCGTCCACGGCCGCTTCGACGGCGAAGTCGTGGGCAACGACGAGGAGCACACCCTGACCGTCAACGGCAAGGTCGTCAAGGTCCTCGACGACAAGGCCTACCGCGACGCCGCCCTCATCCCCTGGGGCGAGCTGGGCGTCGAGTACGTGCTCGAGTGCACCGGCGTTTATCTTGAGAAGTCCAAGGCCCAGGCGCACATCGACGCCGGCGCCAAAGTCGTCGTCATGTCCGGCCCCGCGAAGGACGACACCCCGATGTTCGTCTGCGGCGTCAACCTGGACAAGTACACCGCCGATATGCAGTTCGTCTCCAACGCGTCCTGCACCACCAACTGCCTCGCGCCGATCACCAAGGTCGTCAACGACAACTTCGGCATCATCGAAGGCCTGATGACCACGGTCCACGCCTCCACCGCCACCCAGGCGATCGTGGACGGCTTCCCCAAGAAGAAGGATCTGCGCGGCGCGCGCTCGATCTACAACAACATCATCCCCTCCTCCACCGGCGCCGCCAAGGCCGTCGGCAAGGTCATCCCCGAGCTCAACGGCAAGCTCACCGGCATGTCCATGCGTATCCCCGCTCCGGACGTGTCCGTCGTTGACGTGACCTTCCGTCTCGAGAAGGGCGCCACCTACGCCGAGATCTGCGCCGCCATGAAGGCCGCCTCCGAAGGCCCGATGAAGGGCGTTCTCGAGTACGTGGACGACGAGGTCGTCTCCTCCGACTTCCGCACCGACGCGCACACCTCCATTTTCGACGCCAAGGCCGGCATCGCGCTGAACGATCACTTCGTCAAGCTCGTCGCCTGGTACGACAACGAGTGGGGCTTCTCCAACAAGATGCTCGACCTCGTTCGCCACATGGACAAGGTCCGCAAGGCGTAAGTCAAAGAGAATAACCGCACGACAGCCCGCTCCGGACCGGAGCGGGCTGTTTTTTATTCCGTATAATAGCGGTCCTCCGCCCATTTCGCGGGATTGTTTTCGATGTATTCCCAAATCTCGCGGTAATCATGTTCATTTCGGATGACATGCTCGTAATATCCGCGCTGCCAGATGTTTCTCCCGGCCTCGCGGTTGACGAGCCGCTTCAGCGCACCGACGGCATCGGAAAGCGTAGGGGCCGACGCCCTCGACGTCCCGTTTTTACCTGTAGGGGCCGACGCCCTCGGCGGCCCGCCTTCGGATGCCGCATCTGTCTCGCCGATTTGGAGAAGCAGATGGATGTGGTTCGGCATGATGACGTATTGATCGACCGACAGACCCGCAATATTGCCCGTCGAAAGGATGTATCGCTCCACGATCTGACCGATTTCCGTTAGGGTAAGGC
>JAFSJZ010000049.1 GCA_017449185.1 Oscillospiraceae bacterium
AACTCCCAGTCGCGCTGGTCGTGGCCCGGCACGCCCATGACGATGCCGGTGCCGTAGCCCATGAGCACGTAGTCCGAGACGAACATCGGCACGATCTCGCCGGTGGCGGGGTTCGTGACCTCGATGCCCTCGAGCTTCACGCCGGTCTTGTCTTTGTTCAGCTCGCCGCGCTCGAAGTCGGACTTGCGGGAGGCCGCCTCGCGGTAGGCCTGCACCTCGTCCCAGTTCTTGATCTGTCCCTTCCACTTCTCCAGCAGCGGATGCTCGGGCGAGATGACCATGTAGGTCACGCCGAAGAGCGTGTCCGCGCGGGTCGTGAAGACCGTGACCTCGTCGGGCGTATTGGTCCTGAAGATGACCTCGCAGCCCGTGGAGCGGCCGATCCAGTTCTTCTGCTGGATCTTGACGCGCTCGATGAAGTCAAGGTCGTCCAGATCGTCGATGAGCCTGTCGGCGTACTTGGTGATGCGCAGCATCCACTGGCTCTTCTCCTTGCGGATGACGGGCGAGCCGCAGCGCTCGCACACGCCCTCGACGACCTCTTCGTTCGCAAGGCCGATCTTGCAGCTCGGGCACCAGTTGATGGGGATCGTGGCCTTGTAGGCCAGACCCTGCTTGAAAATCTGCAGGAAGATCCACTGCGTCCACTTGTAGTAATTCGGATCGGTCGTGTCCACGGCGCGGTCCCAGTCGAAGCCGTAGCCCAGCATCTTGAGCTGACGGGTGAAGTTCTCGATGTTCTGCTTGGTGACGATGGCCGGGTGGATGTGGTTCTTGATGGCATAGTTCTCGGTCGGCAGGCCGAAGGCGTCAAAGCCGATCGGGAAGAGGACATTGTAGCCCTCCATCCTCTTTTTGCGCGTGACGATGTCGATGGCCGTGAAGGGGCGCGGATGTCCCACATGCAGGCCGGCTCCGGAGGGGTACGGGAACTCGATGAGGCCGTAAAACTTGGGCTTGTCGCTGCCCGTCACGGCGGCATAGGGCTTGGAGATCTCCCATCTGTCCTGCCATTTCTTTTCAATGGCCGCAAAATCGTATTTCATACTCTATCAATCCCTTTTCATTGTTTTACCCGTTTCAGGCACGGGCTGCTCATGCTGCCCCTGTAGTCAGGGGCGCGGAAGGGATGAGGGGTCAACTGTCTCCGAATCGCTCCAGAGACGCTCCAGATTGTAGAATTTGCGCGCTTCGTCCGTGAAGACGTGGACGATCACGCAGCCGAAGTCCATCAGCACCCAGATGTCCGAGCGCAGGCCCTCGCGGCGAAGCAGCGGCTCGCCCGCCTCGGAGAGGCGGCGGTCCACCTCGTCGACAAGCGACTTGATGTGCGGCGCGGAGCTGCCGTTGCAGATCACGAAGTAATCCGCCAGAACGGTCTGCCCGTCGGTCTTGAGGACCTTGATGTCCTTGGCTTTTTTGTCGTCAAGCGCCTCATAGGCGATGGCGGCGATTTGAGCGGGGCTCAGCATCTGTCATTTCTCCTTCTCGTTGTACCACTCGTACGCGTTGAGCGTGTCCACATAGACCTCGCGGCCTTCGCCGCGGATCACGTCGATCGTCATCTTCAGTCCCAGCGCCATCGCGCGGTTGAGATCCTCATAGGCGAGTTCCCGCAGCTCTTTCACGCCCTCAAAATCGCGTGTGGGCTCGATATAGTCTGCCAGATACAGGATCTTTTCAAACTGCGTCATATCCGGCTTCCCGGTGGTATGCCAGCGGATCGCCTCGCAGACCGTCTCGTCCGCGCCGAAAAGCTCGTGCGCCATGGCGGCGCCGGTCCTCGCGTGCAGCAGACGGTAATTCTCCTTTTCGGAATTATCGATTATGATACCATACTTTTCGCACAACTGCAACTGTTGATCGCGGCCGCAGCGTTTGGTGATATCATGCAGGATCGCAGCCTCGGCGGCAAGCTCGGGGTCCTCGCCCCAGAATCGGGCCAGGCTCACCGCCTCGCTTTCACAGCCGGCGACATGCGCCACGCGGTACTCGTCCAAAAAGTCCATCGCCTTATCACGCAGCCATGTCAGCTCCGGCTTGGCGCCGTAAAAGCGCTGCCGGATGATTTCGGCGTAAACGCTCTCGCCGAGAAGATCCTCTCCGGCGCGCATCGGCAGCCGTTCGCGGATGAGCTCAGAGCTGGCCTCCAGCGGCTCATGCCGCAGCAGGAGGATCTTCGCGCCGTATTCGCCGCGCAGCTTTCCGGCGGCGGCGCGCAGCTTCTCGCCGTCGTCTTCTTCCCGGGCGAGCACGGCGAGCGTACAGTTCTCCAGCAGGAAGCGGAAGTGATACCATTCCTCAAAGCTCTCCAGCATATCCGTCCCGAGGACGAGGCAGATCTCATCTTCCGGACAGCGCTCGCGCAGTTCCTGCACGGTGTCGAAGGTATAGCTTTTTCCCTCGCGCCGCAATTCGATGTCGCTGATCTCACACTCCGGGATCTCTTTGAAGGCCAGGCGGCAGAGCTCCATGCGCTGCTCGGCCGTCGGGCTGTCTTCGGCCAGAGCCTTGTGGGGCGGGATGTTGGCGGGGACGATCAGAAAGCGGTCGGGCCTGAGTTCGCGCACAACCGTTTTGGCCGCTTCGACGTGACCCAGATGCGGCGGGTTGAAGCTGCCCCCGTAAACGGCGATCTTCATGTTTTCTTTCTGTCCTTCGGCAGTTCGATCTTCGGCGCTTTGTCGTTGCGCTTGTAGAGTACGAATTTGGTGCCGATGACCTGTACGCCCTCGGCGCCGCAGCGCCCGCAGAGCTCGTCGCAGGCCTCGCGAGCCGTGAGCATCGCGCTCTCGAGCACCTTGCCCTTGACAAGCTCGCGCGCTTTGAGCGCGTCGACGACGGACATCACCAGATTGTCCGTGACGCCGCCCTTGCCGATCTGGATGATCGTGTCCTCGTTCATGGCCAGGCCGCGCAGATATGCGCGCTGTTTGCTTGTGATTGCCATTTCTAAATCTCCTGTTCTATACGGGCTCCCCCTCCGGGGGAGCTGTCAGCCCTTGCGGCTGAATGAAGGGGTGTTTCGTTTACTTGAAAAGAGCCTCTACAAAGCTCTTGGCGTCGAAGGGGATGAGATCTTCGATCCCCTCGCCTACACCGACGTATTTCACCGGAAGGCCCAGCTCGTTTGCGATAGCAAAGACGATGCCGCCCTTGGCCGTGCCGTCGAGCTTTGTGAGCACGATGCCGGTGAGAGAGGCTGTCTCGAGAAATTGCCTGGCCTGGATCAGGCCGTTCTGCCCCGTCGTCGCGTCGAGCACCATCAGGGTCTCCACATCGCTTTCGGGCAGTTCGCGGGAAATAATTCGGCGGATCTTGCCCAGCTCGTTCATCAGATTCTGTTTGTTGTGCAGGCGTCCGGCCGTGTCAATGATGATGACGTCGCTTCCGCGGGCTTTCGCCGCGCAGATCGCGTCGTAGACGACAGCGCCGGGATCGCTCCCCTCTTCGTGGCGGACAATGTCCGTTCCGGCGCGCTGCGCCCAGATCTCCAGCTGCTCGGCCGCTGCGGCGCGGAAGGTGTCGCCCGCGCAGAGCAGGACTTTTTTGCCCTCAGCCTTGAGCTGGGAAGCGAGCTTGCCGATCGTCGTCGTCTTGCCGACGCCGTTGACGCCCACCATCAGGATCACGGAGGGCTTCGTCTCCAGCTTCAGCGCGGCGTCGCCGGCCGCGAGCATACGGCTCAGCAGTTCGATGAGCCCTTCGCGAGCCTCGTATCCCTTGCGGAAGCGGCGCTCCCAGGTCAGCTTGCGCATGCCTTTGACGACAGCCTCGGCCGTCGGCACGCCCACATCGGAGAGCACGAGCAGTTCCTCGAGGTCGTCGTAAAAGTCCTCGCTGTCCGGCGCGTAGTCGCGGAAGAGCTCCTCGAGCTCGTCCAGATTGTTCCGGGTCTTGCTCAGCCCGGTGAAGAGTTTATCGAACAGTCCCATCTTATTCCTCGTCAATTGTTTTCTGCGCGCCCTCGAGATCAAGCTCGATCACGCTGGAAACGCCTTTTTCCTGCATCGTCACGCCGTAGAGCATGTCGGCGGCCTCCATCGTGCCGCGGCGGTGCGTGATGACCAGGAACTGCGTCCTGCTTGCCATGCGGCGCAGATAGTCCGCAAATCGGCCGACGTTCGCCTCGTCCAGAGCGGCTTCGATCTCGTCCATCACACAGAAGGGTGTGGGCCGCACCTTCAGGATCGCGAAGTAGAGCGCGATCGCCACGAAAGCCATCTCGCCGCCGGAGAGCAAACTGATCGTCGTGATCGCCTTGCCGGGAGGCTGGACGTGGATCTCGATACCGCATCCGAGCACGTCGTTCTCATCCTCGAGCTCCAGCGAGGCCCTGCCTCCGCCGAAAAGCTCTCGGAAGGTCGTTTGAAAAGCCTCGTCGATCATGCGGAATTGCGTGAGGAAAACCTCGCGCATCTCGCCGGTAATCTCGCGGATGATGCCCTGCAGCTCGCGTTTGGCTTTGTCTACGTCGTCGCGCTGGGTGCTCAGGAACTCATAGCGTTCGCTGACGCGCTTGTATTCCTCGATCGCGCCGAGATTCGGCGTGCCAAGCTCGGCGATGGCGCGCCTGAGCTCGGTGATGGCGCGGTTTTCCTTCGCCATCGACTCCACCGGGCGGCGCAGCGCCGCGGCGGCGGTGTGGCTGAGCTCGTAGTTGTCCCAAAGCCGGTCGAGGATCTGCTTCTCCTCCATGTCGGCGGAAAGCTTTTTCTGCTCGATCCGCGCGCTCTGGCGCTCGAGCGCGATGATTTCGGCGTTGCGCTCCTGCGCCTCTTTCTCGGCGCGGCTGCGTCTGCCTTCAAGCTCGAGTCGGCGGCCGGTGATCTCGGCGATCTCGGCTTTGACGGAATCGATCCGTTTGGCGATCTCGCGGAGCGTACTTTCTTTTTCTTTGAGCTGCGCGCGCAGACTCTCGATCTGACGCTCGCTCTCCTCGGCGGCGCGGCGGCGCTCTTCCCCTTCGCCCGTAATGGCAAGCAGGAGCGCGCCGAGCTGGGAGACGCTCATTTCCGTCGTCCTCTTCTCGGCCTCAAGCGAGGAGCGCGCGCTGCGCTGTTCGGCCTGCTGCTCGAGCGCGCCGTCAAGCTGATAGCGAACGTTGGCAAGATTGGCCTTGGCCCGCTCGAGTTCCGCGGCGCTCGTCTTTGCCTTCTCTGCGGCGGCCTCGCGCCGGCGGCGAAGAGACTCGAGCTCATTGGCGCGGGAGAGGATACCGCTTGATTTCGCGCTGCTGCCGCCGGTCATGGAACCGCCGGGATTGATGAGCTGGCCATCGAGCGTCACGATCCGCAGGCGGTTGTCCGCCGCCCTCGCCATGCGCACGGCGTCGGTCATTGTCTCGGCCACGACGGTGCGGCCGAGCAGGTTTTCGAAAATGCTCCTGTATCGTTCCTCAAAGCTCACCAGATCGATGGCCACGCCGACGAAGCCCGGGTCGTTCACGGGCGCGTCGCGCATAACCGTTCCTCGGATCGCGTCCAGCGGCAGGAAGGTCGCGCGGCCTGCCTCGCGGCGTTTGAGATATTCGATGGCGTTTTTGCCGTCGTCCTGCGTGTCGACGACGATATGCTGCGCGGCGGCTCCCAGGGCCGTTTCGATGGCGAGGGCGCATTCCTTATCCGCCCGCACGAGATTGGCCGCCGGACCGTGGACGCCCTTGAGGCCTCCCCTCTCCGCCTCGCGCATGACGCTGCGTACAGCGCCGGAGAAGCCCTCGTAGTTTTTCTCCATCTCCTCGAGCATCGCGATGCGGCTCTCGGCGCTTTTGAGTTCGACCTCGAGGCGGTTGGCGCGCTCGGTCAGGTCGCTGAGGATGCTCTCGCGGCTGCGGAGCTTCAGGCGGCAGCCCTCGATAACGTTGACCGTCTCGCGCTCGCCCTCTTCGGCTTTCTTCAGCTGGGCGGCAATCGCGGCGACGCGTGTTTCGTTTTCTTCGATCTGGGCGCGCAGCTCCTGCGCGCGGCTCTCCTGGCGCTGGCGATCCTCTTCGATTCGCGCCGCGGCGGCGCGGGTGCTTTCCATGTTCGCACGGATGACGGCGGCGGCGGATTCGCATTCGCTCTGCGTGCTCTCCTCGGCCGAGAGGCGCTCGCGCGCCTGTTCGCTCTCCACATCCTTCTGGTGCATACGTTCGGTGATGCTGCCCGAGGAAGCATACAGGGCTTCCAGGCTCGCGCGGGCGTTTTCCAGGTTCTGCGTGACCTGCGTGTACTCGATATTGACGTTTTCGGCGTTCGCGTGCAGCCGATCGAGCGTGGTCATCCAGACGGAGACCTCGCGCTCGCGGAGCTCGTCGCGCAGGACGAGATAGCGCTTGGCGACTTCGGACTGCTCCCTGAGCGGGCCGACCTGCAGCTCCAGCTCCTCGATTTTGTCGTTGATACGGGTAAGATTTTCCTCCGTGCGCTCGAGCTTGCGCTCGGCTTCCTCCTTGCGGTAACGGTAGCGCGAAATGCCGGCGGCCTCTTCAAAGACTTCACGGCGGTCGGTACTCTTGGTCGAGACGATCTCCGCGATACGGCCCTGGCCGATGATCGAATAGCCGTCGCGCCCCAGGCCGGTGTCCATCAGCAGGCTGTGGATATCCTTGAGGCGGACGCTCTCACGGTTGATGAAGTACTCGCTCTCGCCGCTTCGGTAGTACCGGCGCGTCAGCATGACCTCGGATGAGTCGCTCTCAAAGATATGGGCGGAGTTGTCGATGATGAGCGAGACCTGGGCGTAGCCGAGCTTGCTGCGCCGCTCGGTGCCGCCGAAGATCACGTCCTCCATCTTTGTGCCGCGCAGCGCCTTGGTGCGCTGCTCGCCCATGACCCAGAGGATGGCGTCGGCAATGTTGGACTTGCCCGCGCCGTTGGGGCCGACGATGGCCGTAATGTCTTTTTCAAAGCTCAGGCGCGTCTTGTCCGGAAAGGACTTGAAGCCCTGGATCTCAAGTGCTTTTAAGTACAAGTGAAGTACCTCGCCCAAAATGTATTAACTAAATAATTATATTATATTCTTCCGTCTTTTTCAACGGATAGAATGACGATTTCTCCCTCATTTACAGGCGCGGAGACGACTTTGATCTCCGCAAGCCTGAATTCGCCGCGCAGGCGGCGAAGGTTTTCCCTCTTCTGCCCGATCAGCTGCGAGAGCGTACGCTCCGCCGTGCCGAGTGTGACGCGGCTTCCCGGCGCGATCTCCGTGAGCAGCTCGCGCGCCTTTTCGAGCATCACGCGGCTGCGGACGAGCTCGCCGAGCGCAGGATGATAGGCCCCGCCCGCGGCCTCGCCTGCCGAAAGCTCCTCCGTGGGATTGAGCCCGAGGCGGATCACGGGGATGCCCGCCGCCTCGAAGAGCGGCAGGATCCGCGCACAGACGCGCACAGCGTCCTCCACCGTGTGCTCGCGGTATTCGCCCCTTTCCCACATCTCCCACAGTTCCGTGCCGCGCACGATCACCGTCGGATAGATGCGCACGCCGTCGGGCTGAAGCGCGATGAGCCGCCGCGCGGTCTCGGCGTCCCTTTCCCCGTCGCTGCCCGGCAGGCCGGTCATCATCTGCAGGATCAGGCGAAAACCCGCGGCCTTGAGCGCGGCGGCGGCGTTTTCGACGTCCCGCGCCGTATGTCCTCTGCGGCAGAGGCGCAGCACCTCGTCGTCCATCGACTGGGCGCCGAGTTCGACTGTTTCGACGCCGTAGCGGCGCAGGCGCGCGAGCACGTCGCCGTCGATCGCATCGGGGCGCGTGGAGAGACGGATCCCGTCAAGCTCTCCCCTGCTGACCGCATCCGCTGCGGCGGCGAGCAGTTCCTCCTGCCGTGCAGCCGGGATGGCCGTAAAGCTGCCCCCATAAAACGCCAGTTGCCGCTTTGCCCCGGTGAGGGGCAAGGCGGCTGCTGTTTTGATCGCTTGTCTGACTGTCTCAGCCGTGGCGGGCTGTTCGCTGCCGCTGATGCGCTTCTGATCGCAGAAGACGCAGCGCTGCGGGCAGCCCAGATGCGGCACGAAAACGGGGATGACGCACTCTCTCGCGCTCATGCTTCCAATCTTTCCAGCGCGCAGCGCGCGGCCATCTGCTCGGCTTCCTTCTTTGTTCTCCCGCTGCCCTCGCCGACGGTCTCTCCGTCAACGGACACGGAAAAGCTAAAGGTCTTGTTGTGGTCGGGGCCGGACTCGCCGACGAGTTCGTAGCGGATGGCGACCTCGCCCTTGCGCTGTACCAGCTCCTGCAGCGCGGTTTTGTAGTCGGCGACGGCGTGTTCTGCGCCGATCTCCGCACCGGAGAGTACATGCGCCATGATAAATCTCTTCGCCTCATCCATACCGCCGTCGAGGTAGATCGCGGCGATGATCGCCTCGACCACATCGGCGAGAATGGACACGCGCTCGCGTCCGCCGGTCAGCTCCTCGCCGCGGCCCAGCCGCAGATGCTCGCCCAGACCGAGGGCAAGCGCCGTCCGGTGCAGGCTGTTCTCGCAGACGAGCTCCGCGCGCAGGCGCGTCATTCTGCCTTCGGGCAGCGCCGGCGTCTGCGCAAAAAGGTATTCCGCCGTGACGAGGCCCAGTACGGAGTCTCCCAGAAATTCCAGGCGCTCATAGCTCTCCGTGCCGGGAGCATGCCGCTCGTTGGCGCAGGAGCTGTGGGTCAGCGCTGTCTCCAGCAGTTCCCCGCGGCGGAAATGATAGCCGATGCGGCTCTCAAGCGTTTGCTTCACTTTCAGTTCTGATCCTCATATAGTCGATGTTGGCTTTGATGTCCTCGACGACGTCCGCTTCGACGAAGGCCTTCGCCTGGCGGATGGCCGCGAAGAAGCTGCCTGCGTCGGACGAGCCGTGGGCCTTGATGACCGGACGGGAAATCCCGACCAGCGCGGTGCCGCCCACCTCGTTGACATCCAGCGACTTTTTCATTTCCTTGAGATCGTTCTTCAGCACGGCGGCGGCAAGCTTGTTTTTTCCGCTCTTGTAGAACACGCCCTTGAGCGCTCCCATCATGTACTTGATCACGCCCTCGGCGCCCTTTAGGAGCACGTTGCCGGTGAAGCCGTCTGTCACGACGACGTCTGCCTGTCCCTCGAACACGCCGGTGCCCTCGATATTGCCGACAAAGTTGATCCTTCCCTGCTCAGCGGCCTCACGCAGCAGCGCAAAGGCCTGATGCTGCAGCTCGCCGCCCTTGGTATCCTCGGTGCCGACATTGAGAAGCCCCACGCGCGGATTCTCGCAGCCGAGCATCTTTTTGGCGTAGTAGCTGCCCATATAGGCGAACTGCAGCAGATATTCGGCCGTGCACTCGACGTTCGCGCCGCAGTCGATGAGCATGACGCCTCTCTCGCCCGCGGGCAGCACTGGCGCAAGCGCCGCGCGGCGGATACCGCGGATGCGCTTGACGGTCAGCGTCGCGCCGGTGAGAAGCGCACCGGTGGAGCCGGCCGAAACGACCGCGTCTCCCTTTCCCTGGCTGAGCATCGTGAGCGCCACGGCCATGGATGAATCCATTTTGCGGCGCGTAGCCGTGCTCGGGTCGTCCTCCATCGTGATGACCTCGCGCGCGTCGACGAGCTCGTAGTTCGACAGCTCCTCCCCTTCCAGGCAGGCCTTGACTTCCTCGATCCTGCCGACGAGGGTGATGTCGACGCCGAGTTCCTTTCTTGCACGGACGGCGCCCTTGACGATCTCCTGCGGGGCCCTGTCCCCGCCCATGGCATCCACAATGATCCTCATAGCTTAAAAAACTCCTTTGTCAGTATCTCGTCTATGATTGCGAGAGAGCGCACGGATATCTCGGTGTTCTTGTTTCGCTTGCCTTTGACGCGCCGTCCCAGCGGCTCGATAATGCCGAAGTTGACGTTCATCGGCTGAAAATCGCCCACGCTGCCGGAAGAGATATACAGCGCCAGAGCGCCGACAGCGGTCTCACGCGGAAAGTCGAGCGGCGGAAAGCCCAGTGCGCGTGCGGCGGTCTCCAGGCCGACCAGCAGTCCGGAGGCGGCGGATTCGACATAGCCCTCCACGCCGGTCATCTGTCCGGCAAAGCTGATGCGCTCATCGCTTCGGAGCCGGTAATAGCGGTCGAGCAGCCGCGGGCTGTCGAGATAGGTGTTGCGGTGCATCACGCCGTAGCGCACGAACTCCGCGTTCCGGAGCGCGGGGATCATCGAGAACACACGCTTCTGCTCGCCCCAGGTCAGATGCGTCTGGAAACCGACGAGGTTGTAGAGCGTGCCTTCGGCGTTGTCGCGCCGCAGCTGCACGACGGCGTAGTTGTTCCGTCCCGTGCGCGGGTCGACGAGCCCCACAGGCTTGAGCGGACCGTAGCGCAGTGTGTCCTCGCCCCGGCGGGCCATGACCTCGACGGGCATGCAGCCCTCGAAGACCGCTCCGTCGTCAAAGCCGTGCACCGGCGCTTCTTTCGCGGCGGCAAGCTCCCTGACGAAGGCGAGATACTCCTCCCTGTTCATCGGGCAGTTTACATAATCTGCTGTCCCCTTGTCGTAGCGGGAGGCGAAGAAGGCGCTGTCCATGTCCACGCTCTCGATCGTGACGATCGGCGCGACGGCGTCGTAGAAGTGCAGCGCGCTCTCGGGGCAGAGGGCGGCAATCTTCTCTGCGATCGCGTCGGAGGACAGCGGCCCGGTCGCGATCACGACCTCCCCCTCCGGGATCTCCGTGGCCTCGGCATGGACGATCTCGATCATGGGGTGCTGCATCAGCCTTTCGGTGATCGTCCTCGAAAAGCCCTCGCGATCCACGGCGAGAGCGCCGCCCGCAGCCACACGGTTTTCCTCGGCGCTTTCCATGATGAGCGAGCCCAGCTTGCGCATCTCGGCCTTCAGAAGACCGACGGCGTTGGACAGCTCGTCGCTGCGCAGGGAGTTGGAGCACACCAGCTCGGCAAAACCGTCGGAGACGTGTGCCGGCGTTTTCTTTTCCGGCTTCATCTCCACGAGACGGACGGGGATATTGCGTTTTGAAAGCTGCCAGGCACATTCGCTGCCGGCCAGCCCCGCGCCGAGCACGGTGATCGTTTCCATTTTTATTCCTCAGTCTTTTTCGCGGCTTTCTTTGCCGTTGTTTTCTTCGCCGTTGTTTTCTTTTCTGCGGATCCGGAGGAAGCTTTCGACGCGCTCTTTTTCGGGGCCGTCTTCTTCTCGCCGGTCTTTTTTGCGGGTGCCTTCTTCTTATAGCTCCGCTTCTCCTCGGGCACGAAGTTCGGGCACTCCTGGTTGATGCAGAAGGATTTCAGCGGCCCGCGGCCCGCGTGCTTGAACATGGTTTTGCCGCAGCTCGGGCAGACGTCCTTGGTCGGCACGTCCCAGGTGATGAAGCCGCAGTCGGTGCCTCTCTCGCAGGCGTAGAAGACGTAGCCCTTTTTGCTGGTGCGCTTGAGGATCTTTCCGCCGCACTTGGGGCATTTGCCCGGCATCTCCGTCACGATGGGCTTGGTAAAGGTACACTCCGGGAAGCCGGGGCAGGCCAGGAAGGGGCCGAAGCGGCCTTTTTTGATGACCATCTTCCGGCCGCAGACCTCGCAGATCTCGTCGCTCTCGATGTCGGGCACCTTGATGCGTACGCCGTCCATAGCCTGTTCGGCGGCGCTCATTTCCTTTTCAAAGCTCTCGTAAAACTCGCTGAGTACTTTTCTCCAGTCGGCCTTGCCGTTTTCGATCTCGTCAAGCTCGCTTTCCATTTTGTTGGTGAACTTCAGATCGACGATATCGCCGAAATGCTCCTTCATCAGGGCGGTCACGACCTCGCCGAGCGGGGTGGGACGGAGGTATTTCCCTTCCTTGAGGACGTAATCGCGCGAGGTGATGGCCGTGATCGTCGGCGCGTAGGTCGAGGGCCGTCCGATGCCCTTCTCCTCCATCGCACGGATGAGCGTGGCCTCCGTGTAGCGGGCGGGCGGCTGGGTAAACTGCTGCTGCGGCGTCATCTTTTCCAGATACACGCGCTCGCCCTCGTGCAGGGCGGGCAGCGGGCTTTCCGGTTCGCCGTTTTCCTCGTCGCGCGCCTCCTCGTACACGGCGGTGTAGCCGGGGAACTTCAGTTCGGAGTAGTTGGCGCGGAAGGTGTAGCCGGCGGAGTCGACCTCGACGGCGACGTTGTCGTAGACGGCGTTGGACATCTGGCTGGCCGTAAAGCGGCCCCAGATCAGACGGTAGAGCCGGTACTGCTCGCCTGTCAGATCCTTGCGCACCACGTCGGGCGAGAGCTCGACGTAGGTGGGACGAATGGCCTCGTGCGCGTCCTGCGCGCCGGCCTTGGTCTTATAGCGGCGGGGCGTGCCGGGATAGTACGCCTTGCCGTAGTGTTCGGTGATATAGCTGCGCGCCGCGGCAAGCGCCTCCTCGGAGAGGCGCAGCGAGTCGGTCCTCATATAGGTAATGAGGCCGATCGTGCCGTGGCCCGTGATCTCCACGCCCTCGTAGAGCTGCTGGGCGATGGACATCGTGCGCCGCGGCGTCATGGCCAGCCGGCGCGAGGCCTCCTGCTGCAGGGTGGAGGTAATGAAGGGAGGGGCGGGACTTTTCTGTTTTTCACCGCGCTTGACCGAGCGGATCACAAAGGGCTCGTCCTGTGTCGCCTCGATCACGGTCCTGACTTCATCCTCGGTTTTGAGTTCTGTCTTCTTTTCGCCGCGGCCGTAGAAGCGCGCGGTGAATTTGCCGCTTCCTTCGGCGCAGTCGAGCAGCGCGTCGAGCAGCCAGAATTCTTCGCTGACGAAGCTGTTGATCTCCTCCTCACGGTCGACGACCATGCGGGCGGCGACAGACTGGACGCGTCCGGCAGAAAGACCGGCCTTGACCTTTTTCCACAGCAGGGGTGAGATCTTATAGCCCACGATCCTGTCGAGAACGCGGCGCGCCTGCTGGGCGTCCACGAGATCGTTGTCGATCGCGCGCGGATGCTCGATGCTCTCGTTCACGACCCGTTTCGTGATCTCGTTGAAGGTCACGCGGCGGGCCTTTTTATCATCGAGCTCCAGCAGTTCCTTGAGATGCCAGGAGATCGCCTCGCCCTCGCGGTCGGGGTCGGTCGCGAGATAGACCGTGCCGGCCGACTTCGCATCTTTTTTCAACTCCGCGATCAGATCCTTTTTGTCCTTGACCGGGATGTATTCGGGCTCAAAGCCGTTGTCTATATCCACGCCCAGCTTGCTCTTCGGCAGATCCCGCAGATGCCCCATGGACGCCTTTACCTTGTACTGTCCGCCGAGGTACTTCTCGATGGTCTTTGCCTTCGCCGGGGATTCGACGATCACAAGGTCTTTTCCTCTTGCCATTACCGTTCCTCACTTTGCCGATTTTGTATTCAGCGGCGCTGTACATTCAGCGCCACCCGGTTGCCCGGTACGCGCCGGACAACGCCGCGGACGGTCATCACCGTAAGCTGCGTGAGCACCGTTGCCGCGCCGAGCCCAGTCCTTTCGACGATGTCGTCGATGTGCGTAGGCTCCTTGTCGATCGCGGAAACGATCTTCAGCTGCGTCTCGCTCAGGGAGGCGAGCTGATCACGTAAGTCAATATATTCCGCGCCATTTTTCTTGTCAATCTCTTTTTTGGCGTCCTCAGGGTTCTTTTCGGGACTGTCTCCGCGCGGCGGAAGAGCCGCGGCGGCAGATCTGTCCGCAGCCGGAACCGGCTCCGCGCTGCGTTTTACCTTATTCGGGTAGCGCGCGGCGAACTCACGCATCACGTCCCAGCCGCAGGTGACGGGCGTGGCCCCGTCCTTGAGGAGCTGGTTCGTTCCGCGGCAGCCGGAGGCGTCCGCGTTGCCGGGAACGGCGAAGATCTCGCGTCCCTGCTCGAGCGCCTCGGCGACGAAGAGCAGCGTACCGCTCTTTTCCGGCGCCTCGATCGCCACCGTACCGACCGAGAGGCCCGCGCTGATGCGGTTGCGGTCTCGGAAAAAGCTCTTGAGCGAGCGTGTGCCCGGGGCGTATTCGCTCACGAGCGCGCCGCGCTGACACACGTCATAGCTCAGCTCGCTCTCCTGCTGTTCGTGAGCGGTGCCGAGCACGCCGATGCACACGCCGTCCGCGTACAAGGCGCCCGTCGCGGCGGCCGCGTCGACGCCGTTGGTCAGACCGGAGACGACCATGCCGCCGCAGCGGCAGATCTCCCCGGCGATCTGTCGGGCCATTTTGATCCCATAAGGCGAGGCCGAGCGCGTGCCTACCACGGCGATGGCCGCCTCGTCGTCGAGCTGCGGGAGCCTGCCCTTGACGTAGAGCACGGGCGGCGGCGCCCAGATCGCCTTGAGGCGTTTGGGGTAGAGCGCGTCCTGCATCGTCACGACCGAAAGACCCTGCGCCTCGCAGTCGCCCAGGATCTCCGAGACGCGGCCGAGCTCTCTCTTTTCCAGCACAGCGGCCTCCGCCGGGCTGATTCCCTCGGTTGCAGCGAAGGAACCTGCGGGCGCGAAGAACGCGCTCTCCGCGTCGCCGAAGCGGCGGATCAGCTCCGCCCTGGCGCGCACGCTCACGCCCTCCGCAGAGGACAGCCAAATCCAGTATTTCAATGCCGACATAGTTATTATCTCTTTCCGCTCATTTCCCACATCAGAACCGAGGCCGCGACCGCCGCATTGAGCGATTCGCTTCCGGGCTCCATGGGGATGATGAGCTCGTCTGTGCAGAGCTTCAGCAGCTCACGGCTCAGGCCCCGGCCCTCGCTGCCGACAGCGACGGCCGAATGTGTTATGTCAACTTCCCGCAGGTCCCGCGCCGTGTCGGACAGTGCCGCGCCGTAGAGTCTCAAGCCGCTGCGGCGCAGCCAGTCGGGCAGCTCCGAAAGCGTCAGGCAGACGACGCGCTGGCGGAAGATCGCGCCCATTGTGGCGCGCACGGTCTTGGGATGGTAAAGGTCCGCGCAGTCTCCGCACAGCACCACTGCACCGACGCCAAAGGCGTTTGCCGTTCGCAGCACGGTGCCGACGTTGCCTGGATCCTGCACGTTTTCGAGCACGATCGCGTTTTCGACGCTTCCCTCTCCGCTCGCGCGTATGCGCACGGTAAAAAGCGGACCGGGGCTGCTCTTCATCGGAGATGCGTAATCGAAGAGCTCCGCCGGGGCGAGGTACTGGCGGGGACAGTCCGTCTCGCCGCCGGCGCCGCCCTCTTTCCAAAGGATGGAGACCAACTCCGCACCGCAGGCAGAGGCTTCGCCGAGCAGCTTGAGCCCATCGCAGACGAACTCGCCCTTCTCCCGACGGTAAGCGCCGTCGGAGGAGAGGGCGCGCAGATGCGCGATGTAGGCGTTTTTCCTTGAGGTGATTGTATCCATTCCGTACTCCCGACAGTCATGATACTATTCACTGATAAGAAGCTTCTTTAGATTTCCTGGCAAAAACGGCGTCAGGCAAGGCGCTTCCCGCAGAGCATAATGTCGTCCTCGCAAGCTTCGGTTCGTCTCGCTTCCTCGCAGGCTCGAAAGCTCGCTCACTTCGCTGCTCGTCCTCTCAAATTCAAAGCATCTCGCTTTGAATTTGGAAGGAAAACGAAAGGAGCGGATATGCAGCTTTTTCGGCTCTTCGGAACCGAAGAAGCGGAATAGAGCGAGTTTCGTTTGACGTTGTCAAGGGAAGCAACGCAGCATGGCGGCGTATTTGCCGGAAAGAATGGAAGGACATTATCAGTGGATAGTATAAAAAAGGCCGACGCCCGGTCACTAATAAATTATATTAGCATAGGAGCATCGGCCTTTTCAATATTAAATTTATATCTTCCGTTTTCGAGCCGTCATTTGCTGTGTTTTTTCTCCCAGCGCCTGCGGGCGCGGACGCGTACGGCCTCTTCGGCCTTCTCCTTTGCTTTGGGCAGCACGGTCTCTTCAAGAGCCGTTCGGCCGCGAACAAGCAGACGGATCAGTTCGACGACAGCGGTAATCGCAGCGGGCAGCAGCAGCGCGAGAGCGGCTATGGCCAGCGTGGCACACTCGTTTTCCGCGATGCGCGCGGCGTTTTCCCAATAGGGATAGCTCACCGTACCGCCGTGTGAAGCGCGCCGGGGGAGGTCCCGCGCGAGAGCGAGCAGACGCTCGAGATCGAAGCGTCCGGTGTTGACGACCATCTCTCCTTCACCGAGTGGGAATTTGTCTCCCACCAGTTGGGCGGCATAGCCTTTGACCGTCTCGGGCAGAACGACCTCATAGCAGCCGATCCCGTTCTCGCCGCTGAGCGCGCAATAGGCGTCGTAGCTCATGAACAGGCCTTTTCCGTCGGAACTAGCGCGGCGGCTGGCAGAGTCCGACTCACGCTCGACCACACCGCCGATGACAAACTCGACGCCGCCTATCTGCACGGTCATGCCCGTGAGGGCGGTCCCGCCGAAAAGCTCCCAGGCCAGCGCCTCGTCAAGCAGCACACGGTCGGTCGAGAAGTCGTTCTCGGAGAGATACGTACCGTCGAGGAGACGGAGCGGATGAAATTCAAAGAACTGCCCGCCGACAGCCAAAACCGGCGCGTCTGTGGTGGTCTTTTCGCCGGTGATCTTCAGTTTTCCCTCGCAGCTCCAGGCGTCGATGAAGGGATAGAGCCCCTCGCTCCACTCATAGCCCGCGGCCGTCAGTCCGTCGAGGACGGCGTAGCGGAAGCTGTAGATCCCGCCGAGGTCCACGGACGAGTTTCGAGGCAGGAAGCAGCTGACCTGACTGTATGCCTGCGTGCTTTCGCCCTGCCAGCGCTCTGCCTCCCGCTGACTCAGCAGCCGGCCGGAGATCACGCGCAGGGCCGCGCCGCAGCCAATGGCCGCAAGCAGCAGCACCGCGCAGACGACGTACCATATTTTCTTTCCGAGGCCGACGCTTTTCATATCAGCCCTCGTTCAGACGCACCTGATCACCGCTCTTGATCGGGGCGCTGGCGGTGGTGATGACGTAGTCGCCGTAATTCAGGGCGCCCGTCACGGCGGAATTGTTGTCGTCGGAGGCAATGACCTCGACGTTCGCACGCCGCGCAAAATAGCGGTTGCCCAGCGCGGAGTTCTTCGCCTGGATGACATAGACGAACTTTCCGTTGGAGTCGGTACGGATCGCGCTGTTGGGCACGACGAGGTCGTAGTTCTGGCTGCGTTCGCCGATGGAGAGCGTCAGCTGCGAACCCGCGGAGACGTCGCCCGTGACCTCAAACTCCAGCAGCTTGTTGGTCTGCGGATTCTTCGGATCCGGCTTGATGGCCGTAAGGGTCGCGTCGATCTTGCTGCCCCAGTAATAGCTCGACACCGTGGCGGGATCGCCGAGGTGCAGACGGCGAGCCTGGTCGGTCGTAACGGAAAAGCTGAGCGTGTAGCCCAGATCCGGCACCTCGATCGTGGCGAGGACCTCGTCCTTGGAGGCGGTCTTGCCTGCCGTGACGGCGACGGAGCTGACCGTGCCGGAGACGTTGGCGGTGATCCGGTTGTCGCTGCCGCCGCTCAGTTCGTCGAGCTTCGCCTGCGCCTTGTCGATCTGATACTGCAGATCCTGCAGGCTCAGGCCCGTCAGCGCGGCCTGCTTGTTGTAATCCTCGGCGTTCTCGCGCAGGGCTTTGAGCGCGGCCTCGGCAGCCTGACGCTCGGCCACGGCGGCGTTGTACGTCTCGGAGAACATGGATGAAAAAGCGTCGTACTGGGTCTGGGCACTGTTGCAGCGCTCCATCGCCTCAAGCTGCGCATTCACGGCGTCGATCAGATTGTCGCTTCCGTCCGAGAGATATTCCTCCACGCTGTCGAAAAAGAGATCGAGCTCGTTAAAGGGCAGCGCCACCTCGCCGATCGACAGCAGCGCGCTCCCGTCGGCGCTCAGGGAAAATTCCGTCAGCTTGTTCTTCGCGGCCTGGACTCTGTCATAGGCAACCGCCACTGAGTTCACGCTGCCGTCCGTCGCAGCGACGGCTTCCCGCGCGCTGTTCAGAGAATACTGCGCGTCGCTCAGCTTGAGCATGCTGTCCGCGCCCGCGCCGTTGTTTGTGCAGACCATGATAAAATCAACGTAGCGGCTGATCAGATTATCGAGGCTCTGCAGCGCGGTCTCATTGGCGAGCCTGTAGTTCAGCTCTGCGGAGGCAAGCTTTTCCTTTGCGGCGTTGAGCGCGGTGAGGGAGTTTTGAAAATCCACGTTCCCGTTGAGCTCGGCGAAGGCCGCGGCCTCCGCCGCGGCGGCGTTTTCATAGCGCGTCTGCGCGCTCGCGAGCTTGCCGGAATAGTTCGTCGCGCCGGCCAGCGTCTGCTGATAGTTCAGCTTGAGCTGACGCAGCTGCTCCTGCGCGGCCTCGATCTCGCTGCTGTCGCCCTCTCCGAGAACGAAGAGCACGTCGCCCGGCTCCACCTTTTGGCCGGACTTGATCATCACGGCGCGGATCTCGCGCGTCTCAGCGGCCTTGACCTCGTAGACGCCCTGCGACTCCACCGTGCCGCTCCCGCGCACCTTGGCATTGATGCTGTTCGACTGGACGTATGCCGTCGCCACCTCAGGCAGGCTGCGGTTCATGATGGTGTTGGAGAAAAAGGTCAGCACCAGGAGTACCGCGAGAAAGATGATCGCGGCGTTTTTGACCCATTCTCTGTTTTTCGCTTTCGTTTCCATGAATGACGACACGCTCCGTTCGTGTGATGGGTGAAGGATAGAAGGTCGCTACCGATCTTGGCCTTGCTTCCCCCCTCGGGGGAAGTGGCGCGCAGCGCCGATAGGGGTTATCCGGTGTGCGTGAAACTCCTTCCGGCCTCGGCTCCGCTCGGCCGCCTCCCCCGGAGGGGGTGGCTATACTGTATTATTGTTTTATCCTTTTACGCTTCCCTGGCTGGCGATGCCTTCGACGAGGTATTCCTCTCCGTGGAGGAAGAGCAGCAGCGAGGGGATCATATAGACCGTGGCCATGGCAAAGGCCAGGCCGATCTCCCCGGAATTGATGTTGGAAAGGAACACCGACAGGGGCTGGGAATCCGCGTCCTTGAGAAGGATCAGCGGCTGCTCGACCATGTTCCAGTAGTCGATGAACACGAGGATGGCGATGGAGTAGAGCGCCGAGCGGCACTGCGGCAGGCAGACTCTTCGGAAGATCTGCCATTCGGTCGCGCCGTCGACCTTGGCCGCTTCGATGAGCGAATACGGGATGCGGCGCATGAACTTGGTCAGCAGAAAGACCGAGAAGGGAGCAAAGACGCCCGGCAGGATGATCGACCAGGGGGTGTTGATGATGCCCAGCCACTGGCTGACGAGAAAGTTCGGCACCAGGGTGACCTGATAGGGCATGAGCATCAGGATCACATAGAAGAAGAAAACGCCGTCCCGCAGCTTTCCGCGCCAGCGCGTGAAGCTGTAGGCCGCGACTGAGGCGATCGCCACCTGAAAGATCACGATGGGCAGCACCAGCAGGATACTGTTCCAGTATTTGACGAGATAGTAGGGCGATTTGATCAGCCCCGAGACATACTGCGAAAGCGTCACCCGGTCGGGGATGAATTTGAGATTGACGTGTCCGGAGACAAAGCCGCCGCCGGACGAGGAAAAAATCATGCCGTAGTTTGAGCGGATCTCGCTCTCGGACATGAAGGAGTTGGTGAAGGTCAGCACCGTCGGCAGCAGGAACAGCACGGAAAACACGAGGCACAGCAGGAACATCACGCCGCGGGAAAAAGGCTTCTTTTTTCTCATCCCTCCACGTCCTTTCCGAACCAGTCCTCGATCTTGAAGAGGAGGGCGATGAGCACGACCATGACGAGCGCCATGATGACAGCCGCCGCGGAGAGCTTCTGATAGTCAAAAGAGCGGAAGGTGTTGTTCATGAAATGCTGCAGCATGTACAGCCGCCCCAGCGGGTAGTCGCCGGTGAGCAGATACACCTCGCGGAAGACCTTGAAGGAGTTGATCAGCGAGAGGATCGTGACGAAAAGCACCGTCGGCGAGAGGTAGCGCAGCTTGATGGCGAAGAACTTATAGCTCTCCGAAGCGCCCTCGACGTCCGCGACCTCGAGCAGCTCCTTGGGGATGTTGGCCAGGCCGGCCATGAACAGGATCATGAAATAGCCCAGGTTCTTCCACAGGAACAGCAGCACGACCACGTAGATGTTCCAGTCGCTCTGCAGCCAGTCGATGCGCGCGCTGCCGGCAAATCCCAACCATTCGTTGACCGAGCCGTTGTAGCTGAAGAGCACCTGCCAGATCAGCACGACCGAGGCCACAGGGACCATCATCGGGCTCAAAAAGAAGGTTCGGAAGCTGGATTTGCCGGGAATGCGCGCCTCGAGCATCACGGCGAGCAGAAGCGACAGCACGACCGCCAGCGGTACGGCGATCGCGGAGAAAAGCAGCGTGTTCTTTCCCGCGAGCAGAAAAGCGGAGTTGCCGAGCAGCTTTCGGAAGTTGTCGAACAGGACAAAGTTCCGCGAGCCGACGCCGTCGATGAGCGAATAGTACACCACCACGCCGAAGGGCAGGATGAAAAACACGCTCACGCCCAGCAGGCTCGGCGAGAGAAAGCAGAGGCTGGCAGCGAGATCGCGCAGTCTGTTATGTCGTTTTTCTCTGCGCCGCTCTTTCATGCCTCACTCCGTGAAATGCCTTGATTTCTGACAAAATATTGTACCACAGTTCCTCCGATCCCGCAAGAGCCGGACGCTGAAGAACAGGCTTCGCGGCGGAGAGTGTCCTCTCCGCCGCGGGAAATGGTCAGGTAAACGATGATTCATTCCGTGAGAGCGAATTGCGAGAAAAATTGTGTTCTGATAAAGGCATTTTTTGCCGGAATACTTTGTGTATTTCAAGAAAAAATGACGAAATCAGGGCGCAAATTGTCCGCAAGGCGCCGACGCGGACATGGATCGGCGTTTAGCTGAAGCTCAGCGCTGCTCGTTGACGTAGATGTTCATCTTGCCCTGCACGAGCTGTGCGACCTCTTCGGCCGTCTTCTGGCCGGAGAAGAAGGCGTCGGTCTGCTCAAAGATGATGTCCAGCACGGCCGTATTCTCCGTATAGAGCTTGTCGGTGAGCGTGATGACGTTCATCACCTTGTCGGCCTGTTCCTGCGTCAGGGCATAGAACTCCGTCGGCTCGTCCATGCCTTCGATCCAAAAGCCGCCCTTGGCGATGGGGATCCTCTTCCCCTCGTCGTCAAGGAGGTAATTGCCCTTCTCATCCTTCGCATACTCGACGGTCATGGCCTCCTGCAGCTTTTTCTCCAACTGTTTTTGGTTGGCCGGGAAGCCCCAGTAGTAGCTGTTGTCGATCGCCTTTTCGGTCATAAAGCCGCGCAGGAACTGCCACGCGGTCTCCTTGTCGGCGCAGGCGGAGCTGATGCCGTAGCCGGACTGGAGATTGAGATAGCTGCCGACGCCCGTGGCTGTCGGGAACCCGATATAGGTCATGTCGCCGCCGAACTGCGCCTCGGTGGAGATGATATCCTCAAAGCTGCCGAGATACATCCGCGTGAGCATCTGCTTGCCCTCAGCGATGCGCTGGTCGTCGCTCTCATATTCGTCCCAGTTGTAAGTGAAGCTGTCAAAGCTGTTGGGGAAGAGCCTGGAGAACTCCAGCAGATCGGTGAAAGCCTTGCTGTCGAAATTGACCTTTCCGGTCTCCCAGTCGATGTAGTAGTCGGCGTCGATCGTCAGCTCCGCCCTCAGGATATCGCCGCTGGTGGTGAACTCGTCGAGCACCGTGCAGCCCTCCGGCATCGTCGCGAGCGCGGCGCGCAGATCGTCAAAGCTCCAGCCCGGCTCGTCGCCCACGACACGTGCAGAGCCCGCGAGCGTCGTGACGGTAAAGGTCGTGACCGTGGAGCAGAGCTTTCCTCCCACCTCCAGCGCGCGGAGCACGTTGGGCAGGAAGTCGGCGCGGTTGAGCTCGCTGTCGCGGTCGATATAGGGATAGAGGTCCTCCAGCAGGCCGCGGGAGGCGAGCTGCTGATAGGGCAGATTGCTCAGCGAGAGGATATCAGGCATGCTGCCGGCCATGATCTCGGTGGTCAGCTTGGTCATGCCGGCGTTCCAGTCCTCGTCGGTATTATACTCAGAGTAATCAATCACCTTGATTCTCACATTGCTGCTGCGGTTGAATTTGATGACCGCAGTCTGGAGATTGCTGTCCGCCCACATGCAGGCGAGCGTCAACTCGCTCTTCTGCGGGACCTGGTCATACGGCTTTTTCTCCAGCGTGACAAATTCGGTCGTCACGTTCTCCCACTTGGAATCCCAGGTGTTCGTCACAGCGAAAAAGCTGCCGTCCGCCCGCGCCGTCCAGCCGGAGAGATTCTGCTGCATCACGTCCGCGTTCAGCCAGTCGAAAAGCTTTTCGCTGCTTTCGTCCGCGAGCTTGTAGCCATAGACGTTGACGCCGCTCTGATAATACAGATCGTAGTCGCCCGTACCCGGATAGATATCATAGGCATAGCGCGGGGCCTTCCAGGTCTGCGTGACGCGTCCCGTCTTGAGATCGAGGGCGGCCAGGAACATTTCGCCCGTGCGCTCGTCCGAATAGCTGATGCAGGGCGTGCCGTCGCGCAGCGTAAAGGCGCTGCCGACGTAGCCGGCCACGCTGACCGTGCCCGCGCTCGTACCGTCGGCGTGGTAGATGCGCACGCCGCTGGAATCTGTCATCAGAATGCTGTCGCCGACATAGCAGAGGCTGTTTACCCAGAACCAGTCGCCGTCGGAGAAGTCGATCTTTGTCAGGCTCTTCTCCCGGCCGGTGCCGTCCATCGTGCGCAGGTACCAGTTGTTCTCATAATGATAGTAGTTCCAGTACTCCGGGTCTTCCTCGGTCATCCCCTCGGGCGCGTCGTACCAGTATTCCCATGTCTGATAGAGCGCGGCGAGCTCACCCGAGGGGTCGGAGGCGAGCCTGCTGAGCTCGATGCTGCCGTCGTGGCCCTCGGAGGCCGTGTAGGAGAGGGGTTCATAATTTTCCAGCTTTGTGCGCTTGCCGTCGAAGCTCACGAACCAGAGGCTCTCCTCAAGGATGTCGAACTGGCCTTCCCACTCCTGCACCTCGCCCTCCCTGGGCTCGCGCTGTCCGACCACGTCGGAGCTGCTGGTGTAGAAGCCGTCCGACGTGAAGCATATCGCGCCGAGGGCCTCGTTCTCCTCGTTCGGCACCTCGCGGAAGGACGAGACGTAGGTGAAGGCAGGCGTCTCGCCGGCCTTGCCGCCGCTCGGCGTGACGGAGCCGCCGGAGTTGTCGGTTTTGCCGCAGGCCGCAAGAGAGAAGATCATCATCAGGGCCAAGACGGACGCGATCAAAGATTTCAGATTTTTCTTCATTGATTACCTCCAAAGAAAAAGAACATTCTCGTATCGGTGGCAGGCAGAAAAGCGCGGAGCTCTCCCGTCCGCCACGAGCATTGTAACACACTCTCCCTCCGCTGTCTCTTAAGCTTTCTTAAAGATACGGCACGGAATTGTTTCTTTTTGTTTTTATGATATAATGTCTTTTGAGGTGATCTTAAGCCATGCTGACTAAATCTCATATCCTGATCGTAGACGACGACGCGGACATCCGCCAGGTCCTGCGCCTGCTGCTGCGGGACGACTATAACGTCACCGAGGCCGTGGACGGCCGGGATGCGATCCGCGCGGTCAAGGAAAACGCCGACATCGACCTGATCATTCTGGACGTGATGATGCCCGGTCTGTCCGGCTGGGAGACCTGCGACGCCATCCGCGCCCTGACGAACGCCCCGGTGCTGTTCCTCACGGCAAAGTCCGGCGAGCAGGACAAGCTCTCGGCCTATCGCAGCGGCGGCGACGACTTTCTTTCCAAACCCTTCTCGCACGACGAGCTGCTGGCCAAGGTCGGCTCGCTGCTGCGGCGCTACAAGGAATACCGCGGCAAGCCCGAGGCCGCACTGGCCGTGGAAAACCTGGAGATCGACTTCGCCACGCACAGCGTAAAGAATGCCGGGGAGAGCGTGCAGCTGACGGACACCGAGTATGCGATCCTTGAATACCTGCTGCACAACCGCGGCGCCACCGTCACCACCCCCGACCTTTATGAGGCCGTGTGGAAGGAGCGCTTTCTGCCCGGCTCCGGAAACACGGTGATGGTGCATGTGCTGAACCTGCGCCGCAAGATCGAAGAGAATCCCTCGACGCCGAAGATCGTCCGCACCGTGTGGGGAAAGGGCTATCAGATTGATTAAAGGCTTCCTCTCCCGCGCGAGCCTCAACGCGAAAATGCTCTTTGCGGCGCTGCTCGCGCTGCTGCTGGCCGTGGGCGTGTTCTTCGCCGCCTATGGGATCGGCAGCTACTTCATTGAAAAAGTGTATATGAGCTCAGAGGCCGTGTCCGCACGCAAGGCGCAGATCTACACAGACTTCAACATCTATGTGCGCCAGAACAATCTCTCCGGCACCGATTCCGCCGCCATCGCGCGCTGGACCGCTGAGCACGAAGACGTGACCATCATCGTCACGGGCGGCGGCGGCAACTACAGCGTGCGCCGCGGACAGGAGGCACCCGTCAACAACCAGATCAGCGATCTCATACAGATCGCCGAGATCTACGGCAAACTCTATCCGATGCGCTTTGCCGACGGCGAATACCAGATCGCGATCGGCGACAGCTCGCAGACCCGCGAACAGAGCCTCTTTCTGATCGGCTCGCTGGTGCTGGCCTCCGTGGCTTTCATCGCGGTGATGTTCTTCTACATTCGCCGCGTCACCGACCGGATCATCGACCTCTCCGAGGAGGCGGTCGTGATTGGCAAAGGCGATCTCGAGGCCCCGATCACGGCCTCCGGCGGGGATGAGATCTCTGTTCTCGCCACCGAGATGGACAATATGCGCCGTTCCGTGATCGAGCGCATGAGCAACGAAAAGCGCGCCTGGGAGGCCAACTCCGAGCTGATCACCGCGATCTCCCACGATATCCGCACGCCGATGACAAGCCTCATCGGCTACCTCGGTCTCCTCACAGAAGGCGTGAACGAGGATGAGGAAAGCCGCGCGCGCTTTGCCTCCGCCGCTTACGGCAAGGCCCTTGAGCTTAAAGATCTGACGGACGAGCTGTTTAAGTACTTCCTCGTCTTCGGGCGGGCGGAGTTGGAGATGCAGCGCGAGCGCTACGATGCGCGGCTGCTTGTCGAGCAGCTCGTCGGCGAGGCGGCTTTTGATCTGCGCGACGCGGGCTTTGAGGTAGTGCAGACCGATTTTTCCGGCGAATGCACGGTCGTGGCCGACGCGATGTATCTTAAGCGCGTCATGGATAATCTCGTCTCCAACGCCAAAAAATACGCCGACCGCGCCTTCCCCATCGTGTTCGTTTCCGAGCTCTCGGGCAACGATCTGAGCATCTGCGTCTCCAACACGATCGCCAAAGGGATCTCACGCGTGGAGAGCACACGGATCGGGCTGCGCACCTGCGCAAAGATCATGCAGGCCATGGGCGGAAGCTTTGAAACGGCGTCGGATGAGGAACGCTATGCCGCCTCGCTCTCCCTGCCGGCCGACAGAAACGAATAAATCCCTCCCCCTCTTCAAGGCGTGCAGAGCAGGCGTCTGCTTGATCTGCGCATCTAATCCTAAAGAGGGGGTTTTGCGCCCTTGTGGGGGATTTCAGTATAGAATATTGCCGTCTTCGCTTTATTTGTGGGGAATTGACACCTTTCCCTCCGGGTAAAACAGGGTCAGATTGCTCCTTGACAAGGGCGGCGCTTTCGAGTATTCTATTTATAATATTATGTTAACGATCCAGGGTCTTTTATGAAAACGAAACAGTCTTCAAAAAAGAAAAAAAACAGGGCAGCGCTTATGCTCACTCCCCTTGTTGCGATGCTGATCGTCGCGCTTGTCGCCGTGGCGATGCTCTATCTTCGCCTCGCCTCCAGGGAGGCCCCTGTTGCCGCGGATCCGAGCGCCGCGCCGAGCGCAGTTCCCGTCGCCGCCGTCGAAGCGCCCGCTCCCACGCCCGAGCCGACGCCGAAAGCGCCGATACAGCTGTATCTGGATCTGCCCGATCATGCGGAGGCCCTTGACGCGGTCGTATGCGACGAGGACGGTCTGGCCGTGCCCGGCTATGCCTTCCCGCTGGTGATCCGCTGTCAGGACGGCAGCGAGTACAGCGTGCGCAGCGACGTCAACGGCCACTATTACGCCGAATACCTACTCCCCGGCGAGTACACCGTCTCGATGTCGGCGTTTGAGGGCTTTCTCCCCGCCGAGAGCAGAAAATGCACGGTCACACGCAGAAGCGGCAGCACGCCGGTCGAAAACATCGGCAGCTTTGTCGAGAACGATGAGGATGAGGAAACCGCGCTTTCCTCCGAGGGCCGGCACGACGCAAGCCGGGAGATCGAGGGTCTGGATGCTGCGCTGCCGCCTGACGGCGGCGGGGATTATCGCTACCGCTACGCTGTCGGAGACAACGGTTTCCTGCTCCTTGCCGACGGAACGGAGAGCGACGTGCTTCCCGTGGAAGAGAGAGGCAATCTCGTCTACGGCCTGCGGATGGTCAGCGTCTTTCATCTGTTGGACGGAACGGTCGTCCTTCCGGAGGAGCTCCCCGAGGGCGCCGTGCGCTGGACGGACTACTATATCGATCAAAAAGCCGTTGCGGTCCCTCTGATTCTGGGCAGCGGCGCGACAGATGAACGCTATGCCATCACCGCCGAGTATGACGATCCCTCTCTTCACCGCACCGGCTGGACAGAGGAAAACGGGCGGAGCTATTATTACGCCGCCGACGGCCGACCGCTCAGCGGTCTGAACAATATCGACGGCAAGCTGTATTTCTTTGACGGGAACGGCGCAAAGGCCAGTTCGCTGGGAATCGACGTGTCGTATTTCAACTCCGCCATCGACTGGAATGCCGTCAAAGCGGCCGGGATCGACTTTGCCATCGTTCGCGTCGCCTACCGCACCTGGGAAAAGGGTATCCTGAACGAAGACGGGGACTCATACGGGCAGGGGAAGAACGGCGGCTTCTATCTGCAGGGCGCCAAGGCCGCGGGTCTGAAGGTGGGCGTCTACGTTTATTCCACGGCCGTCAACACCGACGAGGCCGTCGAGGAGGCCCAGCTTGCACTGGAGATTGTCAGAAAGTCCGGCGTGGAGCTGGATATGCCGATCTATTTTGACACGGAGTTTTCTACCGCCGCGCGCAGAGGACGTGCCGACAGGCTGAATTATACCCAGCGTGCCGAGATCGCCAGAGCCTTCTGCGAAACGGTCGAGAATGCGGGCTTCCGCGCCGGCGTCTATGCCAATGAAGATTTTTTCAACCGCGCTCTGCGGATTCAGGACGTGTCGGATTACGACATCTGGTACGCCTCCTACACGTACGGCTTCGCCCTGCCGTATTTTCGCGGCTTCGATATCTGGCAGTTTTCCGAATCCGTGCGCGTCAACGGCATGCCCGACAATACCGATATCAACGTGATTTTCTGATCGGAATAATAAAAAAAACTGCGGCATGCATGCCGCAGTTTTTTTATTTCTGTTCTCCGAACCAGAGCTCTTCGGGTCTGTTATCCTGCTCGCTCACCATGTCGACCGCGCTTTCTATCAGCTTGATCATCTCCCATACCGAGCGGAACTGGATCGTTTTGTCCTGCTCCATCCAGGTGATCCTTCCCTGCCAGCTGCTGTTCTGCCGGTGCTGGACGCGAACGATGAAGGTTCCGATATCTCCGTGTTTGGACAAAAGCGCGTCGTCACTCATTTTCTTTTTCCTTTCCTCAGTCAGTCTTGTCAGCTTTTTTTCTTCCCCGAAGGTCCGGGTATTGGTGCCGGGATAGGGAAAGCGCAGATAGTCGTACAGCATTTCCATGCGCAGGACCATCTGTCCCACCCCGGCGAACGGCACAGCCCGCTCGGTATAACTGTGATAGAACTTGCCGCTCAGATCTCCCTCGTTGCTTCCGTCGATGCACAGTACCACGCCGGCCGGCGTGCCGATATACCACTGTGTCTTATTCATCGGTCTGCCCCTGTCTCATGCTCATGTCCGTCAACTCGATCGCAGGCATCCAGAACATGCTGCTGACGTAGTATTCGATACGGGAACGCTGGCGGCCGACAATAAAGTGTTCGTTGATGCGCTTCTGCACCACAGCGCAGTTCTCCCGCGTCGTGTTGATCAGCAGCGCCAGGAACTGCCCTCTGCCGTATTGGCACATCGCGTCGCCGCGCCGGATCGAATGACGTACCGCGTCACCCATGCGCCGCGTCAGCTCATCGAGCATCTTGCCTTCTTTCAGAGGATTTCCTTTGCCGTCCACAACGGTACAGAGCATCAGGTATACCGACTGCCCGCCGCGCTCGAGCATTCGCTCGAGCATGCGGTAGACGCCGGTGAAGACCGCGTAGTTGCAGTAGTACCCGCCGGGAGAACGGTCGTCCTGACCCGTCAGGTCGGCCTGGATGGAGTCCAGCGCGGCAAACTGTCTGCTCTCCTCCGCGCCCAGGCGGGAGAACTGGTCCATCATTTTCTGAGAGGGACGCAGTCCCTGCTCGTTGAAATAGTACTGTACGGTGTCGTCGTAGAGCTTGCGGGCCTCCTCATAGCGGCCGAGAGAGACAAGAGCCTCCATGGTCAGGCTCTCCCAGTCGGCAAGCGGGTCGATACCTGAGGCGATCATGCCCAGCTCTTCCAGTTGGAAATAGTCCTCGTTTTCACGCAGGATCTCCGCCGCATTCTCGACACAGCGGCAGAACATGCCCTTGAGACGCCGAGCCTCCTGCGAGACCCAGATCACAGCCGTCTTGCTGGGCAGAAATTCGCCGTTGTACCAGTGAGCCGCGTCCATATACAGCGCCAGTTTCTCGTCACGGTCTTCCGTGGCTTCCGCCTCGTTGAAGAGGCGTTCAAACTCGGCCGCATCCTCCACGATCTCAAGCTTTTCCGTCCAAAAGAAGACGCCGCGGCGCTGCTCAATGTAGTTCAAGTCCGGCAGGCCGGCCTTCTGGAGCTTTTTCTTGGTATTGTAAATGACGCTCTGCAGGGCGTGGTGGACGTTGCTCATGTCCCGATCCTCGAAGAGCAGCTCCTCGAGTCGGTCGCGCGTGACGCCGTGCTCGCGGTCATGGAGCAGGATCTGCAGCAGGTCGGACATCTGGGATTCGCTTCCCTTGGAGCCACCGGCCACCAGCTTTCCGTTCCACAGCACGGAGAAGCCGCCGAGCATGCGGACATACAGGACGTCCGGTTTGGTCTGAGCAATCCTCACGGTCTGATCACTCCTTCCGGTCGTTTTTCATTTCAGACAAGCTTTCTGACCATGCTTTCGTAGTTGACGCAGGAGAGAAGGACCGTATCACGTGAGATCTTGCCCTCGCGGTACAGCTTCAGGAGGCTGCCGTCCATCGTGCACATGCCCTCGGCGGAGCCCGCCTGCATGGCGGACTCAAGCTGGTGGAGCTTGTCCTCACGGATCATGTTCTGCACAGCCGTAGTGGTCTTGAGGATCTCAAACACGGGGATCTGCGTGCCGTCCGTCGCAGGGACGAGCTGCTGGCATACGACGCCCTTCAGGATCTGCGCCAGCTGGATCTTCACCTGGGCCTGTTGGTTGGCCGGGAACACGTCGAGGATACGGTTGATCGTGTTGGCCGCACTGGTCGTGTGCAGCGTGCTGAGCAGCAGCACACCCGTCTCGGCGGCTGTGAGCGCGGCGGAGATCGTGTCGTAGTCGCGCATCTCGCCGAGCAGGATCACGTCCGGGCTTTCGCGCAGGGCGGAGCGGAGCGAATCGAGATAGCCCGGGGTGTCGATGGCGATCTCACGCTGCGTGACGATGGCCTTTTCGTGACGGTGGATATACTCGATGGGGTCTTCCATCGTGATGATATGGCAGTCACGCGTGCGGTTGATGCGGTCGATCATACAGGCAAGCGTCGTAGATTTGCCCGTGCCGGCCGAGCCGGTGATCAGCACCAGGCCCTTTTTATTCTCCGCCAGTGACAGAACGCTCTCCGGGATGCCCAGCTCCTCCGGGTCGGGCAGACCGAAGCGAATCACACGCAGCACCGCGGCCAGCGAGCCGCGCTGACGGAAAATATTGGCGCGGAAGCGTCCCATCTTCGGCACGGCAAAGGAGAAGTCGTCGTCCTGGCCCCGGTCGAGATTGGTGCGGTCACGGCCGCTGAGCTCGTAGATTGCCTCCACGAGCGGCGCGATGTCGCCGGGTCTGAGAAATCCATCGGGCATACGCTCCTGTCTGCCGCCGCACTTGAAGGTGACGGGAAGGCCGGCAACGAGAAAAATATCGGCAGCGCCGAGCGAAATGGCTTTTTCCAGTATCTCTAAAATGGTCATGGATCTTAACCCCCTGTCCACAAATTTGCGATATGCGTGTCCTGTTCCCATTCCTTTTCCTGCGTCCAGCAGACGACGCGTCTCCCGCCGCCTTCTTCACGCAGGCCGATTCGCAGGCGGAAGCCTTCGTGCTCCAGCACCTTCCAGTATGTGCCGGAGTCATCCTCTTCCCAGTCGGAGAGGCTGTCCGAATTTCCGAGAGAGGCAAGCAGTTCCTGTCCCTCGGTTTCGAGCAGATAGCGCGTCCGAACGGTCTGTGCGAAGGTCTCCGCCAGACGCATGTCGGCCCGCGCGGTCGAAAAGTTCAGCAGCGCGAGCGCCGTGAGGCAGATGCAGATCACCGCCAGCAGCAGCGCAAGCGGGCCAAGCTTGACAGGCGTTTGTTTCATGTCCCCGCCCCCTTGATAAACACTGCTGTACGCAGGCTGTAGATCTGTCTTGTCCCGTCCGCGTTCGTCACCGTGATCTTGCTGTACGCCAGTTCGCCCTCCGGGGCGTTTTCCTGCTCCCAGGTGACGAAGACGATCAGCTCGCCCTCCGTGTCCGGGCGCATCTGCCGGTCATAGACGGCGCGGACCGTGGGCACGGCCGTCCCTTCGGCAAAGCCGCAGTTGCCGCCCTCGTCCAGCTTTTCGAGCAGCTCCTCCGGCGAGGAGGAGGCGGCGACAGCCTCCGCAGCGTTCTGCGCAAGGCAGACCGCGTCGGTCATCTCCTGCGCCGCGGCGCTCTGCGAGCGGCCGAGCGCAAAGATGTGCGTCAGAACGAGGACGATCAGGATCAGTCCGACGGTCAGCATCAGAACCTCGATATAAAACGCCGTGATGCTTTTGTCGTTCTTCATGCCGCCGCCTCCCCGCTTCTGAGATGGATGAGGACGCGGCCGGCGTCGGTGGCGACGATGATCAGACCGTCCCCGACCGTGATCTCAAAGCTCGCGGTTTCGGCGATGCGCTGCGCACGCTCCGCCGAGAGCTCGGCTCCGATGCGGCAGTAGTCTTCCATCAGCGCGCCGTCGGCGCGATACAGGTGGGTGGCATAACCGCTTTCGCCGTCGGCAATGACCAGCACGTCTCCCATCGCGGGATCGCGGCGCAGCGAAAACGCGTCCCGGGTGTCATTGGCCTTGGCGACCGTTGAAAGATAGGCCAGCAGCGCACGGTTGTCCATGTTGCCGCTGCGGGCGTCTACCGTGCCGCGATAGCTCTGCGCGCCGAAGACCACCAGCAGGAAAAAGCCCGCCAGAAACAGTGCGGCCACGCCGATCATCAGCATCAGGCCCGGACCGGATCGTTCGTTTTCCTGCATATGCGCTTCCCCCCTTTCCCTTTACGAATGCTCCTCCTCACTTGCCGACCACCTTGACCGTGGGCGGCTGGTTGGAGGCGTAGATCTCATATTGTACGTAAAAATCGTCCGTGTTGATCTGCAGACCGTAGTTTTCCTCCAGGTACTTCAGATCAGGCGGATAGACGCCCTCGATCACATAACACTGGCGCGCGCTGTTTTCGACGGTCCTGCGGATGGCGGCGGCCGCGTTTTCGCGGTTGGAGTCGCTTTTAGCCGCGGTGATTACCGTAAACACGATCGCCAGGACAAGGATCAGCGCCAGGGCGGCCAGGATCCGGACGCGCCATTGCGATGTTTTATCGGAATACATCTCGTCCCTCCCGTCTCAGCCGACGGAGTTCATCATGCCGATCAGCGGCAGCATTACGCTCAGCAGCGAAAGGCCGACCGTGAACATCAGCACGCCGGAGAGCAGCGGATCGACGACGCCGACCAGCCGATCCACCAGATTGGAGCATTTTTGCTTGAGCAGCTGCGTGAGACGGTCAAGCACGCGCTCCATGTTGCCGCTGCGTTCGCCCGCAAGGAGCATGCGGCCGTACACCGGCTCGAAGAGCTCCTCGTCGTACGCAGTCTGCGCGATCGAGCGTCCTTCCTCATCCATGCGCTTGAGGCAGCGCTGCAGCTTTTCCTCCACCGGTGCATAATCGGCCATGGCCATGCTTTTTTCCATAGCGCTGTCCTGCATGTCGCCGCTGGCAAGGAAGGTCCCGAGCGCGGAGATAAAGCGGAACATGCCCATGCTCTCGAGGATCGAGGCGCAGAGCTTGTTTTTGCGCAGAAAGGCTTCCACCTTCTCACGCTTGCCGCTCTTCCACATGGCGATACCCGTCAGCAGCGCCGCCGCGAGCACGAGCATCACGACCAGCGCGATCCAGCAGATCGCGTAGGCCCAGTACACATAGCGATAGCTTGACGCGGCCAGGCTGCCCGTGAGCGTATCGTACACGTTCGTGAAGGCGGGCAGGACCATCGCAAGCATCACCGCAAGCACCGCGATGATCAGCACCAGCATGGCCGCCGGATAGGTCAGCGCGCCGCGCAGCTTCTCGGCAATCGTTTTCTGGTCGGCGTAATAGTCGCTCAGGCGGAAGAGGATCTCCTCCTGCCGGCCGGAATTTTCACCCGCCTCGATCATTTTCAGCGCGTAGTCGGGAAAGATCCCGCTCTCGCGCATCGCGGCGGCGAGACCGCAGCCGTCGTCGACCTTTTCCTTCATGACGGCCAGGCCCTTCTCCAGCACACCCTTGCCGCCGCCGTGCTCGCTCTGGAGAAGGTAGACGGCTTCGTCGGTCTGGATGCCGGACTGCATCATCATCGCCATGCTTTCGCAGAAAGCGCTGACGCCGAGTTCGTCAAGTTTTTTCTTGCTCATATGCTCAACTCCCTATCAATACCAATACAGGTCCGCGTAATTGCTTCCGTCTCCGATGAACTTGTCGTTTGCGCCGTTGGCCGCAAACGTCGCGTCCATGCGGTTCCAGTCGTCCTCCCGGGTCTCGAAGCTGACGGTCACCCAACCGCTCTGCTCCGTGTAAAACATGTTCCAGGCGTGGTAAACGTCGTTCGGTGAGACATAGCCGAAGATCTCCTTGGTGGGGATCCCCTGACTGCGGAGCATGGCGGCGGAAAGCGCGGCATAGTCGAAGCAGATGCCCTTGCCGCTCTTCATTGTCTCGTCCGGGTCCGGCAGATATCCCGACTGCACGGTGGAGGCCTTCTGCGTGTCATAGCGAATGGAACGGCAGATGTAATCGTAGACCGCGCCGATCAGCTCGATCTCGTCGTCCACATGAGAGGCGAGTTCGGCAGCTTTTTGCACGCATTTCGAGTCGGCGCTGTAGGGGACGTAAACGCTCGGTCTGAGAAACGGCTGAAAATCATCGCTGAGTGCGACGCTGCGTTCAGCGGAATAGAGTTCGGCGTACTTGCTGTCCACGACGTTCTCCATCACGCGGAAGCGATATCCGCCGCTGCCGCAGCTCAGAGGGAAGATCAAAGGCTCGCCGTCGGAGGAAAGATTATAGGTATAGGTCTCGTCGCCGCAAATGACCTGGAACTTCATGCGCTTTTCCGAAACGGCGGAGACGGCTACATATCCGTCCTGCAGCGCGGAGAGGTCAAGCTTGACGCTGTCGTTTCCCTCCGCCGCGTCCGCATGGAAGACCGCGTCAAGGAAGGGTGGGGATACAAAGGCGCCCGTCTTATCGCTCGACTGGCTCTTCCCCGCCTCAGCGAGCGATCCCTGCAGCGCGCTCTGCGTCTGCTTGAGCGCGGACGAGGTCTCCGCCGGAGAACCGCAGCCGCTGAGCAGCAGCGCCAGCGCGGCGAGCAGTGCGATCCATTTTCGCTTTTGCAAGGCTTTTCTCCCCTCCTTTCCCTTGTATCGGAAGTGCTGTTCATCCTTTTTTATGTTATCACGGATATCGTCAATACGCAACAAAAGATGCGTATTTCTTTCCGTTTTTTTTGACCCTTTTCTCTCCCCGCTTGCTTTTTCCCCTCTCTTCCCTTAAAATGGATCAAAAAGGAGGCGGTCAAATGAAGCGGATCGATCTTGAAAAGTGGGACCGTCGGGATATCTTTGCGTTTTTCTCTCCGCTGTCCAATCCCTTTTACTCCGTCTGCTTCCGGCTGGATGTGACGGCGCTGCGCCGCTTCTGCAGACAGAAGGCCCTCTCCTTTTACTATGCCATGATCTTTCTGGTCACGCGCGCCGTCAACGGCACCGAGGCCTTTCTTTATACGCTCGAGGGAGGGCAGGTCTGTCTGCTGGACGGGCGCCGGCCCAGCTTTACCGACCGTGAGGAGGGCGAGGCATACTTTCACATCGTCACGATGCCTCTCGGGGATTCCCTTGAGGACTTCTGCATGGCGGCGAAGGAAAAAAGCCGCGCGCAGCGCTCGTTTATCGACTATTCCTCCGAAAGCCCCGATCTCGTCTATCTCTCCTCGCTGCCCTGGCTGGATCTGACGGCGCTGACGAATGAACGCGACCTTGACCCCGACGACGCGATCCCACGCATCGCCTGGGGCAAATACGTTGAGGAAAACGGCCGTTTGACGCTTGGGCTGTCGGTGGAGGTCAATCATCGCTTCGTCGACGGCGCGGACATCGGCGCCTTTGCCAAACGGCTCGAAGAGATGATTGCGGCGCTGTAAAAACAGCAGAAAATCCGGCCGAAGGAGAACCTTCGGCCGGAATTTCTGCTGTCCGGGTCACACCTTGATCTTCTCGAGCAGGGCCTCTACCTCGCCTGCGAGCGTCCCCAGCGCGCCGGGGACAAAGGGCGGTGTAAAGCCTGCCTCCTCCAACAGATCGGTCCAGACCTTTTCGCCGCCCTGCTTCGACAGGCGGAGATAACGCGCGAAAGCGTCGTCGTAGTCCTTCTGCGAGGCGAGCAGAAAATCGAAGGCTGCGGTCTGCGCGAGGACGTAGTCGATGTAGTAGAAGGGGCTCTCGTAAATGTGCATCTGATATTGCCAGCGCGTGCCTTTTTCCAGATACGGCATGCCCTCGAAGGAGATATGCGGACGGAACTTTCCCTCCAGTTCCAGCCACAGCGCATCGCGCTCATCGGGTGTCATATCGGGGTTTTCGTAGACAAGGTGCTGGAAATAATCCACGATCGTACCGTAAGGGATAAAGGAAAAGCTCTCGAGCGCATGCATGTACCGGTATTTGTCGGCGTTTTCTCCGAAGAACTTTTCCATATACGGCCAGGCAAAGAACTCCATCGACATCGAGTGGGTCTCCGCCGTCTCCATACCGCCGCACTGCAGCTCGAGCGCGAAGCGGTTGTGCGCGATGAGGTAGGCGTTGAGCGCGTGGCCGGCCTCGTGCGTGACGACGTCCACGTCGCCCGCCGTGCCGTTGAAATTGGCCAGGATGAAGGGCTGTTCGAAGGCCGGAAAATCCGTGCAGTAGCCGCCGCCCCATTTGTTCTTGCGGCTGTCGACGTCGAAGGCCTCATTCTCGAGCATCATGTCGATGAACGCCGCGCTCTCGGGACTCATGGCGTGGTACATCTCCCGTGCGGAGGCGAAAATGTTCTCCTTGCCGCCGACCGGCCGCGGGTCGCCGCCGGGGATGATAACGCCGTCGTCGTAGAAGTGATAGTCCCCGATGCCGAGACGTTCGGCGTTCTCCGTGCGCAGGCGGGAAACAACGGGCACAACGTCTGAGAGGACGTTTTTGCGGAAAGCGGCGACCATCTTCTCATCGTAGCAGAGACGGCCCATGCGGTAATAGCCCAGCTCGACAAAGCTCTGATAGCCCATCTTCTTCGCCATGCGGTCGCGCACGTGTACGAGCTCGTCATAGATGCGGTCAAGCTCGGCCTTGTACTGCTCGAGCGTGCCCCCGAGCACCTCGTAGGCCTCGCGGCGCGTGGCGCGGTCCTCGTCCTTGAAATAGCCCGCGAGCACGGAACGGGGCATTTTCTCTCCCCGGAACTCAAACTCCATGCCCGCCATGAGCCGGGAGTATTCGGAGACAAGCCTGTTCTCCTCGACCATGTCGGGGATGATGGCCTCGTTCATGGATTTTCGGGCGACCTCCATCGAGCGGAAGAGCACCGGAGAGAGCGCCTCTTCCAGCTCGGCGCGGAAGGGCGAGTCGAGCAGCGCGGAGGCGTAGGCGACCGTATAGTTGTCAAAGCGCGGCCCGTTCTCGTCGTAATAGTCCTTTTCGGCGACGTAGAATTCGTCCACCGTGTTGATGGAATAGCGCATATAGGCCAGGCTGCCGGCGGTCATGAAGTCTCGCAGCAGCTTGAGGTAATCCTCTCGCGCGGCGAGGATGTCGTCGACGCTGCCGGCCTCTTTGATGCGGCGGATCACGTCCTCCATCACGGAGGAGGCCTCCTCGATCGTTACGCGCTTATAGGGAAGTTCGGAAACTTTCATGCGTTTTTCCTCTCTTTTTTATGTTTTTCGCGTCTGCATTTTACAACAATTCGTGAAGTTTTTCAATCGGTGGTGTTCAAAGAGCGGAAAATATGCTATACTTTCTTTTACCGAACAGAAAACGAGGGTTTGACAATGGATCTTAACAAAGAACTGCTTTCGTTTATCTCCCGCTCCCCCACCGCCTTCCACGCCGTGGACAGCACGGCGAAGGCGCTTGCGGACGCGGGCTTTGCGGAACTGTACGAAACGGAGCCCTGGTCTCTCGCCCCCGGCGCGTGCGCTTTTGTGCGTCGGAACGACTCGTCTCTGATCGCCTTTCGCGTGCCGGAGGGCGAGCCCTCCGGTCTGCTGCTCGCAGCCGCGCACAGCGATTCTCCCTGCTTCAAGCTCAAGGAAAACGCCTCTTTGGAGAGCGACGGGTATCGGCGTCTGAGCGTGGAAAAATACGGTGGGATGCTCTGCGCCCCGTGGCTGGACAGGCCGCTGTCTCTGGCAGGCCGCGTCACGCTGCGCGAGGGCGGCCGGCTCGTCTCTCGTCTGGTCGATCTGGCGCGCCCCGTCGCGCTGATCCCGAATCTTGCGATCCATATGGACCGCAGCGCCAACGAGGGAAAGACATACGACATGCTCAAGGATATGCCGCCTCTGCTCTCCCTTGCCGGCGGCAGAGGGCCGGAGGCGCTGATCGCCGAGGCGCTCGATGTGAAGGAAGAGGACATCCTCTCGAAGGAGCTGTTCCTCTATCCCTGCACGCCGGGCACCGTCTGGGGCGCAGAGAATGAATTTCTCTCCTCTCCCAGGCTCGACGATCTGCAGTGCGTGTTCGGCTGTCTGCACGGCTTTCTCGAGGCCGGAAGCTCCGGCGCGCTGAGGGCACTGTGTATTTTTGACAACGAAGAGGTCGGCAGCGGCAGCAAGCAGGGCGCCGGCTCCACCTTCCTCTCCGACGTACTGCGCCGCGTTTTCGCCGCGCGCGGCCTCGGCGAGGTCGATCTCCTGCGCTGCGCCGCGAACGGCTTGATGGTCTCGGCCGATAACGCCCATGCCGTGCATCCCAACCATCCCGGCGAGGCCGACCGAAACGAGCGCCCCGTCCCGAACGGCGGCGTGGTCATCAAATACAACGCCGGCGCACGCTACACGACTGACAGCGTCTCCGCCGCGCTCTTCTCCGAGCTCTGCCGTGCCGCGGACGTGCCCGTGCAGCGCTATTCCAACCGCGCCGACAAGCCCGGCGGCTCCACGCTGGGGCATATCAGTCTGGCGCATCTCTCGCTCGACTGTATCGATATCGGTCTGGCGCAGCTGGCGATGCACTCCTGCTACGAGACGGCGGGCTCGAAGGATACGGAATACCTCGTCCGTGCGATGCGCGCATTCTTCTCCGCCGAGGTCCGCAAGGAGCCGGAGGGGATCTGCCTGTGAGCACGCTTTTCTTTGAGACGCATATCTGAAATTCATTTGGTGAGAACATGATGAGAAAGAAACTGATCAGCCTGCTGCTCGTCCTGCTGCTGTGCCTGTCGCTTGCGGGCTGCGGCGGCGTCTCCTACGGCGTAAATACCGTGATGACGCTTGTCGAGCAGGAGTATTCCATGGCCTTCCGCAACGGCGACAGCATCTATTATTATGTCGTCGCAGCGCTCGAGGAGCTCAGCGCCGAGGGCGTCGTGTCCGAGCTTTCACACAAATGGCTGGGCTCGAACGCGGTGAGCTTCGGCAAGAAGGCCGACGCGCTCTCGGCCTATCAGCCGCCGGAGCCGCGCGTCTTCATCATCGGCGTGGACGAGAACTCCTTCCCCTTCGCCTACGGCGAGGGCGGCAACTACTGGGGCTTTGACGTGGAGCTGGCGACGAAGATGTGTCAAAAGCTCGGCTGGACGCTGCAGGTACACGTGGTTGAGAAGGAAAACGTCTATATCGAACTCTATTCCGGCAACATTGACTGCGCCTGGGGCGGGCTGGCCCTGCCCGAAAAGGAGATCGCCGACGGCAGCTACACCGTCTACGGCCCCTATGTGAAAAACGACATCGTGATCGCCTCGCGCGACGGTTCGAATATCTGGAACAGCCTGCAGCTCAACGGGCGGAGAATGGCCATGTGCACCACGCAGGAGGCCATGGACGCCCTGCAGAGTGCGGGCAGGGTCGCCAACCGGCTCGGGCAGATCACCCGTCTTGCCGGCGGAACGACCGAGTGCTTCAATTACCTCTTCTCCGGCAAATGCGACCTGATCCTGACGGACAGCACCGCGATTGCCTATTATAACTCGCACTGAGCGGACCCTGGTACCGCCCGGGTATTCCCGGGCGGTTTTTTGTGCGTTTTTTTACGTTGCGTGCGCCGCGCAGATGTGATATAGTTAACAACAGTTCAAATATTGGAAGCTTTCGGAGGGGAAACCACTATGTTCGGAAGACGCCCGGACGGACGCAGGATCAGAGACATCGATCCGGTCATGCAGATCACGCCCTATGTGATGCCCATGCGCTGCGACGCACAGGTTTTTCTCAAGCACCGTGCCGACATGGACGTGCTCTCGCGCTATATCCGCCGGCAGAAGGCGGAAAAGGGCGAGGCCGTCAGCTATATGCAGATCATCGTGGCGGCCTATGTGCGCGCCGTGGCCCGCAACCCGCAGGTCAACCGCTTTATAATGAACAAGCAGCTCTTTGCCCGGAACAACTGCTCGGCCGCCTTTACGATCCTGAAGGATCCCTCGGACGCGGACAAGGGCGAGGCCGTGGTCAAGATCAAATTCGACCTGAGCGACACCCTGTGGGATGTGCGCGACCGCATGACTGCCGCCGTGGCGGCAGGCCGCAGCGAGTCGGGCGAGAGTGGCTTCACCGAGAAGCTGCTGCGCTTTCTCTTTGCCGTTCCGGGGCTGGCCACCGTCGTGGTCGGGCTGGTGCGTTTTCTCGATCGCTTCGGTCTTGCGCCCGGCGTGCTGATGGAGGAGCTGCCCTTCTATGTGGGCATGTATATCACGAACACCGCCTCGATCGGTCTGCACGACGTGAACCACCACCTCTACAACTGGGGCAACGTCGGTCTCTTCCTCGGCATGGGCACGACCGAGAAGGTCGCCGAGCTCGAGGGGGGCAAGGTGCGCATGAAGCGCTATCTGCCCATCGGCATCACGGCAGACGAGCGCGTCTGCTCCGGCGCGCACTACGCCCGCTTTTTTGCCGATGTGAAGCACTATCTCGAGCACCCCGAGCTGCTGGAAACGCCGCCGGAGGCAGTACGCTTCGACGGGGGTCTCGAATATCACGTACCGAAGCCGGGAAAAGCTTTGCAGGGAAGGGACGGCGCATGATACGGATAAGACGCATCGAGGAGCGGGACGCGGAGACGGTTTCCGCGCTGATTTATGAGACCATGCAGATCTCCAACAGCCGGGATTACCCGCCGGAGCTGCTGCGCGGCCTGCCGCCCGAGAAAGTGCTCGAGCGTGCGGGCTGGACGCACTTTTATGTGGTCGAAGACGACGAGCGGATCGTCGGCTGCGGCGCGATTGGCCCTTATTGGGGGCGTGAGGACGAAAGCAGCTTCTTCACCATTTTCGTACACCCGGACTATCAGGGCCGGGGCATCGGCCGAAAGATCGTCGAAACGCTGGAGGCGGACGAGTTCGCCCTGCGCGCCAGGCGCATCGAGATCCCCGCCTCGATCACGGGCCTTCCTTTCTATCAAAAGATGGGCTATGGTTTCAAACCCGGCCATGAAGAGCCGGACGAAGAGCTGATCTATCGTCTGGAGAAATACAGATAAGAAAAACACCCTCCGAGGAGGGTGTTTTTCTTATCTCGGTTTGGAATCGGTGCGGAATTTATTTGCCCTGCTCCTCGCCGAAGGTCTTCTTGGCTTCTTCCCAGCCGGCCTTCAGGCTCTTGAGTCCGGCGGTGACGAAGTCGCGGATGTCGTCGGTGGCGTCGGCGGCGGCAGAGGAGAGCTTCTCGGAGGCTTCCTTCAGCGCGGCCTTGGCCTGCTCGACCTTGGCCTCGAGCTCGGCCTTCTTCTCGGCCTGGGCGGCTTCGGCGCTCTTGATGTCCTTGATCGCGGCCTGCGCGGCGGCGAGGCGGGCGATGGGAACGCGGAAGGGGCTGCAGGAGACGTAGTCGAGACCGACCTTGTGGCAGAACTCGACGGACGAGGGATCGCCGCCGTGCTCGCCGCAGATGCCCAGGTGCAGGTCGGGACGCGTGGCGCGGCCGAGCTTGCAGGCCATGTCGACGAGCTTGCCCACGCCGACCTGGTCAAGACGGGCGAAGGGATCGCTCTCGTAGATCTTGTTGTCGTAGTACGAGCCGAGGAACTTGCCGGCGTCGTCACGGCTGAAGCCGAAGGTCATCTGCGTGAGGTCGTTGGTGCCGAAGGAGAAGAACTCGGCCTCCTTGGCGATGTCGTCGGCGGTCAGCGCGGCGCGCGGGATCTCGATCATCGTGCCGACAAGGTACTTCATGTCGGAGCCGGCCTCGGCGATGAGCTCGTCGGCGGCCTTGACGACCACGTCCTTGACGAACTTGAGCTCCTTGACCTCGCCCACCAGCGGGATCATGATCTCGGGGACCATCTCCCATTCGGGGTGACGGGCCTTGACGGCGAGCGCGGCCTTGATGACGGCGCGGGTCTGCATCTCGGCGATCTCCGGATAGGTGACGGCGAGACGGCAGCCGCGGTGACCCATCATCGGGTTGAACTCATGCAGGCCGGTGATGATGGCCTTGATGTCCTCAACGCTCTTGCCCTGTGCGTCGGCGAGGGCCTTGATGTCGGCCTCGTCGGTCGGGACGAACTCATGCAGAGGAGGATCGAGGAAGCGGATCGTGACGGGATAGCCCTGCATGGCCTCGTAGATGCCCTCGAAGTCGCCCTGCTGCATCGGCTCGAGCTTTGCCAGAGCCTTGACGCGCTCTTCGAGCGTGTCGGCGCAGATCATTTCACGGAAGGCGGCGATACGGTCGCCCTCGAAGAACATGTGCTCGGTGCGGGTCAGGCCGATGCCCTGCGCGCCCAGCTCGACGGCGCGGGCGGCGTCGCGCGGGGTGTCGGCATTGGTGCGGACCTTGAGGCGGCGATACTTGTCGGCCCAGCCCATGATGCGGCCGAACTCGCCGGCGATCGTGGCGTCGACCGTGGGGATCACGCCCTCGTAGATGTTGCCGGTGGAGCCGTCGATGGAGATATAGTCGCCCTCGTTGAAGACCTTGCCGGCCAGGGTGAAGCGCTTGTTCTCCTCATCCATCTTGATCTCGCCGCAGCCGGAAACGCAGCACTTGCCCATGCCGCGGGCCACGACGGCCGCGTGGCTGGTCATGCCGCCGCGAACGGTCAGGATGCCCTGAGCCGCAGCCATGCCCTCGATGTCCTCCGGGCTGGTCTCGAGACGGACCAGAACGACCTTCTCCTTGCGGGAGGCCCACTCCTTGGCGTCCTCAGCGCTGAAGACGACCTTGCCGCAAGCGGCGCCGGGAGAAGCGCCGAGACCC
>JAFSJZ010000050.1 GCA_017449185.1 Oscillospiraceae bacterium
CCTGGCCGCCGCGCTTGGTGTAGCGCGTCATGGCGATACGGGCTGCCTCAATCTGATTCGAGGTGATCCAGCCGGGCTCCTGTGCGGCGAGGCCGAACTCACCGTAGGTCACGCTGTTGCCGCGGGTAGCCTTGCCCTTCATGCGGCCACGCTGAACTCTGCGGTATTTGACTCTCTTGGGCATTAACATCAGTTGTTGCCTCCTTCCTTCACGGGAGCAGCCGGGCGGGGTCCGCGGTTAAAGCCGCCCTGACCCGCAGGTCTGCTGCCGTAGCCCTGACGGCGCTCGCCGCCCTGGCCGCGGTCACGGTTGAATCCGCCCGGACGGCGATCGCCCTGACGGCGGTCGTCTCTGCGGCGGCGCTCGCCTGCCGGCTTCGAAAGATCCATCGTGCGCGGGGTTGTGCGCAGGGTCTGCGAGAGGACCTCGCCTTTGTAGATCCAGACCTTGACGCCGATGCGGCCGTAGGTCGTGTTGGCCTCGGCAAAGCCGTAGTCGATGTCGGCACGGATGGTCTGCAGGGGGATGGTTCCCTCGTGATAGGTCTCGCTTCTGGCAATCTCAGCACCGCCGAGACGGCCGCCGCACTTGACCTTGATGCCGCGGGCGCCCATTCTCATGGCGCGGCCCATGGCGTTCTTCATCGCACGGCGGAAGCCGATGCGCTTCTCAAGCTGCTGCGCGATGTTCTCGGCAACCAGCTGCGCGTTGGTGTCGGGGGTGCGGATCTCGACGATCGAGAGAGCGACGGGCTTGCCGATCAGCTTTTCCACTTCCTGGCGGAGACGCTCGATCTCCTGGCCGCCCTTGCCGATCACGACGCCGGGTCTGGCGCAGTGAATGTAGATGCGGACCTTGGACGAGTCGCGCTCGATCTCGATGGTGGGGACACCGGCGGAATAAAGGGTCTTCTTCAGATACTCACGGATTTTGAAATCCTCAACAATCAGGTCGCCGACCTTGTCTTCTCTGGCATACCATCTGGAATCCCAGTCCTTAATAACACCGACGCGAAGGCCGTGCGGATTTACTTTCTGTCCCATAATTCTGCCTCCTTCCCTCAGTCTCTCTCAGCCACGGCGATCATGATGTGGCTGGTGCGTTTGTTGATGCGGTACATACGGCCCTGGGCACGCGGCATGCCGCGCTTCAGGATCGGGCCGGCGCCGACATAGGTCTCGGCAACATAGAGCTTTTCAGGATCCATCTCAAAGTTGTTCTCGGCATTCGCCATCGCACTCTTGAGAACCTTGACCATCAGCTCGCAGCCGGCCTTCGGCGTGTTCTGCATCATGGCCATGGCGACTTTTGCGTCCTTGCCGCGGATCATGTTGCAGATGATCTCGACCTTGCGGGGAGAAATGCGTGCGTATTTGTGCTCCGCACGGGCAATCTTTTTCTCATCCATTGCTTCTCCTCCTTACTTGCCGGTCTTGCTTCCGGCATGGCCGCGGAACGTGCGGGTCGGCGCAAATTCGCCGAGCTTATGTCCGACCATATCCTCGGTGACATACACGGGAACATGGCGGCGTCCGTCATGGACGGCGATCGTATGTCCGACAAAGGACGGGAAAATCGTAGAGGCGCGGGACCAGGTCTTGACGACCTGCTTGTTGCCGC
>JAFSJZ010000051.1 GCA_017449185.1 Oscillospiraceae bacterium
CACGGGCATCCAGTTCCAGCCCTTCAACACGGTCTATCAGCTCTATGCCGACAAGGAGGCCGGCCGCCTCGAGGGTGTGACGGACTTTCTGATGATCCCCGAATACCTGATGTACAAGCTCTGCTTTGTTAAGTCCCACGAGTACACCAACGCCACCACCGGCGGCATGGTGAGCGCCGAGACCGGGGAATACGACGGTGAGATCATCAAGGCGCTCGGCCTGCCGGAGCAGCTGTTCTGCTCTCTCCAGCAGCCCGGAACCGTGATCGGCGAATACGAGGGGCTCAAGGTCATCCTCTGCGCGACGCACGACACCGGCAGCGCCGTTGAGGGAATCCCGATGGACACCGAGCAGCCCTACATCTCCTCCGGCACCTGGTCGCTGCTGGGCGTGAAGACCGAAAAGCCCATCACGAGCGCGGTATCCCAGCTGGCCAACTGGTCGAACGAGGGCGGCGTGGGCTACAACCGCTACCAGAAGAACATCATGGGCATGTGGCTGGTCAACCGTCTGCGCAGCGAGCTTTGTCCGGATAAACCCTTCGCCGACATTGTCGCCGAGGCAGAGGCAAGCCGCTTTGAGGAAACAGTCGACGCCAACGCGCAATGCTTCCTCGCGCCCGAGAGCATGAAGGCGGCCTTCGACGCGGCGCTCGCTATGCAGCCGCAGAGCGTGGGGGACTACTTCCGCTGCGCCTACCGCAGCCTGGCGCTTAGTTACATGAACGCGATCCAGGAACTGCAGCACAATACGGGAAAACACTACGACAGCATCTACATCGTGGGCGGCGGGGCGAAGAACGCCTTCCTCAACCGCCTCACCGAGGAAGCCAGCGGCAAAAAAGTGATCGCCCTGCCCATCGAGGCTACGGCGATCGGAAATCTGAAAATCCAAATGGAGGCAGCGAAATGTTAGTTGAAACGAAAGCCAGAATCGGCGTTTTCTCCATTGCGCTGGGCGCCTATCTGCCCCAGTTCCCGAGCCTGGTGCCCGAGTTCGAGGCCCAGTATGCGGACTTCAAAAAGCGCATCCCCGATTCCGTCGAGCTCATCGACGGCGGGATCGTCACCACGAAGGAAAAGGCCATGGCTGCGGGCGACAAGTTCCGCGCGGCGGACGTCGACCTTGTGATCCTTCAGCTTCTGACCTACGCCACCTCCTACAACATGCTTCCCGCCGTGCGGGATCTGGACGTGCCCGTGGTGCTGGTCAATCTCCAGAAAAAGGCCGCTCCGGACTACGCCAACACAGACACGGCCACCTGGCTCGGCGAGCTCTACGCCTGCGGCGCCGTGGGCGAGATGGTGGCGGATCTCGAGCGCGCGGGCAAGCGCCACGCGGTCATCACCGGCGTCGTCGAGGGCGGCGACCCGGAGGCGGACGCCGAGATCGCCGACTGGTGCCGCGCCGCGCAGGTGCGCCGCCGCTTCCGCGACACGAACCTTGCGCAGATCGGCCGTCCCTATCCCGGCATGATGGATCTCTACATCGACGAGACCAACCTCTACCACCGGATGTGGCTCTACACCAAGCAGTTCGACTGGGAGAAGATGTGGGCCATCGCCGACGACATTACCGACGAGGACGCGATCCGCGCCAAGGCGCAGGACATCCTCAACACCTTCGACATCGAGGGCGGCGGCACGATCGAAAAGGTCTGGGACATGGCGAGATATGTGGTAGCCTTCGAGCAGTGGGTGAAGGACGAGCAGCTCGGCTTTGTCGCAAGCCACTACGACGGCTTCGCGCAGGGCGTGGCGGGCAAGCTGGACTCCATGCTGATCCCGGCGTTTTCGATGCTCATCAAGCAGGGCACGGCCTGCGCCGTCGAGGGCGACATCAAGGTCGCGATGGCGATGTCGATCCTCAAGACCATCTCCGGTATGGGGCAGCTGAGCGAGATGTACTCCATCGACTTCCCCGAGGACATCTGCATCATCGGCCACAGCGGCTCGGGCGACGCGGACATCTCGAAGGCGAAGAAGCCGACGATGAAGATCGTCCCCGTCTTCCACGGCAAGACCGGCGGCGGGTATCTCACGCAGTTCTACCCCGCGGAGGGCCCCGTGACCTACCTCGGCATCACGCAGGACAAGGACGGACATTTCAAGTTCGTCGTCGCCGAGGGCATGAACGAGCCAGGACCCATTTTCACCTTCGGCGATACCAATATGCGCACCCGCTTCACTTGCGGCGCGCGGGACTTCTGCAATCGCTGGAGCGAGGCGGGCCCGACGCACCACATGGCGGCGGCCAGCGGACGCTGGATCGATACGATCCTGAAAGTCGCGAAGATCTTCAACGTCCCCGTGGACGTCATCACGAGATGAAAAAAGGAGATTGAAATGAAAGACATTCTGACCGCTCCCTTTATGGCGGAGATGATCCGCACCACGACAAACATGTACGCCCACGGATGGGATGAGCGCAACGGCGGCAACATTTCCTTGCTGCTCAAGGAAGCTGAAGTCAAAGAGTATCTCGACACCGATGCTGTTATTCGCTCCATTCCCACGGGCTTCAAGGCACCTGAGCTGGACGGCAAATACTTCCTCGTCACCGGCACGGGCAAGTATTTCAAGAACGTGCAGTACGCGCCCGACGTGAATCTCGGCCTTGTCCGCCTCACGGACGGCGGCGAGACGGCGGAACTTCTGTGGGGCTTCACCGACGGCGGCAAGTTTACCAGCGAGTTCCCCGCCCATATGATGAGCCACGTCGCGCGCCTCGCGGTCGATCCGGAAAACCGCGTCGTCATGCACTGCCACCCGGCGAATCTGCTGGCCATGACCTACGTCCACACGCTGGACGAGCGGGAGTTCACCCGCACGCTCTGGCAGATGTGCACCGAGTGCATCGTCGTGTTCCCGGACGGCGTGAACGTGCTGCCCTGGATGCTCTGCGGCACGAACGAGATCGGCGAGGCCACCGCGGAGAAGATGATGACCGCGCGGCTGGTCGTGTGGAGCCTGCACGGCATCTACGGCGCGGGCAAGGACCTTGATGAGACCTTCGGCCTCATTGAAACCGCCGAAAAGGCCGCCGAGATCTACATGAAGATCGCGCATCTGCCGCGCGTGAACACGATCACCGACGAGATGATGCATCAGCTCGAGGCGCGCTTCGGCGTCAAGGGCAGAGAGGGCTATCTGAACTAAAAAAAGGGGAGCGCCCACAAAAACAGCCTGTCCGTTCGACAGGCTGTTTTTCATTTGCGCGGGATCGGCGGCCGCTCTTGCCTCGCGGGTCGAATGATGGTATAATAACCTTTACGATTATGTTTTTCCAACCGGAAATGAGGTCATGCTTTGAAAAAGCGTTTTTCATTTGTCTGCGTTTATCTGTGCCTGCTCACGCTGCTTGTCTGCGGCGCGGCGGAGCTGCTCGCCCCGGACAAGGGCGAGCGGCTTTCCGCGTCAGAAAACCGCATGCTCGCGGCTTTTCCGACGCTTTCGGTGCGGAGCGTGGCGGACGGCAGCTTCATGAGCGGCTTTGAAAGCTATCTCTCCGATGCTTTCCCCTTCCGCGACGGCGCCGCGGACTTCACCGACACGGTGATGGGGCTCGTGCGCATCCCGGACGACGGCCCCGCCACCGGCGTGTGCGCGGACGAGGAGCTGTGGGAGAACAGCGCCGAGCAGGACGCCGCTTTCCAGCAGCTGCTGGAGGAGGAGCGCGCCGCGGAGGGCGGCGCCGGGGAGAGCGAAAAGGAGAGTCCTGCCGAGAGCGCCGCTCCGGTGACGCTCAGCGCCGACGTGCACGACGTCACGCTCTGGCTTGACCGCGCAGACGGCGGGCGCGACGTGCTCTTTACCTATCCGGCCGATTCGATCGTCTCCTTTGCCGAGATCCTCAACCGCTACCGTGAAAAGCTGCCGGAGGACGGCAGACTGTACTTCTTCTCGCCGCAGGTATCGGACGTGGCGAACAACGTGATCGGAAGCGGCAAATATGTCGACTGGGGTACGGACCTTGTCGAGGTGATGCAGCCTCTGGTGGACGACGGCGTCGTCATTGTGGACGATCTCGCAATCCTCAGCCCCTATCTCAACGACGCGCCCTCAGCGCTGTACCCGACCGCGGACTATCACTGGCACGCCATCGCGGCCAGCATCACGGCGGACGCGCTGATGGAGGCGCAGGGCCTCGCACCGGCGGACTATGACCAGTACCGATACTGGCTTTCCTTCCGCGAGGACAAGCGCGACTACTCCACCGAACAGCTCGCGGGCATGAGCTACGGCCGCGAGACGATCGAGATCATGAGCGCGATCTCCCCGGCCGAGAGCTATTTCCTCAACAATCTCACGCAGCGGCAGCGCACGACCTTCACGATGCCCGACGGGGGCTATGTCGGTTTCCTCGGCGGACACAAGGGCCCCTGGCGGCTGATCGAGGGCGGCTTTCACACCGGGCGGCGCGCGCTCGTCGTGGGAGACTGCTTCACGATCCCGCTCATCCCGTATCTGGCGCCCTATTATGACCAGATCATCTCCACCGACGTGCGCGACAACTTCTATTCGGTCTATCTCGCCGGCGCCAACATCGGCGACTACATCGCGCAGTACGACGTGGACGATATTTATGTGGTGTGGAGCACGAACGCCCGCTTTTACAGCCCCGATATCCGCTCGCGCATGTCGCTCTATCTCGATATGAGCTACTAGGCAAACGCTGACTAACGCCCGCATCGGCGCCTTGCGGTCTTTTCCCGCCGCAGATTTGTCTCAAAATCGTGAAATACACAAAGTATTCCTGCGTTTTTTCGCCTTCTCTGCAACAAGAAAATTCTCGCAAGCCGCTCTTGCGGGATTGATCATCGTTTACCAGTTTTCTTTCCTGCGCAATCCAACGAGAGGTCTGTGTTATGGTCTTTTCCAGCCTGACATTTCTGCTGATATTCCTGCCGCTGCTGTACCTGCTGTACTTCGTGCGCAGTGCTCCGCGCTGGCGCAACGGCGTGCTCCTGATCATGTCCCTGCTGTTTTACGGCTGGGGCGAGCCGCTGTGGATCCTGGCGATGCTCGTGTCGACCGCCGCCAACTTCTTCTGTGCCCGCGCGCTCACACGCAGTGAGAGCGAGGGTGCGCGCAAGCTGATCCTCGCCGTCGGCGTGGTCTTTTCGCTGAGCTTTCTGTTTTATTTTAAATATGCCGCCTTCTTTGCCAACTCGCTGGCAAAGCTTTTCCGGCTTGACTGGACGGTCGCGGAGAAGCGTCTGCCGATCGGCATCTCCTTCTACACCTTCCAGATCCTGACCTACACGGTGGACGTGTACCGCAAAAAGGCCCCCGCGCTGGAGAGCCCGCTGCGCCTTCTGCTGTATATCAGCTGCTTCCCGCAGCTGATCGCCGGCCCGATCGTGCAGTATGCGGACGTGGCCGACCAGCTCGCCGAGCGGACGATCCTGCCCGACGAGTTCACCGCCGGGCTGCAGCGCTTTATCAAGGGCCTCGCGAAAAAAGTGCTGCTGGCCAACGTCTGCGGGGCGGCCATGGAGGAGCTGACTCTCGCCGGAAGCGACGCCGCGCTCTCGCTGCTCGGCGCCTGGCTGGCCGTGTTCCTGTACGGCCTGCAGATCTATTTCGACTTCTCGGCTTACTCGGACATGGCCATCGGCCTGGGGCGCACGCTCGGCTTTCAGTATAAGGAAAACTTCCGCTTCCCCTATGCTTCCGCCTCCGTCACGGAATTCTGGCGGAGATGGCATATCTCCATGGGCAGCTTTTTCCGCGAATATCTCTACATTCCCCTCGGCGGCAACCGCCGCGGCCCGGCGCGGACGCTGCTGAACATGCTTGTCGTCTGGGCGCTGACCGGCCTGTGGCACGGCGCTGCCTGGAACTTTGTGCTCTGGGGCCTCTATTTCGGCGTGCTGCTGATCCTTGAGCGCTTCGTGTTCAAGCGCGTTTTGGAAGCCATGCCCCGACTGCTGAGCTGGGTGATCTGCTACGTGCTGGTGATGATCAGCTGGGCGATCTTCTATTACACCGATCTTCCCTCCGTCGCGCAGGCAGTCGGCGCGCTCTTCGGCGTCGGCGTCTCCGGCCTGACGGACGCCGCGGCGATCAGCGTCCTGCGAACGTACGGGATCTGGGCGCTCGGCGCCTTCGTGCTGAGTCTGCCCGTCGTCCCTGCGGTGAGCGCCGCGCTGCCGAAAAAGCTCTCGTCCGCGCTGGGCATCGTGCTGACGCTGCTGCTCTTTGCCGCGTCGCTGCTCTTCCTGATCGGGCAGAGCTACAACCCCTTTATCTACTTCCGCTTCTGAGGAACGGTCATGGACAGTAATCAGAAAAGCATAAGACGCAGCGTGCTCGCGCTGATCCTGCTCGCCACGGCGCTCTTTTTCGCGCTGGGGCTGGGCTTTGTCGTGCTGAGCAGGCGCATCCCGCAGCAGCGTCTGGACAGGATCGAAGCGCTGCTCGCCGCGGGCGAGACAGACGGGGCGCGGCGCTATGCCGGCCGTCTCAAAGACGAGGCTGCGGCCGAGCGCTTTCTTATGCGCTGTGATTATGCCGACGCCGAGGCCGCCTTCGCACGCGGCGACTGGGACGCGGCCCGCGCCCTCTACGCCGCCGCCGGCGGCTGGGAGGACAGCGCGGACAAGGTGAAGCTGTGCGACTACCGTAAGGCGGAGGAGCTGCTTGCAGCCGGCGCGCTCGAGGAGGCCGAGGAGGCCTTTGCCGGGCTCGGCGGCTATGCCGACGCCGCTGACCGCGCGCTGGACTGCCGCTATGAGCGCGCTGCCGCGCTTGAGAGCGCGGGCGATCTGAGCGCCTCGGCGGCGCTGTTCGACACCCTCGGCGCCTACCGGGACGCGCAGGCGCGTACGATGCGTCTGGCGATCACCGTCACCGGTATCAGCGACGGGGAGGAGGCTCTTTCCAGCTTCCGCGGCATGAGCCGGGAGCTCCGCGAAAAGATGGAGCGGCTCTCCGTCACGCGCGAAAAACTGCCGCAGGGCGTGATTGCCGTCGGCTTTTACCACACCGTCGGGCTGCGCGCCGACGGCAGCGTCGTCGCATGCGGCGACAACAGCTTCAGCCAGTGCGCCGTGGAAGACCTGCACGACGTGACAGCCGTGGCGGCGGGGGCCTATCATACGCTCGCCCTGCACAGCGACGGCACCGTGAGCGCCGTCGGCCGCAGCAGCGAAAAGCAGTGCGACACCTTGCTCTGGCGCGACGTCACAGCGATCGCCGCCTCCGACTACGCCAGCTTCGGCCTGCGCAGCGACGGAACGCTGCTGTGCACCGGCTTTTACGACTACAGCGAGCCTGAGAGCTGGAGCGGCCTTACCGCCGTCGCGGGCGGCTCGTACAATCTCGCGGCGCTCCGCTCCGACGGTACGGTGTGGACCTATCCCAAGCTCAAAAACGCTGATGCGCTGCGCGGCTGTGTCGGCCTCGCGGTCAACACCGGCTGCGTCACGGGCGTGATGAAGGACGGCAGCGTTGCTGCCTCCTTCTTCGATCTCTCCGGATGGGACGATGTGGTCGCGCTCTCCGAGAGCGGAACGGCCATCCTCGGCCTGCGTGCCGACGGGCGCGTGCTCGCGCACTTCCTGCGGCAGAGCGACGCGATCGACTTCTCCTCCGTCACCGACGCGGTCGCGCTTGCCGCGGGCGGCACGCACTTCGCCGTCGTCCGTGCGGACGGCAGCGTGAGGGTGTTCGGCGCGAACGGCCACGGCGAGGCCGAAACGGCGGGCTGGACGCTTGCCGTCGGCGGATAAGGAGAAGCGCATGGGCAGAACAAACAGGGCCGTCAGCAAGGAGGAAAAGCTCATCCGCATGACCACCGAACCGGTGGAAAAGCTGATCTGCCGCCTGGCCGTCCCCACGATCATCAGCATGCTGGTCACCTCCTTCTACAATCTGGCGGACACCTTCTTTATCCGCCATCTCGAGCAGGACAGCATGGTGGCCGCGGTGGGCGTGGTGCTGCCGCTGATGAATATCATCCAGGCCGTCGGCTTCTACCACGGGCAGGGCTCCGGCAACTTCATTTCCCGGGCCTTCGGACGCAAGGACTTCAACGAGGCGGAGCGGATGGCAGCCACGGGCTTTTTCTGCGCGGTGGGCTTCGGTCTGCTCCTGGCGGCGCTGGGGCTGCTGTTCCGGGAAAGCCTCGCCGTTGTGCTCGGAGCCAAGACCGCGGCGACCCGGGGCTACACCGTGGACTATATGCGCTATATCCTGCTGGCCACGCCCTTCATGATGGGCAGCATCGTCCTGAACAACCAGCTGCGCCTGCAGGGCAACGCGTTCTTTTCCATGATGGGCCTTGTCTCCGGCGCGGTGCTGAATCTGTTTCTGGATCCGCTGCTGATCTTCTGTCCCGGCGATGCGATCGGCGTCGGCTCGATCCGCATGAGCGCGGGCGTGGGAATGGGCGTCGCGGGCGCGGCGCTCGCCACCGGGATCAGTCAGGCCGTCAGCTTCTGTATCCTCTTCGTCGGGATGCTCCGCAGCGACAACGTGAAGATCCGTCTGCGGAACTTCACGCCCACGCCCTACTATCTCAAGGGCATCTTTCAGGGCGGGCTGCCCTCGCTGGCCCGGCAGGGCGTGGCCAGCATCGCCACGGCCAGTCTGAACCATTCCATCGGCCTGTATCTGACGGACGCGCTGCTCATCGACGCCGCGCAGGCGGCCATGACCGGCGTCAACCGGATCATGATGGTGATGTATTCCAGCCTCATCGGCTTCGGGCAGGGCTTTCAGCCCGTGTGCGGCTTCAATTACGGCGCACGACGCTACGACCGGGTGCTCAGGGCCTTTCGCTTCTGCCTGCGCGTGGCGGCGGCGGTGCTCGTCTGCCTCTCGGCGCTGGGCTTCGTCTTTGCCCGCCCCATCACCAACCTCGTGGCGGGGGCGAGCCGCGAGGCGCTGGAGATCGCCGCCTTCACGCTGCGCATGCAGCTGCTGGGTTTTCCGCTGTCAGCCTGGGTGGTGCTGTGCAACATGATGCTGCAGAACATCGGCGCGACCGGAAAGGCGACGCTGCTGGCGCTGGCCAGGCAGGGGCTGGCCTTCGTCCCGCTGGTGCTTCTGCTGCCGGGACTGATGGAGCTGCTCGGCTTTGCGCCGCTGCTCGGCATCGAGCTGACGCAGACCTTCGCCGACGCGGCGGCCTTTCTGATCGCCATCCCGATCGGCCGCAGCGAGATCCGAAAACTGGAACGGCTGCAGGCGGAGACGTGAAAAAGAAAAAAGGGATCCCGTATCCATCCGGATACGGGATCCCTTTTTCTATTCGTTTGCCGGATTACAGGATCAGGTATACTCCAGCTGCATGCGAAAGACGGGCCTGTCCGTCTCGCCGCAGAGATAGACGCCGCCCTCGCCGCCCCAACGCAGGTGCAGCGTGTCGCCGAGGCGCGCCTCGTTCTGATACTCCACGGCAATGCTTTTGAGCAGCTTGCCTTCGGCGGCCGCGCCCGCGCAGTCCTCCGCCAGGTCGAGATAGCGGGTGTTGTTCATATGACCGTTGAGGTCGATGAAGCTGTACGGCACGGTGAAGTCGCGCTCGTTTGTGCACTCGCCTCTGGCAACGACGCGGGGCATGGCGATCTCCTCCCCGGTCACGGCGCCTTTGATGACGACGCCGACCTTCTCGGGGAAGACAACCTTGCGCGTTTTTTCATCCACAAGGCTCCACATGGCACTGGCTTTCAAAAGGGGCTCGCCCTCCGCGGTCTCGAGACTGTAATAACGCGGGAAGAGCAGGTGCATCGACTTGCCCGGCCAGCTTTTGAGTACGACGGACTCGTCGTATTCCGGCATGCGGGTGATTTCGACGCGCTGCATCAGCAGCACCCAGAGGATGCCGCGATCGAGCGTTTTGTCCCGTCCCATGCCGAGCTGCTCGGTGTGGCGGATCGACGCCTCCTGCAGAAGCCTGAACAACTCCGAGCTGCGCAGACGGCGGAACATGTCCACGTCCTTGCTGCGCAGCAGGAACTCCTCGCGGTAAACGCTCATTTGATGCGCTTGTAGATCGCGTCGACCACGTCGCCGAGCGTCTGCAGCTTTTTCCACTGCCGCTCGGGCACGCGCACGTCGAAGAGAGCCTCGAGCTTGCAGATCACGAGCACGAAGCCCATCGAGTCGATTGCCGTCTCGGTGTTGATGACGCTGTCCTCCTG
>JAFSJZ010000052.1 GCA_017449185.1 Oscillospiraceae bacterium
CGGCCATGACTGGGGCGAGCCGACCTACACCTGGGCCGAGGACAACGGCTCCGTCACGGCCACGCGCGTCTGCGCCAACGACGCCTCCCACGTCGAGACCGAGACCGTGCTCACCGCGGTGGAGGAGGTCAAGCCGACCTGTACGGCAAAGGGCGAGCTTCGCTATGCCGCCGTCTTTACGAACGCCGACTTTGCCGCGCAGTACAAAAAAATCAGCGACATCCCCGCGCTCGGCCACCGGCTGCAGCTTCACGAGGCCGTGGACGCCACCTGCACCGAGACGGGCTCGATCGAATACTGGGAGTGCGCCGACTGCGGGGCCTTCTTTGCGGACGCGCGGGGCGCCGAAGAGATCACTGACCATGACAGTGTGATCACGCCCGCGCTCGGACACGATTACCGGGCCGCCTGGGACAAGGACGCGACCGGACACTGGCACATCTGCAATCGCTGCCATCAGAAGGATTTTGTCCGGCCTCACACCGCCGATTACTTCCCGACCGTAGAGGCGCCCTCGCTCTGCTCCGAGTGCGGCTATGAGATCGATCCGAAGCTCCTGATCCAGTCGCACGCCTATTTCGGCTCGACGGGCGATCTGGATATCACCACCGTCACCTTTACCAAGACGAAGATCCTTGACGACGACTGGATCGTCTTGCTGCCCGAGCAGGTCCCGAAGAGAGACGGCTATTACTTCGAGGGCTGGCTCTGCTCGTCGGATATCCGTACACACGCCCCCGGCACCACGCTTCCCTTCACTTATGCGCAGTGCAAGTCCGTCATTATGCGCGGTCTGTGGACGGAGGTCATCGGCGAGGGCAATCATACGCTCGGCGCGGGCGTGCGCTACCGCTTCGACGAGGGCAGCTTTATGATCGCAGGAGACGGCAGCGTCTACGGAGGAGAACAGGCCTTCTACTCCCCGTACAGCGGAAGTCTCAATGTTATGAAAGCAGGGTGATCGAACGATGAAGACTGCGGCAAAACCGAAACTTACGCTGATCATCGCGCTTGTCGCCGCCGCGGCGGTCGTGATCGCGGGCGGCGTGCTGATCGCGATGAGGATGACGCGCGGCTACCGCACGATCCAGCTCTATCAGCTCGACGGCGAGGCCGAAGTCCTGCGCGCCTCCCGGCAGATGAAGCCCTATGTGGGCATGATGCTGCGGAGCGAGGACGAGGCGGCCACCTTTGTCGAGAGCTATCTCTATCTCAAGCTCGACGACGACAAATACGTGCTGGCCGAGCCGGAGACACGCTTCTCCATCGTAGCGCTGGGCACAAGCGCCGACAGCCGTACGGAGATCCGTCTGGATGTCGGGGCCATCGTCAACCACATTACCGTCCCCCTTTCGGAGGAGTCGGTCTATGAGGTGACGACGCCCAACTCCACGATGGCTGTGCGCGGCACCTCCTTCCGCGTCTTTGTCTGGTTCGACGAGGACGGCGTTTCCCACACGCTGCTGCAGGTCTTCGAGGGCAGCGTCGAGACGCGCCTGATCTTCCCCGACGGTACGATGAGCGCGGAGATCCGCGTTTGGCACGCGGGCCAGACTGTGATGATCTGGGGCAACAGCGTCACCTCGGCCTATGAGGTCATTCTGGATGCCATCGATTATTACTCGCTCGAGATCCCGACGCTGGAGTTCCTGAAGATCGGCCTGAGCAGCCTCCCCCAGTACGACATCTCGCTGCCGGAGGTCGACAAGATCATCGAGCTGAAGCAGACCTACTTCACCGTCAGCTTTGTGAGGAACGGACACGTGTTCGCCACGCAGTCCGTGCTTTGGAACCACTGTGCGCAGGTGCCTACGCTCAAGCCCGCCATGTTCGGGCGCTGGAACTTTGATTTTGAAACGCCGATCACCGAGGACACCCGGATCAACTGGATCGGCGGCTGATCACATTGACAACACAACGCGATCCCCCGGACTTCCGTCCGGGGGATCGCGTTGTGTTATTATACGTTTTTTATGACATGAACTGATAGACCGTGAAAGCGAGGTAACAGCCGAGCAGGACAACGCCCTGCCACCTGGCCATCTTTCCGCTGCGCAGCGGGGGCAGGCAGAGGATCGCCATGACCGCGAGCATCACGGGCAGATCGACGATCAGGCTGGAGTTGAACCCCCCGAGCGTCTTCTCCGTCGGAACGGCAAAGGGTGAGATCGTGATGGCCATGCCGCTGACGAGGATGATGTTGAAGAGGTTGGCCCCGATGACGTTGCCCAGCGAGAGCGCGCCGTGCCCCTTGGCAAGGCTTGTGATCGCGGTGATCAGCTCCGGCAGGCTGGTGCCGAGGGCCACCATCGTCAGGCCGATGACGCTGTCCGGCACGCCGAGCGCGGCGGCGATCTTTGTCCCATTGTCGACGAGGAAGCGCGCGCCGAGCGCAATGGCGGCCGCACCGACGACGAGGAGCAGCAGCTCCTGCCAGAAGGGCCGTTCCTTTTCCTCCTCCGCGCTCTCTTCCGTCTCCTCCGACAGCTCGGGATGTTTTTTCATCTGCACGGTCGTGAGGATCATGTAGCCGACGAAAACGAGCAGATACGCCACGCCCATCCAGCGCGAGAAGCGCCCCGTCGTCCACGCGGCGAGGGAATAGCTCAGCGCCGCGAGGAAGAAAAAGGCCGTCGGCAGACGGAAGGTTTTGGGGTCGACCTTCCCGGGGCGGATCGCCACGGTCAGCGCGGCGATGAGGCAGGTGTTGCAGATGACCGAGCCGATGGCGTTGCCGTAAGAGATGCCGGCGTTGCCCTCGAACGCGGCCTGCGAGGAGACCATGACCTCCGGCAGCGTGGTGCCGATCGAAACGACGGTCGCGCCGATAAGCAGCTCCGGCAGGTGGAAGCGGTGGGCCAGGCCCACCGAGCCGTCCACGAACCAGTCGCCGCCCTTGATGAGCAGCGCGAAGCCCAGCAGAAACAGCAGTACGGGTACGAGCATATGTCGTTTTCCTCCTTATCGCGCGGGGCTCAGACGCACTCCAGCGCGTCGCGGTAGAAGGCGTCGAGTTCCTCCTGCGTATCGAATACCGCGAGGAAGAGCTGGTCGCCCATGGCCTCGGCGAGGGTGGGGTCGAGGCGCTCCATCATGCGCATCTGCTTTGCGTAGCGCGCGGCGAGCTCCTCGTGGCTGAGGCGGAAGCGCTTGCCGTCGCGCCTGCCGACGCAGGCGCAGAAGCGGTGCTCGCCGACGGGCATGTCCGTGCGGTCGAAGGCCACCATGTCCGCCCAGATCTTGTAGACGTTCGTGCTGTGGGCAAAGTTGATCATATCCGGGGTATAGCCTCCGCTCGGGCGCATGTTCACCTCGAGCGCGGCGAGCTCGCCCTTTTTGCCGATGTGCTGGTCGCGATTGAGGCGGAAGAATTCGAAGTGCACGAAGCGGCTCTTCACGCCGAAGCTCTTCACCGCCGCGCGGCCGAAGGCGCGCGTGTCCTCCGGCAGCTCCTTGAGGATGTGATAGATGGAGTTGTCGCGGTTGTTGACGATGTCCATGATCGCGATGCCGGTGATGTTGCCGGTCTCGAAGATGGGCTCGCCCTTCGAGTCGATGATCGCGTCGTAGGAGTTGATCTGGCCGTCGATGAACTCTTCCATGATATAGGGGAAGCGGCTGTCCCGCTCGGCGAGGAAGGCGGAGAGCTCCTCATCGTTCTTCAGCTTGTAGGTGGCCGCGGCGCCGACGCCGTTGTCCGGCTTGACGATGACCGGATAGCCGACCTCGGAAAGGAAGGCGCGGCAGCCTTCGGCGTCGCCGACCATGTGGAAGCGCGCGGTGGGGATGCCGGCGCGGCGGTAATACTCCTTCATGCCGGATTTGAAGCGGATGCGCGGCACGTCCTCAATGCGGAACCCCCCGGGGATGTTGAAGTCGCTGCGCAGATGGGCGTCCTGCTCGAGCCAGTATTCGTTGTTTGACTCGAGGAAGTCGATGCGCCCGTATTTGAAGGCGAAAAAGGCCACGGCGCGGTAGACCTGGTCGTAGTCCTCCAGCGTGGAGACCTTGTAGTACTCCGTCAGACTGCTTTTCAGCTCGAAGCTCAGCTCGTCGTAGGGCTGGTCGCCGATGCCGAGGACGTTCACGCCGTCGAAGCGCAGCTCACGGCAGAACTGCCAGTAGTTGACCGGGAAATTCGGTGAGATGAAAATAACGTTTTTCAAAGCGATCGCTTCTTTCTTTACGATTGTAAAAGATCGGGCGCATAGTACCGAACCTGTTTGTACCACCAGGGCCAGTCGTGGTTCACGTCGAAGCCCCAGTAGTCCACCCAGGCGGGGATGCCTTTGTCCACGAGGATGCGGTGCAGCGCGCGGGTATGGTCCGGCAGCTCCCAGGCGCCCTGTCCCACGCAGATGACGGCGCGATGGGCGCGGTAGAGGCTCAGGAAGGGGTGATCGGAGGGCATGCCGCCCAGGTAGTGCATCGGCGAGTTGAGATAGACAAGCTCGTCCATGTAATCGTCAAAGCCGTAGTCGGCGTTGTACACGCCGCTGAGCGCGAGCAGCTCGTCGAAGAGCTCCGGAAAGCGGAAATAGAGGTTGAGCGCATGCGTCGCGCCGAGCGAACAGCCGAAGGCCAGCACGCCCGGGTCGACCTGCCAGCCGTAGCCGCGGCAGAAGGCGCGGATATAGGGCACGACCTCGTCCGTGAGATAGCGCATCCAGTCCTCGTGGCGGCGGATGCGCCAGTACGGGTCGCCGCCCTTGTTCGACCAGGTCTCGGCGTCCATCGTATCCACCGAGAAGACCGTGGCCTGCCCGCTCTCGAGGAAATCCGCCCAGACGTCCAGCATGCCGAAGTTCTCAAAATCGAAAAAGCGGCCGTTCTGGCAGGGGATGAACAGCACCGGCTTGCCGCCGCGGCCGTAGACCTTGATCTCCATGTCCCGGCCAAGCGCCGGGCTGTACCATTTGTCGTAATGTATGTGCACGGCTCAGTCCTCCTGATCGTAGAGCAGCACAGGGATGGCGAAGGGGAGCTGCTTTTCCCAGCTCGCCTCGTTGTGTTCGCCGCCCGGGACGATGCGCGCGGTCAGCTTCACGCCCTTTTTGAGCAGCAGGTCGCAGACGCGCCGGAACATGCGGGCGGCCCCGCGCCGGGAGAGCTCCTTCTCGCCCATGTCCATGTACACGACGGTGTCCTTGGGGAAGTCCGCGCTGCGCAGCATCTCCTCGAGCTTGAGCGGTCCGCATTCCAGAGCGGGCGAGAGCGCCGCCGCGCGGGAGAAGGTGTCGGAAAAGCTGCTTACCGCGTAAAGGCTCATCAGCGCTCCCATCGAGCTGCCGGCGATAAAGGTGTGCTCGCGGTCGGGCAGGGTGGGATAGTCCCGGTCGATCTCGCGCTTGAAGCTTTGGATCAGCCAGTCCATCGTGCGCGCCCCGCGGGAGTCGATCGTGCCCAGGCTGCGCTCGGAGAAGGGGTAGGGCGCATATTCCTTCAATCTGCCGTTGTCCGGATCGTGGTCGCACTCCACCGCCGCGACGATCAGCTCCGTTCCGGTCGCGTCGAGATACTCGCCCATGCCCCAGCTCTTGCCGTACGTCGCGTCCTCGTCAAAAAAGACGTTGTGGCCGTCGAACATATACAGCACGGGGTAACGCCTCCCGGGATCCTCCGCGGCGGAGTCGGGCACATAGACATAAGCGCGGCGCGGCGCGTCCCCGGTCAGCGCGGGGAGTATCACGTCCCAGACTTCGATCATATGCGCGCCTCTTTTCCTCTCAAAGATGGTTTAGTTTACCACGCCCGCAGACAAAATGCAACGCTCATGTGCGCTTTGGGCGCTTGAATCGTCCGCCGCGCCGCGCTATAATGACCGTAGTAAACACACAGTACTGCCCGCCGGAGGAGGAGAACATGGAATACACGCATCCCTACGATTCCCCGCTGGGCGCGATCACGCTCGCCTCGGACGGCGAGGCGCTGACCGGGCTGTGGTTCGGCGGCCAGAGATATTTCGCCTCCACGCTCACAGAGGAGCACAAGGAGCGCGATCTGCCCGTCTTTGAACAGACGGCGGCGTGGCTCGATCTGTATTTCTCGGGCAAAAGGCCGGACTTCACGCCGCCGCTGCGGCCGCGGGGCTCGGTATTCCGCCGCGCGGTGTGGGAGCTGCTGCTCGCTATCCCCCGCGGAGAGACGACGACTTACGGGCAGCTCGCCGCAGCACTCGAGGCACGGACGGGGCGGCGCGTTTCGGCGCGCGCCGTCGGCGGAGCGGTCGCTCACAACCCGATCTCGCTGATCATCCCCTGCCACCGCGTCCTCGGCGCGGACGGCAGTCTGACAGGCTATGCCGGCGGCACGGAGAGGAAGCTGCGGCTGCTTCGGCTCGAGGGCGCGGACGCGCCTCTTTCATGACTCTGCGCAAACAGATCCTCCCCTGCCCGCGCCGTCCGTCGTCTTGCTGTTGCAAATCCGCACGCGCGGTATTATAGTGGAAGCTGCCGAGAGCGGCCGGAAAAGCGCAGTTGAAGATGCGCCCCGGATCGTTCCCGAATATGAACCTGTGAGGGCATCATGATGAAACTGATCGTGATCGACATGCAGAAAGCGCTCATGGACGATGAGCTCTACAACCTTGACGGACTGCTCGGAAACGTCGTAAAGCTCATCGAGACGGCCAGAGAGAATCGGATAGAAGTGATCTACGTCCAGCACGACGCCGGTCCGGACACGGGCTTTTCGGTCGGCGACGAAGCCTTTGAGATCACGGACGAGGTCGCGCCGAGGGAGGGCGAGAAGATCTTTGTCAAGGCGATCAACAGCTGCTTCGGCAACAAAGACTTCACCGCGTATCTGGAAGAGGCGAAGGACGACACCCTGATGATCGTTGGCCTGCAGACCAATTTCTGCATAGACGCCACCGTGAAATCCGCATTCGAGCGAGGCTATGACGTGATCGTCCCCGAAGGATCGAATTCCACGTTCGACAATCCGTACATGAGCGCCGAGACGACCTGCGCCTATTACTTCAACGAGGTGTGGCCGGGCCTGTTCGCCGACTGCGTTTACATGGACGAGGCGCTCGAACTGATGAAAAAGTGAAGAAAAGCAAGCGGCCTGGCCGCTTGCTTTTCATTTTGCTCCGCAGGCAGATACTAAAACGACAGCCCGCTCTTGAAAAGAGCCGGCTGCCGTTTTATTGGGATTGCAGGATAATTGCTTTGTCTTACTTCTCGACAGCGTCGGGGCCGCCGACCTTGTCCCAGCCGGGGACCTTCTTGATGCCGGTGAACGCAAGGATCAGGCAGACAACGAGAACGCCGAGGAGGACACGGAACAGCAGGGCGTAGGAACCGGTCGCGTCGTACACCATGTTGGCGGCGGGGATGCCGATGCAGGCGCCGATGGTGATCGCCGCGGTCAGGATCGCGATGATGCTGGCGGAATCACGGTTGCCGAAGCAGAGCGCCAGAGGCGTGTGCAGGACCTTGCAGAACAGGTAGCAGGCGCCGATCAGCGAGCAGACGACGTACATCATGCCGATGGACGGCGTGGTGAAGCCGATGACGAAGCAGACGATGGCGTACAGCACGCAGAGGATCAGGATCGTCCAGCGCGGGCCGAGCTTGTCCGCCATGAAGCCGCCGGGAACCATCGTGATGACGTTGATGGTGGCGACCATGCCGAAGATCGCGCCGTAGGTGGCCGCATTCCAGCCAAGGTCGGCCATGTAGACGGCCACGTTGGCGTAGGCGGCATAGAAGCCGGCGGCATACAGAACGAAGAAGAGAACGATGGCCCAGAAGTTGTAGGTCTTCATAGCTTGCTTCAGGGTGTAGCCGGCACGCTCTTCCTGGCTGTGAGCCTTCTTGTCCTCCTCGGAGGGCCAGAGCATGGTGGTGTTCTTTTCCTGCGGGTTGTTGCGCACGACGAGGAACACCAGGACCATGACCACCAGGATGAGGATCGCGCAGTTGCGGAAGCTGGCCTGATAGCCGATGGAGTCGAGCCAGCGGCCGACGATGATGGCGCCGACCGTGCCGCCGAAGCCGCCGATCGCCATGGAGATGCTCAGCAGGGTGGCGTTGAGCTTGCCGAACCAGCGGTTGATCAGAGCGCCGGTGGTCGTGCTGGAGCAGAAGGCCGGGAAGATACCGACGAACATGGCGCCGACGTAGAACAGGCCGATGTTGTTGGCGATGGAGTAGATGAAGTAGCCGACGGCGATTCCGATGCCGCCGATGAGCATCAGCCAGCGGAAGCTGATCTTCTTGACGATCTTACCGTAGAGCAGCAGGAAGATCGTGGCGGAGACGGAGTGCAGCGTGGGGATCAGGGAGTAGGCCGTTCTGGTGATGTTGGGGTGCGCAGCCAGAACGGAGGCCGCATAGAGGCTGAACGTGCTGTAGACGATGGAGAAGAAGAAGTTCATCACCACGGTGGCAATCAGCACGACCCATGCGTAGTGAAAGCCGGTTTTTTTGGTTTCCATAGTAGTCTCCTTTTTATGTATTTTTTTAATACTGCTTCGTTACTGGCAGGTCCAGCCGCCGTCCACGCCGACGATCTGGCTCGTCACGTAGCGGCTCTCGTCCGCGGCCAGGAACACCACGGCCGAGTCGAGCTCGCCGGGGGCGCCGGGGCGCTTCATGGGGCACTTGAGCTTGAGGAAGTTGTCGAACTTCTCGTTGCCGACCGGGGAGACCTCGGAGGCAAAGAAGCCCGGGGCGATCGCGTTGACCGTGACGCCGTAGCGGGCCCACTCGATGCCCAACTGGCGGGTCAGGTTGTTGACGGCGCCCTTGGAGGCGGCATACTCGGGGATGCCGGCGCCATACTCCACGTCCAGGCCGATGGAGCCGAGCATGGAGGAGATGTTGATCATGCGGCCGTAGCCGTGCTTGATCATGATGCGGCCGAACTCGCGGCAGCAGTAGAACAGACCGTTGATGTTGACGTCCATGGTCTTGTGCCAGTTCTCGTCGGAGATCTTCTCGGACCAGTCGCAGTTTCCGCCGCCGGCGCAGTTGACCGCGATGTCGATCTTGCCGTACTCGGCTTCGATCTTGTCGGCAACCTCACGGACCAGCTCGGACTTCGTGACGTCGCAGTAGTACCAGCCGGTCTTGACGCCGGATTCCTCGGCGATCGAGGCGGCGACCTTCTCGAGCAGGTGGGTACGGCGGGCGATAACGATGACGGTGGCGCCCTGTCTGCCGAGCGCGTGCGCGAACTGCACGCCAAGGCCCGAAGAACCGCCGGTAACAACGGCAACTCTGCCTGTCAAATCGAACATGTGATACTCTCCTTTAAAATTTATTGATTTTTCAGAGGAAGGGTTCTCAGTTGATGCTCAGCGCAGCGTAGTAGCCGCCGCGGATGGCGTCGCCGGATTTGGCCGCCTTGACGGCGTCGCCGATGACGATGGACTTGTTGAAGTACTTCGCGCGGATCTGCTCGGTCATGGTCTTCTCGGGCTTCTGGCCGAAAGCGGTAATGACCTGATCGCCGGGGATCAGCTCCTCGACGCCCTCCGCGTTCTCCACGAGGACGCCGTCGGCACGGATCTCCTTGACCTTGCAGCCGGTGCGCAGGACGACGCCGGCTTCCGCCATGCAGTCCTTCAGCGCCAGGCTGTTCAGGTAGATAACGTCGATGGCGACGTCGTTGCGCATCTCGATGACGGTGGCTTTGCGGCCGAGAGCCGTCATGGCCTCCAGCGCGAAGTCGCAGCCGGACATGCCGCCGCCGCAGATGATCAGGTTCTGGCCGGTGACCAGTTCGGGCTTCAGGTGCGCTTCGATCACGCCCAGGACATTGTCGCCGTCGATGCCGGGGATCGGCGGAACGATGGGCACGCTGCCCGTGGCGACGATGATCTTGTCGCAGGAAGCAAGGATGGGATCGTCCGCGCTCAGCTCGGTGTGGTCGTGGATCTCGACGTTCAGCTTCTTGAGCTGGACCTTGAAGTACTCGATCAGCTTGCGGATCTGGATCTTGAAGTCCGCGGTGGCCGGGGCGTTGAGCGTGCCGCCCAGCTCGTTCTTCTCAAAGAGCGTGACCTTGTGGCCGCGCAGCGCGCAGGCCCAGGCCGCTTCCATACCGCCGGGGCCGCCGCCGATGACGACGACGTTCTTGGGCTTGTCGACCTTCGTGAGCTTGAAGGCGGCTTCCTCGCCGGCGGCGGGGTTGACCGCGCAGCTGAGCTTGGAGCGGTAGCGGAGGATACGGCCGATGCATTCCTCGTTGCAGCGCATGCAGGGACGTACGTCCTCCGGGCGCTCCTCGAGGAGCTTGTTGGGCATCTCGGGGTCGGCGATGAGCTGACGGCCGAAGATGGCGAAGTCCGCGTGTCCGGACTCGATGAGTCTGACGGCGCTCTCGGGCGTGTGGGAGCCGGCGTTGAGCAGCGGCTTGTCGGTGGCCTTGCGGGCCGCCTCGCAGACGTATTCCATGCTGGCCTCGCCCATGTACATGGCAGGATAGACGTACTTGACGGTCTCGTAGCAGCCGGCGTCGATATCGAAGGCGTCAACGCCGTGCTCGCCCAGGACTCTCAGAATGGGAATGGAGTCTTCCAGCGTACGGCCGCCCGGGATGCGGTGATCCATGGAGATACGGAAGATGACCGGGAAGTCGTCGCCGGCGCCGCGGTGAATGGCGTCGAGGATGTCCGTGGCGAAGCGCGCGCGCTTCTCCGGCGTTCCGCCGTACTCGTCGGTGCGGTGGTTCCAGATCGGGGAGAGGAACTGGTCGATGAGGTAGCCGACGTGAGCATGGACCTCGATGCCGTCAAAGCCGGCGTCGCGGGCGAGCTTGGAGCTGTACTCCCACTGCTTCATGATCACGGCGATCTCTTCGAGGGTCAGCGCATGGCACTTGACTTTGGGGTCCCAGACCCAGGGGTTCTCGGAAGCGGAATACGGGGGTTTGCCGTGGATCTCGTTGGCGTTGCGGCCGGTGCCGCAGCTGAGCTGCGTGACGGCCTTCGCGCCGTAGGCGTGGATGCGCTCGGTCAGCGCTCTGGCTGTGGGGACGATGTGGTAGTGATCCCAGTAGTGGCCCAGAACACCCTGGCCAAGATCGGCGGTCAGATAGCCCTGGCCGATCAGGAGCAGGCCGGTGCCGCCCTTGGCGCGCTCTTCGAAGTAGTCGATTTCAACGTCGGAGAAGCTGCCGTCACGGTTGGCCATCAGGTTGCCCATGGCGGACAGGACGATACGGTTCTTGACCTCCATGTTGCCGATTTTGAACGGGGTAAACAAGGTGTCGTACTGCATGTGAAACTTTTCCCTCCTTATTAATTCTCTTTTTTATTTGTCGATATAAACGATGGGCTTGATGATATCCTGCGGTCTGCCGGCCATCAGACGGAAGGCGTCCTCGATGGCGTCGAATCCGTAGAACTTGTGCGTGATGAGCTTCTCCGGCTCGAAGCGGCCGGACTGGATCATGCCCATCAGGCGCTCGACGCGACGGCGTCCGCCGGGGCAAAGGCCGCCGGTGACCGTCTTGTGCGAGCAGAAGCCGTAGCCGGCCTCGGTCGTGTAGATCGGCAGCTGCAGCCGCGTGCGGCCGTGGCCCGCCACGTTCGACACGATGCCGTTGTACTTGATCATCGACAGAGCGTCGTTGAATATCGTGGGCTCGCCGCCGCAGATGAGGACCTTGTCGATCTGCTTGCCGCCGGTCAGCGCCATGATCTGATCGACGATGGGGCCTTCCTGATAGTCTACCGTGGCGGTGGCGCCGAATTCCATGGCGCGCTGGCGGGTGATCGGACGATGGCCGACGCAGTAGATGTGCGCGGCGCCGCGGAGCTTGCAGCCGACGACGGCCATCAGACCGACGGGGCCGATACCGACCACGACCACATCGTCGCCGTACTGAATGTCCGCCATTTCCGCGGCGTGGAAGCCGGTGGTCACCATGTCGCCCACCAGGGCGGCAGCTTCCAGGGAAACGCCTTCGGGGATCTTCGCTACGTTGAGGTCCACGTCCGGGACCTTGAAGTATTCGGCAAACATGCCGTCCCACTTGGAGGAGAGGTAACGTCCGCCCAGATAACCGCCTGCGTGCTGATGGCGGTTGTCCTGAACGTTGAGGTCGCGCCACATCGGGGTAACGGCCGGGACCGCTACGATGTCGCCGGGGACAAAGTCTTTGACTTCCGAGCCGACCGAAACGATCCGGCCGACGCCTTCATGACCAAGGATGCGTCCTACGGGAATATTGGGGTTCTCCGCCGCGGTGTCCACGTCGGAGGTGCAGGGGATCAGCGCGACCGGCTCCAGTACCGCTTCGTAAGGACCGGCGACCGGCATTTCCTTTTCTACCCAACCGACTTGCTTGAGAGGTTCGATGATGCCAAAACCCTTCATACTTTTGCTCTCCTTTTTGTTAATAGAATAGATACACAAATACTATTGACACACCGTTTGGTTTTGCTTTATAATACAGATGTACCAATTCTCCTGACATAAATGTATAATTCTGTGGATTATTTGTCAATATAGCGTGTTTTTTTCAGCGCATGGCATAATTCTTTTGTTCGGCGTTTATGAATTCCGCATACTGTTTTGGTACACCGAGGAGGGCATGTATTGTGAATGAGTACAAACGAGATACCCGTGAGAAGATCGTAGATTCCGCGATCGGGCTGTTCAAGGCAAATCCCTACGACGCCGTCTCCGTCAAGGACATCTGCGACGCGGCCGGCGTATCGCGCAACAGCTTCTATTATTACTTCGAAAACAAGGAAATGGTCTTCGACGCCATCGGCGACTGGATCAGCCGGACCGCCAAGTCCCGCCTGCTGAGTGCGCTGACCGCCAACACGGCCTATCAGCGGGTCTGGGAGATCTACAAGATGTACCTGGACGTCCAGCTGGAGATGGGCAACGAGATCATGAACCGCATCGTCCTCTCCAGGACCCAAAAGGGCCGGTCCGACTATTACAGCTATATCGATACGCGCCTGGCAAATACGATGGCCCATCTGATCGCCGACGCGCAGCTCAACGGGGAGGTGCAGAACCGCTGCAACCCGACCGCGCTGCTGTGGACCAGCTATGCGGTCATCCGCGGCGTCAACATCAAGTGGTGCTTCCAGTGGGGCGAATCCGATATCATCCGCGAGTCCATGGATGCGCTGGACACGCTCTTTATGCCCAATCCGGGCTTTGAACTGAAATAACGGCGCTTTCGGACGCCCGCCCCATCGTCGGGATCCGAAATAAAAGAACTGAGACGGCCGCACGGATCCGTCTCAGTTCTTTGTTTATAACGGATCATACTGCCTCTTCCGGAGCTCGCGCAGCGCGTTTACGGAAGCATGGGCAGTATGGTCATGATCAGCGCCACGGCGGCGGTGCCGCAGGTGGTCGCCAGCACTGTGGATACGAATACCGGCGGATAGCCGTCCTTCATCTTGAGGTCCGCCAGGCCGACCGCCATGATGACCGCGCCCGAATTCGGGAGCGAATCCAGCATCGTGGCCGCAAAGGTGCCGACACGGTGAACGAACGACAGGGACAGGCCCATCTTGGTCAGCGCCGGCGCGATGATCGGAAGTGCGATCTGCGTTCCGGTCGTGGAGCCGCCCGTCATCATGCAGATCACGGCGACGCAGACCACCAGCATCAGCACCGGGTGAAGCGTGGAGCTCAGCAGCCCGTCGATCATGGCCTGGTATTCGGGAACGGACTGGACCACCGCGGCGAAGCCGTTCACCCCGGCGATGGCGACGGCCGGAGTCAGCGCGCCGACAGCCCCTTCGTTGAAGGATTTGAGCACATTTTTCCAGCCGAGCTGCGGCAGGAAGCACACGGACGCCACCAGCGCGGTGATCAGCAGCGAGACGGAGATATTCACCGAGAACACGTTGAAGATCACCAGCAGCACCACAATCGGGATCAGGGTAACGATGAAGCGGGGGAACTTGCCGTCTTCCACGGCGAATACATCCTTCGGGCCGGGCACGAAGGTCTCCCCGCCGGCCGTGGCCTTCACGCACATACGCGTGAACACCAGCAGCATCACGGCGATCTCCACGATGCAGCCCACGATGCCGGCCACAAGGCCGCAGTAAGAGCTCGACCCGATCGCCATGGCCACGACGTTGGTAGGCTGCGGCGAGCCGGGGCCGCTCAGCGCAAAGGTGAACGCGCCGCCGCAGATCGCGCCCATGATGAAGCGCTTGGGGATCCCCGCTTTCTGGAAGATCCCGATGGCGATGGGATAAATGGCGATGAGCGCTACCGCCGCGTTGATGCCGCCGTAGCACAGGATGGCGGAGGCGAGAATCACGGAAAGAAAGCCCAGCGTGTACTTTTTCTTTTCCGTGTGGGCGGAGCGGAACAGCGTGTTGGCCACGGTCTCCGCGATCTGCGTGGCGCCGCCGCTGTAGGTGTAGAGCTTGGCCAGGATCGCGCCGAAGAGGAACATCGGGAACAGAGCGCCGATGATCGACCCGAAGCGCGTGAAGAATACGGTGATCATGGTTTCCGCAAACGGCATCCCGGCGCACACGGTCACAACAAAGGCCGCGGCAAACGACGCGATCACGATGTTGATGTTCAGCATGCACAGGACGACCAGAACGGCAAATCCGAGAATAATAGCTAAATGACCCATGTTTTTCTCCCTCTCCCGACGCCCCGGTTTTTGTGGTGCGCGGGTTCATAAAAATATTACTCTTATACTCTTGACTTGGGCCTGCGCTTTGTTATATGATACACGTGTATTGAATCCTCTGTCGTGAGTGTAGTTTTTTGTCGATTATTTGTCAATAACCCGATAAAATTTCAGGATATGCCACAATTGTGTTCGATCGTCTATGTGGAAAACGCACACGATCTTTGTACATGAGGGGAGGACTGTATCGTGACCAATTACAAAGAGGGTACCCGTGACAGGATCGTGGACTCCGCGATCAACCAGTTCAGGAACCGTCCCTATGACGACGTCTCCGTCAAGGACATCTGCGACGAGGCCGGCGTCACGCGCAACAGCTTCTATTATTATTTTGAAAGCAAAGAGATGGTCTTCGACGCGATCGGCGACTGGTGCAGCCGTACCGCCAGGTCGCGGCTGCTGGATTCGATGACATCTCTGATCACCGGCTCCGCGTATGAGCGGATCTGGGAGATCTTCAAGGCCTATCTGGACGTCCAGCTGGAGCTGGGCAACGAGATCATGAACCGCGTCATCCTTTCCAGAACGCAGAGAAGCCGCTCGGATTATTACAGCTACATCGACGATCGCCTGGCGAAGATCCTCACGCAGCTGATTGCCGACGCCCAGACGAACGGAGAGATCCGAAACGACTGGGATCCTGCCGCTCTGGTATCGACGAGCAATTCCGTCGTCTACGGCGTCAACATGAAATGGTGCTTCCAGTGGGGGCAGACCGACGTCTACGAGGACTGCATGTACGCCCTGAACGCGCTTTTCATGCCCAACCCGGGCTTTGAGCTGAAGTAGCGGCCCGCTCCCCGATTTGGGAAATGTCTCTTCCGGGAAATGAAAAAAGACCGATTTCGTTAAGAAATCGGTCTTTTTCGTGGTTGCGGGGGAAGGATTTGAACCAACGACCTCCGGGTTATGAGCCCGACGAGCTACCAACTGCTCTACCCCGCGATATTGTTTTGGCTTGAGTATAATAGCACAGCGGCGCTGGTTAGTCAAGTGTAAATTGCGGCTTTTCTAAAAAAGCATATCGCCCGTTTCCGATGGGAAACGGGCGATATATTTTACTGCTCTTCTTTTTCTTCCGGATCGTGCTGGACCAGCAGCTTCTCGACACGGCGGCCGTCCATCTTCAGCACGGTGACCGTGAAGTCCCCGCAGCGGAAGCTGTCGCCTTTCTTCGGGAAGGCGCCGAAGCGCTCTACCGTCCAGCCGCCGAGCGTCGCGCTCTCTGCCTCGACGTTCTCCTCCGGGATGCCGACCAGTTCCAGAAAATCATCGAGATTCATGTCGCCGTCAAGCTCATACTCACCCTCGGCGCGCTCGACGACTTCCTGCTCGATAACGTCGGTATCGTCCCAGATGTCGCCGACGATCTGCTCGAGCACATCCTCCATCGAGATGACGCCGAGCGTCCCGCCGTATTCGTCCGTGACGATGGCGAGGTGCTGCTTGGCCTTGCGCAGCAAACTGAGCACGGCGGGCAGCTTCATAGTCTTGTAGACATAGCAGGGCTGCATCAGCAGCTTGCGGATATCGGTCCGGCTGCCCTCTTCGGTCAGCGCCTTGAGGAAGTGGTTGAGATACAGCACGCCGACAATGTTGTCGATCGTGCCCTCGTAGACCGGAAGGCGCGAGAAAGAGGCTTCTTCAACGGCGCTGACGATCTCGTTCCAGTCGTCCTCGATGTCGATGGCACAGACATCCACACGCGCGGTCATGACTTCCATGGCGGAGATCTCGGAGAAATCGATCGCGGCCTGCAGCAGCTCGGAGCGTTCCTCGTCGAGGACTTCCTCGTCCTCGGCGGTCTCGATGATAGACTGCAGCTCCTCGACGGCCTCTTCGCCGTCGGTCTCCTCCTCCGGCACTTCTCGGCCGGTGAGCAGATGGACAAGGCCCACGACCAGCAGGATCAGCGGCTTGAGGACAAACATCATGCCGCGCACGGCGTAGGCATAGCGCAGCGAGAGCGTGTTGGCGGCCTTCTTGGCCGTGATCTTCGGGATGGTCTCGCCGAAGATGATGACCAGTACGGTCAGCACCACGGTGGCAGCCCAGGTGTATTCGTCGCCGCCGAGCAGCAGGATCACGAGCACGGAGGCAAGGGACGAGGCCGCGATATTGGCCAGATTGTTGCCGATGAGGATGGCGGAGAGCGCGTCGTCAAATTTCTCGGTGATCTTCACCGCGACGCCCGCGCGCGCGGAACCGTCGTCGCGCAGGTTCTCCAGGCGCACGACGTTGCAGGAGGAATAGGCCATCTCCGCAGACGAGCAGAAGGCAGACAGACACAGGCACACGAGGATGCCCAGCGCGACGGTGATGACCGTACTCATGCGTCCTCGCCTCCTTCCTCATTCTCCGGCAGGAGGGCGACCTTCAGCTTCAGGATGCGGTTATGCTCCATCTCGTCGACCGTGACGGAGATGTTGTGATACAAAAAGCTGTCGCCGACGCGGGGAATGGCTGTGAACTGCTCATAGGCCCATTCGCCCATCTGTGTGTTGACCAGCTCCTCGTCTTCCTCGGGATCCTCGAAACTGAGATGCTCAAACACGTCGCTGACGGTCTCCTCCGCATCGACGCGGATGACGCCGCCGCCGAGGTCTGCGATCGGCTCTTCGACCACGTCGTCCTCGTCCCAGATCTCGCCGACGAGTTCCTCGAGGATATCCTCGATCGTGACGATGCCGACCGTGCCGCCGTAATTGTCGGTGACGACAGCCATATTCTTTTTGCCCTTGGACATGATGGGCAGAAGCTCGTCGATATTGGTGCTCTGGTGGATGAAGAAGGGCTCGTCGAGCAGCGGGCGGACCTCCGTATTCGCGCCGAGGTGCAGATAGGCCTTGATGAACTTGCGGATCTGCAGGATGCCGATGATGTTGTCGATCGTTCCCTCGTAGACCGGCAGACGGCTGTGGTTCTGGCTGCGGACAAGCGAGAGCACGTCCTCGAGCGGGTCTTCCACGTCGACGGCGGTGACGTCCACGCGCGGGGTGAGGATGCTCTCGACCGTGACGTCTCCGAACTGCAGCGCGGAGGAGATCAATTCTCCCTGCTCTTCGTCAAGGCTGCCCTCCTCGGTCATATCCTCAATGATATCGTACAGCTCGTCCTCGGTGACGGTGATCTCCGGATCCCCGCGGGAGAGCTTCGCTGCGCCCTGTCCGATCATGGTGAGCAGCGCCGAGAGCGGCGCAAAGAGCTTCATCAGCACGCGCATCGGCCCCGCGCAGGAGAGCAGCAGCTTTTCGCTGTGCTTTTTGCCCAGACTTTTCGGCAGCATCTCGCCGAGGAAGAATACGGTGATCGTGGTGATGATCGTACTGAGCGTGACAACGCTCAATCCCCAGCGCCGGGTGACCGCAACGGTCACGATCGAGGCGACGGCGATATGTACGATGTTCGTACCGATCAATATGGTTGTGATCGCGCGGTCAAAGTTGTCCAGCAAAAACAGCGCGCTCCTGGCGCGCGTGTCGCCGCGGTCGGCGGCCGTTTTGATCTTTGTGCGCGAGGCGGAGGCCATGGCCGTCTCGGTGACGGCGAAATACATGGCGCACCCTAAAAGAATGATTGCAATGATCCATGGCAATCGACTGCCATCGTCCATAATGCGGAACTCCATCTCCTTTTGGATCAAATTGTTGATTATCATAGCATATCCTGCCCGATCCGTCAATATTCCTCATCGGGCAGGACAGGCATTATAAAACGAGCTTCATATAGGTCGCGTCGTCCATCGGGCTGTCGTTGTATTTCTCGATCTCGCAAAAGCCGGCGGCGCGGTAGATGCGCTGGGCCGACTGCAGGAAGGGCAGCGTGTCGAGCAGCATTTCTTTATAGCCGAGCTCGCGCGCGGCGGCGATGATCCGCTCCGTCAGCTCGCGCCCGAGGCCGCGGCCGCGGAAGGCGGGGCGGACGTACAGGCGCTTGAGCTCGCAGCGGCCCGGTTCGTCCATCTGTTTGAGCGCGATGCAGCCCGCAGCTTTTCCCTCTTCGCACGCGAGGATCAGCTTTCCCCCCGGCGGGCCGTATTTGCCCTCGAGGTGCCGCAGTTCGTCGTCATAGTTCTGCAGGTCGAGATACGAAGCGAACGTCGGATCGTTCTCGACGAGCATGTCCGTATATTCACGGAACAACTCGCCGATCTCGCGGGGGAAATCCAGCCCGTTGACAAATTCCATTCTGCGCGCCCCTTTGCCTTTTTCTTTATCATAACACAGCCCTTTTCGATTATCTACAACAAAAAGAAACCGGTGGACGGCGGGCGAGAAGCAAGGGTCGCCCCTACGGAGAGACAAGAGGCGCGGGACGTCGAGGACGCCGTCCCCTACAAGAGCACAGAGCAGGATCCTGTTTTCAGGGGCTGCGGCTGCAGCCCCTGCGAGATACGCCTTTTGGAGGGAAAAACCTCTCAAATCAGTACAACAGAGGGGAGAATCAAAAGAGGGGATAAGCCCCTCTTTTGCCGTTTCAATTAGGGAGAGTCCAGAGAGGGGAAGAAATCGGAATCTTCCCCTCTCTGGCGTGCTTTCTCTTTTTGTCCACTTTCTCTTTGCATGAGCAAAGAGAAAATGGACATTGACCAAGCCGTTCTGCCAAACTCAAAAAGAGAGCTTTCGGCAAGCCGAAAGCTCTCTTTTTTGCTTGGAATTTGCCTCAGATGACGATGGCGTCCTTCGGGCAGGCGGCGGCGCAGGTGCCGCAGCCGACGCAGGCGTCCTCGTCGAGCGTCCATGTCTTCGCCGCACGGTCGACCGTCAGCGCCCCGGCGGGGCACTTCTTGGCGCAGAGCGTGCAGTAGACGCATTTGGACGGATCCTGCGCGGGCTTGCCGTCGTCGCGCGGCTGTACCGGCGCGGGCGCGGCCTTCTCCTCCGCAGGCTTCTCCTCCGCGGGCTTGGCAGCCGGCGCGGCGGGAGCAGGGGCCTCCGGCTCGAAGCCGGGCATGTAGATGGCCTTCTTCGGGCAGACGCCGGCGCAGGTGCCGCAGGCGACGCAGGCGTCCTCGTCGAGCGTCCAGGTCTTGGCCGCACGGTCGACCGTCAGCGCCCCGCCGGGGCACTTCTTGGCGCAGAGCGTGCAGTAGACGCACTTGGCGGGATCCTGTACGGGCTCGCCGTCCTCGCGCATCTTGACCGCCGGGGCAGCGGCCGCGGCGGGAGCTGCGGCAGCGGCGGCGGGCTTGGGCGCGGGCTTTTTCGGCGCGGCCTTGAAGAAGGTGCCGGTGACGAGCAGTTCCTCCTCCTTCGTGGCGACCATGTGATAGTCGCCCGTCAGTTCGATCGCCTTTTCGTGGCAGAAGTCGGCGCAGTGGCTGCAGAAGGTGCAGGAGCCGAGGTTGAAGGTGCGCGTGACCTGCATGCCGCCCTCAACGGGGACGGACTCGGTCTTGATCGCGCCGCCGGCGCAGACGCGCTCGCACATGCCGCAGTTGATGCACTTCTCGGGGTGGAAGACGATCCTGCCGCGATAGCGGGGCGCGGCCTCGCTGGGCACGAAGGGGTACATTTCGCAGCTCGTCTTGGAAAACAGGCCTTTGACGGCTTCTTTTACAAACGGAAGATCCATTACTTCTGCCCCCTCTTTTCTTTCAGGATCTGGGTCGCGAGCGCCAGACCGTCGATGACCGCCTGGGGCCGCGGCGCGCAGCCGGCCACGTC
>JAFSJZ010000005.1 GCA_017449185.1 Oscillospiraceae bacterium
ACAATATGGCACGTATAGCCGGCGTTGACCTGCCCAAGGACAAGAGAATCGAAATCGGTCTCACTTACGTCTACGGTATCGGCAGAACCAGCGCGAAGAAGATCCTGGAGATGACCGGGATCAACCCCGACACCAGAGTCAAGAACCTCACCGACGAGGAAGAGAGCAAGCTGCGCGAGTGCATCGACCACAACTTTATCGTTGAGGGCGACCTGCGCCGCCAGACCGCGCTGGACATCAAGCGCCTCACCGAGATCGGCTGCTATCGCGGCCAGCGCCATCGCCGCGGCCTGCCCGTCCGCGGACAGAGAAGCAAGACCAACGCGCGTACCCGCAAGGGCCCGAAACGCACCATCGCGAATAAGAAGAAGTAAGGAGGGATATGAATCATGGCAGCGAACACCAAGAAGAAAGTCGTCAGAACGCGCCGTCGCGAGCGCAAGAACATTGAAAAGGGCCAGGTCCATATCAGCTCTTCCTTCAACAACACCATGGTCACCATCACCGACACGCAGGGCAATGCCATTTCCTGGGCGTCCGCGGGCGGTCTCGGTTTCCGTGGCAGCAAGAAGTCTACCCCCTTTGCCGCGCAGACTGCGGCTGAGACTGCCGCCAAGGCAGCCATGGAGCATGGCCTGAAGACCGTCGAGGTCTTCGTCAGGGGCCCCGGCTCGGGTCGTGAAGCCGCTATCCGCGCGCTGCAGACCGCCGGTCTCGAAGTCACGATGATCAAGGACGTCACCCCCATCCCCCACAACGGCTGCCGTCCTCCGAAGCGTCGTCGCGTCTAATAAGGGAGGTAACTGAAAATGGCAAGATATACCGATGCAGTATGCCGTCAGTGCCGCAGAGAAGGTCAGAAGCTCTTCCTCAAGGGCGACCGCTGCTACACCGACAAGTGCGCGATGAACAACCGCGCTTTCGCCCCCGGCCAGCACGGCCAGGGCCGCAGCAAGAACTCCGAGTACGGCCAGCAGCTTCGTGAGAAGCAGAAGGCCAAGCGCTTCTACGGCGTGCTCGAGAGCCAGTTCCGCAGCTACTTTGAGATGGCCGAGCGCCGTCAGGGCCAGACCGGCGAGAACCTTCTCGCTATCCTCGAGAGCCGTCTGGACAACGTCGTTTACCGTCTGGGCTTCGCGATGAGCCGCGCCGAGGCGCGTCAGCTCGTCAGCCACGGCCACTTCACCGTCAACGGCCGCAAGGTCAACATCCCCAGCTATCAGGTGAAGCCGGGCATGGTCGTCGCCCTCAAGGAGAGCAGCCGCGGGATCGAAAAGCTCAAGGCCAACATCGAGGCCAACGCATTCCGCCCCGCCCCCAAGTGGCTTGAGTATGATGCGAGCAATTTCGCAGGCAAGGTCGTCGCCGTCCCCACCAAGGAGGACATCGATCTGCCCATCGAGGAACACCTCATCGTCGAGTTGTACTCCAAGTAATCAGTCACCCTCAGGTAAGATCAACCATCGCGGCGCCCCTTTGAGGCGCAAACATGTTAAGGAGGGTATTGTACTATATGATTGAAATCAAGAAGCCGCGTATCGAGTGCATCGAGACCCCCACGGACAGCTCCTACGGCAAGTATGTCGTCGAGCCCCTGGAGCGCGGCTACGGCACAACGCTTGGCAACTCGCTTCGCAGGGTTCTTCTCTCTTCGCTGCCCGGCACCGCATGCACCAGCATCAAGATCGCCGGCATCCAGCATGAGTTTTCCACCATCCCCGGCGTGAAGGAAGACGTGACCGAGATCGTTCTGAACGTCAAGAGCATCATCGCCCGTCTCCACAGCGCCGAGCCCAAGACCGTCTACATCGAGGCCTCGGGCGAAGGCGTCATCACCGCCGGAGACATCAAGGCGGACGCCGAGGTGGAGATTCTCAATCCCGAACAGCCGATCGCGACCCTCGGTCCCGACGGCGCGCTCAACATGGAGCTCGTCCTCGACCACGGCCGCGGCTATGTTCCCGCCGAGAAGAACAAGAATCCTCAGATGCCGATCGGCACGATCCCGGTCGACTCCATCTACACCCCGGTGCTGAAGGTCAATTACACGGTCGAGAACACCCGCGTGGGCAACCAGACCGACTTTGACAAGCTGACCATCGAGGTCTGGACGGACAAGACCATGACCGCGCGCGACGCCGTCTCGCTCGGCGCCAAGATCCTGTGCGACCACTTCACGCTTTTCACCGACCTCTCCGACACCGCCGGCATGAACTCCATCGTCGTCGACCGCGTCGAGAAGGAGCCTGACACCATGCTCAAGATGTCCATCGAAGAGCTGGATCTGTCCGTGAGAAGCTTCAACTGCCTCAAACGCGCGAACATCAATACTGTCGAGGACCTGATCAGCAAGACTCAGGACGAGATGATCAAGGTCCGCAACCTCGGCCGCAAGTCCCTCGAAGAGGTCGAGCACAAGCTCACCATGATGGGGCTCTCGCTGGCAAGCGAGGACAACCAGTAAGTAAGGAGGAAATGCACTTATGCCCGGAACAAGAAAGCTCGGCAAGCCGACCGATCAGCGCATGGCGATGCTCCGTCAGCAGGTCACCGATTTTCTGGATAAAGGCCGGATGGAGACCACCGTCACCCGCGCCAAGGAGATCGCTCCTCTGGCCGAGAAGATGATCACGCTCGGCAAGGCGGCGGACCTCGCGTCCTACCGTCAGATGCTCAGCTTCATCACCCGCGAGGATGTGGCGAAGAAGGTCAAGTCCGAGCTCGCCGGCAAGTATGCCGAGCGCAGCGGCGGCTACACCCGCATCACCCGTATCGGCACCCGCCGCGGCGACGCCGCCGAGATGGCCGTCATCGAGCTGGTCTGAAAAGATCATCGGAAAACGAATACAGTTAAAAGCCCGAAGGGATCTCCCCTTTGGGCTTTTGATTTTGCCCCCAAAAGGCTTCCCCGCGCACGGGGAATTGCGGCTCGCCGCTGCCGGGGGCAGAATAAGGCGGGCCGCAATTTCCGCAGCCGCGCCGCTTTGCGGGCAGGTTTTCATGCCTGCACGCAAACGGCATTTGCGGCAAGGCGGACAGGGGGACCGCTTGCGGTGGATGAGGTCTTATCGTATTCCCAACCTGCTGGGTGTCCATTTTCTCTTTGCACGTGCAAAGAGAAAGTGGACAAAAAGAGAAAGCACGCCAAAGGGGGGAAGATTCCGAATTCTTCCCCTCCCTTGTGTCCTTCTCTTTCCCCCTTTCTCTTGGACACGCAAGAGAAAGGGGAGCGTCCCCCCCGTCCCTCGCACGCGCAAAGAGAAAATGAAAACTGACCAGTTCGAAAAACGCACAGGTCGTATCCATCAAATGTCGTTCTCTTTCCCCCTTTCTTTTGGACAAGCAAGAGAAAGGGGAGCGTCTCCCCGCCCGCTTGTGAAACATTTGCCTATTTGTCACCCGGGCGGAGATTGACAATCCCCCCGGCATTGATTAAGATGAAATCAAAGCCCCGCATAAAACGAAAAGCAGGTGGTTTGCAAGATGAAAGTCGTATTGGAACACCTCACGAAACGCTTCCCCAGCCGCAATAAAAAGGACAAGAGCGAGGTCGTTGCGGTCAACGACATGTCCTTCGAGATCCCCGACGGCAAGCTCGTCGGCCTGCTCGGCCCCTCCGGATGCGGCAAGAGCACCGCGCTGAACCTCATCAGCGGCCTCGAAACGCCGACGGAAGGAAAGATCTTCTTCGGCGAGGACGACGTGACGAAGCTGCCGCCCGAGCGGCGCGGCGTGGGTCTCGTTTTCCAGAACTACGCGCTCTACCCGCATCTGACCGTGCGGCAGAACATCCTCTTCCCGCTGCAGAACCTGCGCGGCGAGGCCAAGCTCCCCAAGGAGGTCATGGAGGAGAAGGTGCTCGAGGCGGCGAAGCTCGTGCAGATCGAGCAGCTGCTCGAGCGCAAACCGAGCGAGATGTCCGGCGGTCAGCAGCAGCGCGTGGCCATCGCCCGCGCGCTCGTGAAGATGCCGCGCGTGCTCCTGCTCGACGAGCCGCTGTCGAACCTCGATGCGAGATTGCGCCTGCAGACCCGCGAGGAGATCCGCCGCATCCAGCGCGAGACCGGCGTCACCACGGTCTTCGTCACGCACGACCAGGAGGAGGCAATGAGCATCTCCGACGTGATCGTCGTGATGAAGGACGGCGTCCTGCAGCAGACCGGCAAGCCGCAGGAGGTCTACAACGACCCGGACAACCTCTTCGTGGCAAAGTTCCTGGGCACCCCGCCGATCAACGTCTTCGACGGCTCGGTGCGCGGCGGCACGCTCTTCATCGGCGAGGACGCCGTGATGAAAGTGCAGGGCGTCGCGGACGGGCCCTATACCGTCGGCGTCCGGCCCGAGGCTTTCCGCGTGCGCGACGACGGCCCGCTGTGCTGCGCGCTCGAGACCGTAGAGGTCATGGGCCGCGACACGACGATCATCTCGACGCACCCGGCCATGCAGGGCGTGTCGATCCGCTCGGTCATCAGCGCCGAATACGCCGAGGGCGTCGGCGGCGAAACGGTGCGCTTCTACCTCAAGACCGCCAAGGTGCACCTCTTCGACCCCGAGAGCGGCGCGCGCGTGCGCTTTGCCGAGGCCGAGGCGCTTTGAGGGCTCAAGCGATGAACAACAGAAGCTATAAGGGCTGGCTCTATCTGCTGCCGGCCATCCTCTTCCTCGGGGCCTTCATGGTCTATCCGCTCGTGGACGTGTTCGTCTACTCCTTCGAGGAGGGCTACAACTCCGCCTCGCAGAGCTTTTTCGGCACGGGTCTGTACAACTACGGTTATGTGCTGCGCGACGAGTACTTTCTGCGCGCGCTGAAGAACACCTTCCTGCTTGTGATCATCACGGTGCCGCTCTCGACGGGCCTCGCGCTGCTGATCTCGGTGGCGCTCAATTCGATCAAGAAGCTGCGCGAGCTGTTCCAGACCATCTACTTCCTGCCCTACGTCACGAACACGCTGGCCGTCGGCCTGGTGTTCATGATCCTGTTCAAGAAGACCGCCTACACCGAGGGCCTGGTCAACATGGTCATCAACTTCTTCGGTTCGCCCTCGATCGACTTCATCAACGGGCCGTACTGGGCCAAGATGTTCGTACTGTGCTTCTACACGATCTGGGTCGTGCTGCCCTTCAAGATCCTGATCCTCACGAGCGCGCTGGCCTCCGTGCGCCAGGACTTCTACAACGCCGCGCGGCTCGACGCCACGCCCAAGTGGCGCGTGTTCACACGCATCACGCTGCCGATGATCTCCCCGCAGCTGTTCTATCTCATCATCACGGGCTTCATCGGCGCCTTCAAGGCCTACAGCGACGCGGTCGCCATCTTCGGCATCGATCTCAACGCCGCCGGCATGAACACGATCGTGGGCTACGTCTACGACATGCTCTACGGCAACGGCGGCGGCTGGCCGTCCTACGCCTCGGCCGCGGCGATCATCCTCTTCGCGATCGTGCTGACGATCACCTGCATCAACCTGCTCGTGAGCCGCAAGCACGTCTACTACGTCTAAAGAGGAGGGGCGACATGGATTACGAAAAGATCGAAGCCTCCGCCGCGCGCCGCGCGCGTGCCGGAAAGAGCCTGACTTATCTCTTCCTCGCGATTTGGGCGCTGATCGTGCTCTTCCCCTTCTACTGGATGCTGCTGACCTCGATCAAGAGCTACGGTGCCTACAACACCGAATACGTTCCGAAGTTCTTTACGCTCGCCCCGACGCTTCAGAACTACGCCGAGGCCTTTACGGCGGTGCCGCTGGGCAAGTACTTCCTCAACACGGTGATCTTCACGCTCGTCACGACGGTCCTCATGCTGATCGTGACGGTGCTCGCGGCCTTCGCCTTCTCGCGGCTGGATTTCCGCGGCAAGGACCTGCTCTTCACCTTCTTCCTCGCGCTGATGATGATCCCGGGCGAGCTCGTGGTCATCACCAACTTCCAGACCATCACAAACGCGGGTCTGCGCAACACCTTCGCGGGCTTGATCCTGCCCTCGGTGACCTCGGTGTTCTATATCTATCTGCTCAAGGAAAACTTTGAGCAGATCCCCGACGAGCTCTACCGCGCCGCCAAGGTCGACGGCAGCACGGATTTCCGTTATCTCACGCGCGTCATGATCCCGATCTGCCGCCCGACGATCATCACGGTCACGATCCTCAAGGTCATCGAATGCTGGAACTCCTTCGTCTGGCCGCGCCTGATCACCGACGACACGAACTATTTTCTCGTGTCCAACGGCATCCAGGCCATCCGTGAAAACGGCTTCGGCCGCGAGAACATCCCCGCCATGATGGCGGCGGTCGTCGTGATCTCCGTGCCGCTGATCGTGCTGTTCCTGATCTTCCGCAAGAAGATCATGGCCGGCGTTTCGAGAGGAGGCACGAAGGGATGAGACGATTCAAACGGCCCCTGGCGCTGCTGCTGTGCGCGCTGTGCCTGCTCTCTCTCACAGCCTGCCACGGCACGCTGCGCAGCCGGGACGAGGACCTCTCCGCCGCGGCGGAGACGCTCTACACCCTGCCGGAGGACTTCGATACCTCCCGCAGCTATGAGATCAGCTTCTGGGCCAAGAGCGACAACAACAAGGTGCAGACCGCAATCTACGTGCAGGCGATCGAGGACTTCGAGAAGCTCTATCCGAACATCCGCGTCCGGCTCAAGCAGTATTTCGACTACGGCCGGATCTATCAAGATGTCATCACCAATATCTCCACCGGCACGACGCCCAACGTCTGCATCACTTATCCCGACCACATCGCCACCTATCTCAGCGGCGCGGACACGGTCGTGCCGCTCGACGGGCTGATCGCGGATACGCGCTACGGTCTCGGCGGGAGCGAGCTGCGCTTCGACTCCCCGCGCGCCGACGAGATCATCCCGCAGTTTCTGCACGAGGGAAAGATCGGCGGCGTTCAGTACGCGATCCCCTACATGCGCTCGACCGAGGCCTGCTACATCAACAAGACCCTGGTGGAAAAGCTCGGCTATACGCTGCCCGAGGTCCTCACCTGGGACTTCGTGTGGGAGGTCTCCGAGGCGGCGATGAAGCAAAACGACGACGGCACTTACGTCCTCAACGGCCAGAAGGTCATGAAACCCTTCATCTACAAGTCCTCGGACAACATGATGATCCAGATGCTGCGCCAGAAGGACGCGCCGTACTCCAAGCCGAACGGCGAGGTGCTGATCTTCAACGATGTGACGCGCTCGCTGCTCCATACCGTGTCCGAGCACGCCGCCCACGGGGCCTTCACGACCTTCAAGCACGACAGCTATCCCGGCAACTTCTTCAACGCGGGCCAGTGCCTTTTCGCGATCGACTCCACCGCCGGCGCGACCTGGATGGGCAGCGAGGCGCCCCTGATGGACATCAGCGCGGATAACGTCGTTTCCTTTGAGACCGAGGTCATGATGATCCCGCAGTTCGACGTCGGGCACCCGCAGATGATCTCGCAGGGCCCCTCGATCTGTGTGTTCAACAAGAGCGACGAACAGGAGGTGCTCGCCTCCTGGCTCTTCGCCCAGTATCTGCTGACCAACGAGGTGCAGATCGCCTACGCCGAGACCGAGGGCTACGTTCCCGTCACAGCCAAGGCACAGGAGAGCGCGGAATATCAGGACTATCTCGCCCGCTGCGGCGAGGACAACGATCTGCACTACGACGTAAAGATCAAGGCCTCGAAACTGCTGCTCGACAATGTGGAGTACACCTTCACCACGCCCGTGTTCAACGGCTCCGCCTCCCTGCGCAACGCCGCCGGCGCGCTCATCGACGATGTAACCATCGCGCCGCGCCGCAAAAAGACCGTGGACGACGCCTATCTCGACAAGCTCTTTTCTGACGTCACCTCGCTCAACCGCCTCGACATGATCGCGGTCAGCGCCGACGAGATCGGCGACGGCGAGACGCCGGCCGAGACTGAAGCGGGACCGCTCCCCACGACCGCGGTGGCGCTGCTTGCGACGCTCGGCACCGTCTGGGTGCTCATCGGCGTCTATGCGCTCTCCCAGGTGATGGAGGAGAGGAGAAAAAAAGATTAGGCTTGATTTAGCGGCCAAAACCAGTATAATGAAATTGTTCAAAACCCTTTTGCAGACGAAAAAAGTGAAAAAAGGAGCAACGACATGAAAAAGTTCTTAGCCCTTCTTCTTGCGCTGACCATGGTATTTGCGCTTGCGGCCTGCGGCAAGACCGCCGCGCCCGCTCCGTCCGAAGAGCCCGCCCCCGTTGAGGAGCCCGCTCCGTCCGAAGAGCCCGCCCCGGTCGAAGAGCCCGCCCCGGTCGAGGAGCCCGCTCCCGTCGAGGAGCCTGCCGCCCCGACCATGGACTACTTCGAATATATCGACGCCGCGCTCGACAGCGAGGTCACGATCGAGGTCTATGTCCAGGCGACCCAGTCCTGGTGGGACAACAAGATCACGGTCTATGCCTGTGACGATGGCACCCGCCCCTTCTTTATCTACAACATGGCCTGCTCCGAGGAGGACGCGGCCAAGCTCGTCCCCGGCCAGAAGATCCGCGTGAGCGGCTTCAAGTCCGAGTGGGCCGGCGAGATCGAGGTCACCGACGCCAGCTTCGCCTTCCTCGACGCCGAGCCCTTCATCGCCCCGCCCGTCGACCTGACCGCTAACCTCAGGAACGGGGAGGACGCGCTGCTCGCCGTCCAGAACGCCTATGCCGCGTTCAACGGCCTGACCGTCGAGCCCTACGACGAGTCCGGCGCCGCCTTCGCCTACAAGGACGCGGAGGGCAAGACCGACGACCTCTACTTCAAGGCCTCCCTTGACGGCAAGGTCTATGATTTCTGCGTGGAGTTTTATCTCTGCGGCAAGGATACCGACGTGTACAAGGCCGTCGAGGCGCTGCAGGTCGGCGACGTGATCGACATCGAGGGCTTCCTCTACTGGTACAACGGGCCCAACCCGCACGTCACCTCCGTCATGCCCCACAACGCCAAGTCCGAGGGCGTGATGACCTATGCCGAATACGCCGCGGCCGAGCTGGACAGCGAAGTCACGATCGAGGCCTTTGTGCAGGATACCCAGTCCTGGTGGGACAACAAGATCACCGTCTATGCCGCGGACGCCGACGGCGCCTACTTCATCTACAACATGGCCTGCTCCGAGGCCGACGCGGCCAGGCTCATCCCCGGGCAGAAGATCCGCGTGACCGGCTATAAGTCCGAGTGGGCCGGCGAGGTCGAGATCGCCGAGGGCGCGACCTTCGAGTTCGAACACGGCGCGTTCTATGCCGAGGACTTCAACGTGACCGAGCTGCTCGGCAACAAGGATGATCTGCTCGCATACCAGAACCGTAAGTGCTTCTTCTCCGACATGACCATCGAGCCCTACGACGAGACCGGCGCCGCCTTCGCCTACAAGGACGCGGAAGGCAAGACCGACGACCTCTACTTCAAGGCCTCCAAGGACGGCGTGGTCTACGACTTCTGCGTGGAGTACTATCTCCGCGGCCAGGACACGCCGGTTTACAAGGCCGTCGAGGCCCTTGAGGTCGGCCAGACGGTCGGCATCGAGGCGTATCTCTACTGGTACAACGGCCCCAACCCGCACGTGATCAACGTCATCGTCTTCTGAATCGAAACGCTCCATACGCCGCAGACAATGTCTGCGGCGTATATTTTTCTTCCTCTGCGGGGACAATAGTTCTTGTCCGGTACATACAATGGATTGGGCGACTTTTCTTTCCCCGGAGTGAAAACCATGAGTATCGTCAAACGCGGAGAGATCTATTACGCCGATCTCAGCCCGGTGGTCGGCAGCGAGCAGGGCGGCATGCGCCCGGTGCTGATCGTGCAGAACGACACCGGCAACCGCCACAGCCCCACGGTCATCGCCGCCGCCATCACCAGCCGCCTCGACAAGGCGAAGCTGCCCACGCACATCTCGCTCGCGGAAGGCAGCGCGGGTCTCAACCGCGACAGCATCATCCTGCTCGAGCAGATCCGCACGCTGGATAAATCCCGCCTGCGCGAGCGCATGGGCCGCATCGACGAGCGCACGATGAACGCCGTCGACGCCGCGCTCGCGGTGAGTTTCGGATTAAACTGAGCAGTCATACAAGAACGCCTCTCCCCGTACAATGGGGAGAGGTGTTTTTATGATCATCCCGATCCTTCACGACGGGCGAAGCATCGGCTCGCTCGAGACGCGCCGCGAGGGAGCCTATACGCTCTTCGAGGCGCGCTGCGCCTTTATACCCGGCGTGCGGCGCTTGTGGGTATACGGAGAGGGCGGACGCGGCTGCCTCGGCGTGATGCAGCCCGAGGACGGAGAGCTGAGGCTGCGGACAAGGCGCTCCCGCGCGGACATGCGCACGTTCCCGAGGGAGTTTACTTATGCGGGCTTTGCGGAAGGGAGAGCGAGCGCGCCGCCGCGCGGAGAAGAAAAAGCCTTCATTTTCGTAGACAGGGGCGTGCGCTACCTTGCGCTGCCCTGTACGCTGAACAAAGCGCGGCCGGGGCTGCGCCTCCGTGAGATCGGCGGGAGGCGCTATCTGCTATTTCGCTGTTGAGAAAAAGAGAGGACTGCGCTATAATAGGACCATCCAAACCAAGAAACGGGGCGATGATATGCGCATGTCCGACCTGATCGCGAAAAAGCGCGACGGCGAGCGTCTGACCACGGAGGAGATTTCGGAGATGATCCGTCTCTACACCGCAGGGGAGATCCCGGACTATCAGATGAGCGCGATGTGCATGGCGATCCTTTTCCGCGGCATGGACGACGCCGAGATCCTGGACCTGACGATGAGCATGATGCACTCCGGCGAGACGCTGGACCTCTCGCCGATCCGCGGCGTCAAGGCGGACAAGCACTCCACGGGCGGCGTCGGCGACAAGACGAGCCTCGTGCTCTGCCCGATGGTGGCCGCCTGCGGCGTGAAGATCGCCAAGATGTCCGGCCGCGGCCTGGGGCACACCGGCGGCACGATCGACAAGCTCGAGAGCTTCCCGGGCTTCGTCACGGGCATCTCCGAGGAGCGCTTTTTCGAAAACGTCAACCGCATCGGCATCGCCCTCGCCGGCCAGACGGCGGAGGTCTGCCCCGCGGACAAAAAGCTCTACGCTCTGCGCGACGTGACCGGGACCGTGCCGAGCATCCCGCTGATCGTCAGCTCCATCATGTCCAAGAAGCTGGCCGCCGGCGCGGACGTGATCGTGCTGGACGTCAAGTGCGGATCCGGCGCCTTTATGAAGACGCCCGCGCAGGCGCGTGAGCTGGCCGAGGGCCTCACGCGCGTGGGCACGCTGGCGGGGCGCAAGTGCGCCGCCGTCATCACCGACATGGACGAGCCGCTCGGCTTCGCCGTCGGCAACGCGCTGGAGGTCAAAGAGGCGATCGACGTGCTCGCCGGGCGCACCGAGGCGGGCGAGCTGCTTGAGCTGTGCCTCGCGCTGGGCAGCCAGATCCTGACGCTCGCGGGCCTCGCCGCGGACGAGGCGGAGGCAAAAGAAAAGCTGCTCTCCACGATCGCGGACGGCAGCGCGCTGAAAAAGCTCGCGGAGCTGGTCGAGGCGCAGTACGGCGACCCGCGCGCGGTGTACGACACCTCGCTGCTGCCCGCCGCGCCGGCAACGCTGGAAGTGCCTGCTGAAAAGGGCGGCTGGGTCGGCCACATCGAGGCCGAGGACGTCGGGCTCGTGTCCATGAAGCTGGGCGGCGGCCGCGCCACGAAGGAGAGCACGATCGACCTCTCGGTCGGCGTCGTTCTGAAAAAGAAGGTCGGCGACCGCGTCGAGGCGGGCGAAAGCCTGGGCACGATCCACGCCTCGGACGCGGAGAAGGCCGCCGAGGCCGCGGAGCTGCTGCGGAAGTGCTACACCTTCTCCGACACGCCCGTGCAGAGAGAGCCTTTCATCAAGGGCATCGTGAGCTGAAGCAAACAAAAAGAAATCCCCCGACCGACGGTCGGGGGATTTCTTCGCTTTATTGTTTCACCAGCAGCACGCCGCGGCCTTCGACGTCCGCCCCGCCCGTGAGCGAAGAGGAGGCGCCGAGCAGCGCTGTCCAGCGACCCTCCGGCAGCGTGACCGTCACGGCCTCCGCGTTCGGATTGAAGAAGGCGCAGGCGACGAGCTTTCCGTTTTGTGTCCAGTTCACGGCGATCACGTTGTCCGCAAGCGTCTCGGCAGACACGTCGGCATCCGTGAAGAAGGCGTTGGAGCGGCGCAGACCGATCAGAGCGGCGTAATAGCGGCTCATATCGTATGCGTCGCTTCCGGGCACGAGGCTCTCCCAGTCGAGGTTGTTCACCGCGTCGGAGGAGGCGTAGCTGTTGCCGTCGCCGCCTTTTGTGCGCAGCATTTCCTCACCCGCGAGGAAGAAGGGCGTCCCGCGCGAGAACATCACGACCGCCGCGCCGAGGCGCTGCATCGCAAGCCGATCCTCTTCCGGGGCGTTCGGACAGGTGCTGCTCAGCTTGTCCCACAGCGTGTGGTTGTCGTGCGAGGACATGTAGTTGACGACCATGGCGTCCTCGACGCTCCAGCTCACGCCGGAGGTCTTGACGCCTCCCGTGAGACCGAAGATCACCTGCGAGGCCGTGGCCTTGCCCGCCTTGCCGTTGATGTAGCCCGCGTCCGCAAGGTTGAACACGCTGCCCTTGAGCCCGTCGCGGATCACGTCGTTGAACACGGCGACAGAGCCGATCGCGCCTTTCGAAGCCGTGATCGTGTGGATGTTGGCCTGGTTGGCCTGCAGCCTGTCGCGCAGCGCGCTCGTGCCGCCCGTCCAGCCCTCGCCGTAGATCAGCGCCTGCGGGTTGATCGCGTGCACGGCGCGCTCGATCTCCTGCATGGTCTCGACGTCGTGCAGCGCCATGAGATCGAAGCGGAAGCCGTCGATCTTGTATTCCTTCGCCCAGTAGCAGACCGAGTCGACCATGTACTTGCGGAACATCGCGCGATCCGAGGCGGTCTCGTTGCCGCAGCCGCTGCCGTTGGAGGGGCTGCCGTCGGGCTCGAAGCGGTAATAGTAGTAGGGGACGATGCGGTTGAGGTTGGAGTCGAGACTGTAGGTGTGGTTGTACACCACGTCCATCACGACGCCGATGCCGTTTTGGTGCAGGCTCTGCACCATCTGCTTGAACTCGTTGATACGCACTTCCCCGTGACAGGGGTCGGTGGAGTAGCTGCCCTCGGGGACGTTGTAGTTCTTCGGGTCGTAGCCCCAGTTGAACTGCGGCGCGTCCGAGCTCTCGTCCACGGTGGCGTAGTCGTAGACCGGCTGAAGATGCACATGTGTGATCCCGAGCTCCTTGAGGTAATCCACACCCACCGGCACGCCCGCGGCGTTCTTCAGCCCCGTCTCGGTGAAGGCGAGGTACTTGCCCGGATACGCCGAGGCGGCGATCGTGTTGGAGAAGTCGCGCACGTGCACCTCCCAGATCACCGCGTCGGAATAGGACTTCAGGCCCTTGTAAAACGCAGAAGCGCGGAAGCCTTGCGGGTCAGTGGAGGCGAGGTCGACGACCATGCCGCGCTCGCCGTTCACGCCCGCGGCGCGGGCATAGGGGTCGACGGCCTCCTGCTCTCCGAGGCAGGTAGCGACGAGGTAGGTGTAATAGGTGCCGTGCCCGCAGGCGTACTCGCCCGTCCACACGCCCTTCTCGCCTTTCTCCATCGCGAGCTCCGCGAAGGGCTCGCCGCCGTCTCCCGTCTCGAAGAGACGCAGCGTGACCGCGCTCGCCGTCGGCGCCCAGAGCTTGAACACGGTCTTGTTTCCGTCGATCACCGCGCCGAGGTCGTCGCCGTCGTAGACGCAGTCGGCGAGGAACTCCTCGCTGTCAAAGATGCCCGTCGGCACGGCGACAGCGCTGCCGTAGCCCTCGACCTCCACCGTGTAGCTGCGGGAGAGATCGAGGCTCTCCCCGACCGTGATCGTCCCCGAGACGACCTCGTTGTTGAGGCTGCTCAGGGCTTCGATCGGCAGGACGCGGTTGCCGTCGAGGACGCGGATCTGGTCGAGAGACGTGATGCGCACAGCGGGGGAGACCGTATAGCGGATCTCCGTCGGGGAGAGGATACCGGCCATTTTGAAGTTGCGCAGAGGCTCTAAAGTCGCCCCGCCGTCCCGGCTGATGTACTGCATTTGATCACCGCTTTTCAGATAGATCTCCGTTTGCTCGCCCGTGAGGACGGCAAAGCGGTCGCCGTCATAGTCCTTGGTCGCCTCGCCCCAGGTGCTTCCGCCGGGAGCGGAGCAGTTCCGCCGGACGATGAAGCCGACCGTCTCGATCTCCCGCGGCACGTTCAGCACGATCTTCGCGCCGTAAGCGCAGGGGTGGAACAGCTCGCCGTGGCCGTCCTTGCCGGGATACCAGACCCATACGTCACAGTTATCATAGTTGCCGGTCGGGCTCTTCCAATACAGCGTCAGCTGCCGACAGCCCTCCTCCGGCGGAAGACTGTATTCCTCCGCCGCGTCCTGCGCGGGCGCGGGCTCTTCGGCGGCGGACTGCTCCACGGCGGGCGCGGGCTCTTCCGCCGCGGGGGCAGGCTCGGCGGCAGGAGCGGGTTTTGCCTCCGCGCAGCCGGAAAGGAGCGTCAGAAGAAGCGTTAGCGCAAGCAGGAGAGCAAGGATTCGTTTTTGTTTCATAAGGATCATCTCCCGAATTAATTCATCCGCCGGGAGCACCGGCGGATGAGATAAGAGGCGCGGAAAAACTCAGCCCGCCAGCAGTTTGTTCAGCGCGGCCAGACGCATCGAAACGCAGTAGATCTCCATTGCCTGTTCAAGCTGTTCGACCGGCGGGAGAGAGGGAGCCACGCGCATGTTGCTGTCCAGCGGGTCCTTGCCGTAGGGGTAGGTCGCGCCGGCGCCGGTCATCGTCAGGCCGGCCTCCTTGGAGAGCCGCCAGGTCTCCTTCGCGATGCCGGGCATCGTGTTGACGGAGACGAAGTAGCCGCCCATCGGCTTTTCCCACTCGGCGAGGCCGCGCGGGGCGATCTCGCGCTCGAGCCAGTCGAGCACACAGCGGAACTTCGGGCCGAGGATCGCCGCGTGGCGCTTCATCAGCGCGATCACGCCGTCCTTGTTCTTCAGGTAGCGCACATGGCGCAGCTGGTTGACCTTGTCGAAGGAGATCATCTGGATGTTCATCAGCTTCTTCATGTAGGCCATGTTGTTCGGACTGCAGGCGAAGACCGCCACGCCCGCGCCGGGGAAGGTGATCTTGGAGGTCGAGGCGAACTCAAACACCATGTCGGCGTTGCCGTATTTCTCGCACTCGCTGAGGATGTCCGGGAAGGGCAGATGCTCGCCGAAGAACTCGTGCATGCAGTAGGCGTTGTCCCACATGAGCAGGAAGTCCTTTGCCGCGGGCTTCATCGAGGCGATGCGGCGGATCGTCTCGTCGCTGTAAACGATACCGTCGGGGTTGGAATACTTCGGCACGCACCACATGCCGCGCACGGCCTCGTCACGGATCAGCTCCTCGACGAGGTCCATGTCCGGGCCCCCGGCCGTCATGGGGATCGTGATCATCTCGGCGCCGAAGCTCTGCGTGATCGCAAAATGGCGGTCATAGCCCGGAGCGGGGCAGAGCCACTTGACCTTATCGAGCTTGCCCCAGGGCTTCTCGCTCATCACGCGGCCGTGGGTGTAGGCCTTGGCGATCGTGTCGTACATCAGCGTCAGCGAGGCGTTGCCGCCGCAGAAAATATTCTCCGGCTTCGTGCCGAGCATTTCGGCAAAGAGCTTCTGGCAGGAGGGCAGGCCCTCGAGATTGCCGTAGTTGCGCACGTCGATCCCGTCGCATATATAGTCGCTGTCGGAGCGCAGGATATCCATCATCTCGCTGGTCATGTCCAGCTGCTCCGTGCTGGGCTTGCCGCGCGCCATGTTCAGCTTCAGGTCTTTGGCCTTGAGCGCGTCATAGAGTGCCTGTACCTCTTCGCGCTCGGCGAGCAGTTCCTCTCTGGTCATATCGGCGTACTTTTTCATAGAACGCGTCCTTTCCTTGTTCCGCGGCGTTTTTCGCGCCGTCGTATTGGTTTGCTTCGTCAATCATACCATATGCGGCGCGTTTCATCAAGTCGGATTAGGCGAATTCTCATAAAAGAACGGCGTTTTCCGTCCCGCCCCGGGAACTGCCTCTTTCCCTTTGCCTTCGTCCGTGTTACAATGCCGATAAGAAAGAACGGAGGGAGGAGAGAGACGATGCGCGCGATGCTCATGCCGATGGATCTGACGCCGAAGATGCTGCTGATCGTGATCGTCGGCGTGTTTCTCGCCTCCTTTACCGACGGCGTGGCCGGCGGCGGGGGCATCATCTCGGTGCCGACCTACTTGCTCGCGGGGCTGCCCGCGCATCTGGCGCTGGGCACGAACAAACTCTCCTCCGGCATCGGCACGGCGGTCTCCGCCGCACGCTTCATCCGCGGCGGCTACGTGGACTGGAAGCTTGCCGTCCCCTCCGTCGCGCTCGCGCTCTATGGGGCGCATCTCGGCACGCGTCTCCAGCTTGCGATCGACGAGCGGTATCTCAAATGGCTGCTGCTGATCGTGCTGCCGATCGTGGCTTTCGTCGTGTTGCGGCAGAAGAAGCTGCCGGAGGAGCGCGGCGAGATGGACGAGCGCCGCCGCGCCGCGATCGTCCTGGCCGCCTCCTTCGTCGTCGGAGCCTACGACGGCTTCTACGGTCCCGGAACGGGCACCTTTCTGATCCTCATTTACTGCGGTCTCGGCAAGCTCGACCTGCGCACGGCCTCGGGCAACGTCAAGCTGGTGAATCTCGCCAGCAACGTCGGCGCGCTCGCCACCTCGCTTGCGCACGGCAAGGTCTTTCTCGTCCTCGGCCTGATCGGCGCTCTCGCCTCTGTCGCGGGACACTATATCGGGTCGGGCATGGCGATCAAAAACGGCTCGAAGATCGTGCGGCCGGTCATCCTGATCGTGCTGGTCCTGCTTGCGGTCAAGGTCGTATCGGAGTTGATAGCATGAAGAAGAAAACGATCGGCATCCTCGGCGGCATGGGTCCGCTGGCCACGATGGATCTGTACAAAAAGCTCATCCTCTCCACCGAGGCGAGCTGTGACAACGAGCACATCCGCGTCTATATTGACGGCAATTCCGCCATCCCCGACCGCACTGCGGCGATCCTGCACGGGGGGCCCGATCCGGTGCCGGAAATGCTCTCCGCGCTGCACAATCTCGAGAAATGCGGGGCGGACTGCGTGATCATGCCCTGCAACACGGCGCACCATTTCCTCCCGCACCTGCAGGCGGAAACGGCCCTGCCGATCCTGGACATGACGGCAATCACGGCGGCGGCCTGCGCGGAGCGCTTTCCGGGCAAAACGGCCTGCCTGCTGGGCACGACGGGCACGCTCGAGGCGCGGATCTACGACGGCGCCCTCACGGAGGCGGGCGTGAGGTTCATCACACCGGACGCAGGGGAGCGCTCAGAGCTGATGAGGCTCATCTACGACGTGGTCAAGGCCGCCAAGCCGCTCGAGCCGGAGAAGGAGCACTGGCACGCGCTGCTGGACGGTCTGTCTGCGCGCGGAGCGGACTACTTCATCCTCGCCTGCACCGAGCTGCCTATCCTCGCCGACGGGCTGCGCCATCCCGGCCCCTTCGTCGACCCGACGCTGGAGCTCGCGCGCGCAGCGATCCGCTTCTGCGGCTACCCGGTCAAGGAACGGGACATGCCCATGCTGTTCTGAACACCCATAAAAGGTGTCGGCTCAAAACTCTGTGTCATTCTGAGCGAAGCGAAGAATCTTTTTAAAGAAGATCCTTCGTCCCTTCGTTCCTCAGGATGACAGTTCGGGAAGAGGTTTGAGCCGGCTCCTTTTGTGGTATATGGCAATTTTTCAAGCGAAGTTTTGGCAATTATGACGAAATTATGAACAAACCGTGAAAATGGCTTAACTTTCCCTCCGGCATCGAATATAATACTCTCAGGATTATATCCACAAAACCGGACCACCAAAACTAGAAGGGAGAAATCAAGCTTATGAGTCAAAAGAAAAGCATGATCCTCGGCGTGAAGATCCTGATCGGCCTGGTAGCGGGCATCATCGTTGGCGCCATCTTCTGGATGGCCATGGGTGCGGAAGCAGCCGGCGCCTTTACCGCGAAGTACATCAAGCCCTTCGGCGATATCTTCGTCAACCTGCTGAAGTTCATCGTCGTTCCCCTGGTGCTCCTGAGCATCATGGACGGCGTGATCGGCATGGGCGACATCAAGAAGGTCGGCAAGATCGGCTGGCAGACCGTCGCCTACTTCCTGGTCACCACCGCCATCGCCTGCGTGATCGGCCTGATCGTCGCCAGCCTCTTCAAGGGCAGCTTCCCTGTCCTGCAGCTGGCCGAGGGCGCCGAGTATGAGGCCAAGAGCGCCGACCTGATGAGCACGATCGTCAACATCTTCCCGAACAACTCGATCAATCCGCTCGCCAACTCGTCGATGCTGCAGATCATCTTCATCGCCCTGATCTTCGGCTGCGGCATTCTGGTCGCCGGCGAGAAGGGCAAGCCCTTCGGCGATTTCATCACCTCCTTCAACGAGGTCACCCAGCGCGTGATGAGCTTCATCCTCGCGGTCTCCCCCTACGGCGTCTTCGCGCTGATGGTGTGGGTCGTCGCCGCCCATGGCCCGAAGATCCTCGGCTCGCTCGGCCTCGTCCTGCTGGCCGCCTACATCGGCTACATCCTCCACGTTGTGCTGGTGTACACCGCCTCCGTCAAGATCTTTACCAAGACCTCCCCGATGGAGTTCTTCAAGAAGATCTTCCCGGCCGCGGCCTTCGCCTTCACCTCCACCTCCTCCGTCGCCACGCTCCCGATCACCAAGGAGTGCTGCGATGATATGGACGTCGAGAACGACATCTCCTCCTTCGTCCTGCCGCTCGGCGCGACGATCAACATGGACGGCACCGCGATCTACCAGTGCGTGGCCGCCGTGTTCCTTGCCAAGTGCATCGGCATCGATCTGACCGTCGGACAGATGATCATGATCGTCATCACCGCGACGCTGGCCTCCATCGGCACGGCCGGCACCTCCGGCGCCGGCATGATCATGCTGGCGATGGTCCTCGAGTCCGTCGGCATCAACCCGATGTACATCGGCATCATCTACGGCATCGACCGTCTGTTCGACATGGGCCGTACCACGCTCAACATCATCGGCGACGCCTCCTGCGCCCTGTGCGTCAACACCTGGGTCAACAAGCAGGAAAAGAAGAACGCATAAACACGTTCCGCAAAGCGCATAAGCAAAAGACGGCTCCCGTTTGGGAACCGTCTTTTGCTATGGCTTTCCCCTCGGGGGGAAAATAGTGGTGCGAAGCGCCGACAGGGGGAGATTATCACATCAGCCCCAGGCCCTTGGCGACGATGCAGATGAAATCCTGCACGTTCGTCACGATCGTCGTGGCGGAGAGGGAGCCGCGGTCGATGAGCTTGTTGACCACAAACTCGTCCGCGTCCACGCAGTAGAAGTACACGGGACGCACCGTGCCATCCTCGCGCACGCAGAAAGAGGGGGTCATATTCCCGGTCGCGATCGTGTGCAGCATCGTCGCCAGGCAGATCACGGTCGTGGCCTTTTCGACCATTGCGCGCATGCGGCTCTGCGCCTCGTAGGCGTTGCCGACGACCTCGGGCAGCGGCCCGTCGTCGCGGATCGAGCCGGCGAGCACGAAGGGCACGCCGCATTTCACGGCGCTGCACATAATGCCGTTTTCAAGCTGATGATCCCGGATGAACTGCGGGATCGAGCCGCTGCGCCGCACCAGATTGAGCACGTCAAGGTGATTGTAGTGCCCGTTGGGCATCGACTGCTGGGTGTAGATGTCCTGCCCGAGCGCGGTGTGCAGCAGCGAGCCTTCGAGGTCGTGCGTGGCCAGCGCGTTGCCCGCCATCAGACCGTGGGCGTAGCCGTTTTCGATCAGCTGCGACATCGCGAAGCGCGCGTCGCGGTCGAAGGCGAAGGCCGGACCCATGACCCAAAGGATGTTGCCCTGTTCCCGCTCGGCCTTCAGCAGCTCGATGAGCTTGTCGTAATCGCGGGCGTAGGAGGTCTCGCGGCTGCGGCCCTGACGGAACACGAACTGGTCGCCGCCCGCGGTCCCGCCCTCGTCAAAGCCGTGGGCGTGAAGGAAAATCCCTTCCTCACCCCGCTCGGTGCGGCCGAGGATCACGCGGTCGCCCCGGCGGAGATTGCGGTTCTCCACTACGGCGAGCGTGCCGTCGTTACGCAGCACGACGCTCGAGTCCATGCGGCTCTTTTCGGCCAGACGCCACTGACCGTCGATCTTGAAATACTCGGGATACATCGAGGTGCTGTGGAAGCCCTCGGGCGCGACGCCGTCCTGCTCGACCGCCGCCCAGGCGGCGTCAGGCGCATTTTGAAGCCGCGGCGCGGAAAAGTCCGGCGCGCGGTAGGTCGGATAGAGAAAAGCCATCTGTCAAAACCTCCCCATGGTTCTCCGGCGCTCATTGTACACCTCCCGCATCCGGGAGGCAAGGGCAATCAGCCCTTCTGCGGATGATTGGCCTGTGAAAAGGGGCAGCGCTTCCCGATGCACTGCCTGTTTTGGGCCGCGCGGGTGCAGACGACCTCCGGCCGCTCCATCTCTATGCCAAAATGCTCCTTGACGAAATCCACCGCGCAGAGGATCGAAAGGAAGGAGTCCCGCTTGCAGCAGCGCGGCCCGCCGATCTCGCCGATCGCGGAAAGCGATTTTGCCGTCATCATATGCGAGAGCGCAAAGGGCTCCTTCGCAAGGGGCGTGGACTTTGAGAGAATGGACACGAACATGCCGGAACTGATCCCCGCTCCGCAGGCACCCCAGAAGCCGCACGCGCCGCCGGGGACGCTCTTTCCCCGGCTGATGATCTCCCGCAGCGCGGCGGGCAGGTCGATCTCTCCGCCTGCGTTGCGACAGGCCGTCAGCAGCGCCGCGCCGACCATGACGTGATGCTCCGGCCCGTGCATGTGGCAGAAGGGCATCTCCATCATCTTTTCGATGATCGCGACGGGGTCCTTCGACGTCTCGGACAGGCACAGCCCGACGATCGAATCGAGCCCCGCGGTGTGACACGCGCTGCAGACGTAGTGGCCCCGGACGCAGCGGGTCTTGCTCGGCTCCTTTTTGTGGCAGACGGCGCACTCCATCAGCACGTCCTCTTCCAGATACTCCAGCGGCGCGCCGCAGATCAGACATTCCTCGGCCATAGGTGATCTCCTCCCGTTTTACTTCTCTCAGGCCCCGTCGGGAAAGGCGATGACCGTTACCTTCAGGGACACGTCCTCGTTCGGCATCGTAAAAACATACACGCCCGGACGCACATATTTCCCGTCCGCGCCGTTGACGTAGATCTCCGCGTCCGTGACGACGGCCGTCGTGACCGTGACCTCCTGCCCGGGGCGGGCGTAGCGCGGACAATGATCGATATATTTCTCGCCGGAGACCACTGTGATCTTCCGATACGCGACGTTCAGCACGGCGAAGGCGATCAGCATCATCACCAGCACGGCGGCAAGCGCGAGAAAGAGCTTTTTCTTCATGGCGAGCTCTCCCGGTGGTTTTTTCCTATTCTATCACAAAAGAAAACGCACGGCAATCCGTTGAACGGATCGCCGTGCGTTTCGAGGAGCATTATCTCTTCTTGTACAGGATCAGCTCCGGGTCGGCCCCGCCCTCGCCGTAGGTGCAGACCAGGATAAAATCCATGTTCGCCAGCACGCCGAAGCAGCGCCCGGCCTCCGTTTCCAGCTGATTGCCCAGATAGGTAGTCCCGTCGTTGAGAAATTTCGCCCGCTGTCCGCCGGGCAGGGGGTATTCGAGATTGACGTAGCTCCCGACGAGAGCGTTGAGCGCGTCGAGCTTTGGCATCCCCTCGATCCCGAGGGCGTTGATCTCGTCGATGAGCGTTTTCTTGAGGGCCTCGAATTGCCCTCCGTCACCGAGCTCGTCGAAGCGCTTCCAGTAGTCGAGCTTCGGCAGTTCCTCTTTGAGATAGGCGCGGGCCTGCTCGGCGGTGAAGCCTTCGCCGGTCATGTTCGGAATGCAGACCTCAATCAGTTCGTCCATGTCGCTGTAAGTATACGTCCCGTCGGCATAGCACCACTGGCAGTAGTCTTCGTTGAGCGAGCCGTCCCTGTTCCTCCCGAGGATCGCGTCGTCGAGCGGCATCCCGCAGCACTGACAGAAGAGCTGCCGCGGCGCGCCGAGCAGCGTGTTGATCGACACGTTGTACAGCCCGGAGAGCAGCTTCAGCGTCTCAACACTCGGCACGGTCTCGCCGTTCTCCCAGCGCGACACCGCCTGCCTCGTCACAAACAGCTTTCCGGCCAGCTCATCCTGCGACAGGCCGTTTTTCGTGCGCAGCTCCAGCAATACGTCTCTGGTATCCATATCGGCACCTCCTTTGTTTTCGCAATCATTGTAATACACGCCGGGCGTTCTGACAAGCAACCGCCTGTTGCGCAAAAAAGAAAAAAGTCGCCGCAGGCTGCAGCCTGCGGCGACATGGCGGAGATGGAGAGATTCGCCCGGCGCGGGCACCGCGTCGGCACGCACACGGGCACCGAAACATGCCCCCGGCATGTTTCTCTCGCTGCGCTCGTGCCCTTTTCGAATCTCTCCATTCATCATGGAAAACAGAACCCCCCGCCTTACGGCGGGGGATCTGTTTTCATGGGAAAAGGTTGCTATTTTAACAAAATATGGTCAATCGTTGGTTTTCGCCATATTAGATTATCAACCCTGCAAGAAGTCTACATAGTTGCTCGATTACAGTTAAGGCAGGCTAAAAACATCTTCCGAAAGCTTGAAATATATGATATACTCCATAAGCAACTTAAAGTTGCGAAAAAGCAAATTCAGGTTGGTGGAAGGATACACAATAAAACGCTATACTCCTGTCAAAGAAGGAGGTCGTAAAAATGAGTTTTTCTGAAAACCTGCAAGCAATACGGAAAAAGAATCAACTGTCTCAGGAAGAGTTGGCAGAACTGCTTGGAGTAAGCAGACAGGCCGTTTCAAAATGGGAACTTGGAGAAGGATATCCAGAAGTTGAGAAGCTTCTCATTCTATCGAAAAAGCTGAATGTATCACTCGACAGTTTGTTGACAGGAAGCATACCCAGGAACGAAGTTCGGGAGACACGCCAATTCGGTATTATCCGGATCATTTCTCCAAACGAAGGCGTCATCATGGACATAGCAAAAGTGATGCGTTCACAGGAATTCAGGGGCGGGAAAAACAGCCCCAAATACGCGCTGTTTGCATCGGATGGAAAAGAAATGTCTTTCTGGGGCGCGCAGAATACTCTTCTTGGCTGGTACCGGAATCTGGATGATATAAACAGAGAAATCGAAGAAATCCAGAAGGCATTGGATACTGGGGTTGCTTCTTATGTGTTGCAGTACAGTGTCAAGTGCAAGCAAAACCTGTTCCGAACAATAGAAGAATGATCAACACAGGTTCCCGTTTGGCCAATTGAATATCAAAAAGGAGAAAAACAAGAATCCTGAACCGGGACAAACCTGGATCAGGATTTTTCTAAAATAAGGAAAGCCTCCAAGAAAAGCGACATCATAAACAATCCGGGCATTTTGCCAAAAAAGTAGGATTGCTATCTTGTTAAAATAGCAATCCTATTCTGGCGGAGATGGAGAGATTCGAACTCTCGAGGAGCTTTTGACCCCTACACGATTTCCAATCGTGCGCGCTCGACCAACTACGCGACATCTCCACGTGTTTGCTCAAGAACTCTCCTGTTCTGTTGTCAGCTTGCCCATTATAATTCACCGTTATGGCAAAGTCAAGGATTTTTCTTCGGATAAGACGGCCTTTTCCGGCAAAAAATAAGCGTATATTCCGATCAAGAGGGGGCTGCCGGTCATGAAGATGACCAACGAGGAATACAAACGCTATGCCGAGAAGCGCGCGCCGCGCTCGCAGACGGGCGGGAACATGCTGCGCGCCTTCCTCTGGGGCGGGGCGATCTGCTGCCTCGGAGAGTTTTTCATCGATTTCTACGGCACGCTCGGTCTCGATGCGGAGGCGGCGGGGACGGCCTGCTCGATCACGCTGATCTTCCTCGGCGCGGCGCTGACCGCGGCGGGGGTCTACGACGACCTGGCCAGGCGCGCCGGCGCGGGCACGCTTGTGCCGATCACGGGCTTCGCCAACTCCGTGGCTGCGCCTGCGCTGGAGTTCAAGACAGAGGGCTTCATCACCGGCACCGCGGCGAAGATGTTCTTCATCGCCGGCCCCGTCATCGTCTACGGGGCGAGCGCGAGCGTGATCTACGGGCTGATCCTGCTGCTGTTCCGGGCTGTTTAGGAGGGAGAAACGACATGAGCAAAAAGGAAAAGAAGGGAAAAAAGGAATGCCCGGTCGAGACCGGGGGCGACTTTCGCGCCGTCGTGCGCCGCGCAGCGGCCGAGACGCGGGCAAACGAAGCGTCCGCCCCGGACGGCGTGAGCGGAAAATGGAAGTAAAAAAGTAAAACGGGCGTCATGTCGACGCCCGTTTTACATATCCTGTACCGTCACTCCGTACCGTCTGCGGCGTACATCGCTTCGATCGTCGCGCGGGTGCTGCGCACGAAGCTGCGCAGCATGTGCTCGCCCTGCCGCTTCGCGCTGACGATCAGCCCCAGCGTGCGGAAGCCGCGCGGCTCGAGAGGCAGCGCCTTGACCTCCGCGCTCAGGCCCTGCAGGATCAGCCGCGAGAGGATCGTCAGCCCCAGAGAGTGCTCCACCATCGCGATCACCGCGGCGTCGTCCATGTTCGTATAGCGCGTGCGCGGCGTCACGCGCTCCGGCGCGGCGGCGAAGAGCGGATTGATCTCCATGTCGGAGCCGAGCGAAGGCATCAGAAACTCCGCGTCGTTGAAGCGCCCGATGGGGAAAGACTCGCCATCGAAAGGATCAGAGGCGGGCAGCACGGCCAGCAGCTCGTCCACGTGCAGCTCGTACCAGTTCAGCCCCTTCATCAGCGGGGGATGGTAGCTCACGAAGGCGCAGTCGAGCTCGCCGGACTTGACGGCGTTGTACATCTGCTCGATGCTGCCGACCGAATAGGAGATATCCGCCTCCGGAAACTCACGGCGGAAGTCCGAGAGGATCGCGGGCAGCCACAGGCGCGTGATGCTGGCGTATGCGCCGATGCGCAGCGCGCCGACGCCCTCGTCGCGCAGCAGCGCCGCGGCATGCTCGAGCGTCTCGGCCGCGCCGACGAAGGCGCGCATCGGCTCGACAAGATTCTGCCCCGCGAGGGAGAGCTTCACGCCGCTCTTGCCGCGCACAAGCAGGTGCGCGCCGAGCTCGCTTTCCAACGAGTTCATCATCTGCGTCAGCCCCGCCTGCGTATAGCCCAGCGCTGCCGCGGCGGCGGTCAGACTGCCGGTTTCGGCCGCCGTCAGAAGAGCTTTGACCTTTTTGCTTTCCATGATCGCTATTCCACTTTCTTATGATTTGGACGATCTATAAGGATATCTTATATATGATATAATAATATACAGGTATGAAAAAAGCAAGGCAAATGTTATAATTTGTTCACAATTCCATATCGCGCAAAATTTTCAAATAACATGGAAGAGAGGGTAAATTATGGAAAACAAACGCGGCTCATGGGGCAGCAACATAGGCTTCCTGCTCGCGGCTGTCGGCTCTGCGGTCGGCCTCGGCAACATCTGGGGCTTCCCCTTTAAGATGGGCAAGTCCGGCGGCTTTACGTTCCTGCTCGTCTATCTGTTCCTGGCGATCTTCGTCGGCCTGATCATCATGTGCGCCGAGCTGGCGCTCGGCCGCAAGACCAGAAAGGCGCCTATCGCAGCGTACAAGGCTGTGTCGAAGAAGTTCGCCTGGCTCGGCTGGCTCGCGGTGCTCTCGCCGTTCCTGATCATGACCTTCTACTCGGTCCTGGGCGGCTACTGCATCTACTACATCATCATCAACCTGATCGGTATCTTCGGCGGCATGCCGGAGGGCATGTCCTCCTTTGTCAACATGATCACCAGCATCCCGATCTCCATCGGCATCCTGCTCGCCTTCATGGTGATCTGCTTCTTCATCGTCGCCGGCGGCGTCGACTCCGGCATCGAGAAGTTCAACAAGATCGGCATGCCGGCCCTGTTCGTGATGCTCGTCATCATCATCATCCGTTCTCTGACGCTCCCCAACGCTGTCGAGGGTCTGAAGTTCATGTTCGTCCCCGGCTATGCGGTCAAGGGCGGCTTCATTGAAAGCGCTCCGGACCTTGTCACCGTTCTCGGCACCGCCGGCGGCCAGATGTTCTTCTCCCTGTCCTTGGCTATGGGCGCCATGATCACCTACGGCTCCTACCTCGGCAAGGAAGAGAACCTCGTCAAGAACTCCGGCATCATCGTCTTCGCCGATACGCTCGTCGCGCTGCTTGCCGGCATCGCCGTCATCCCCGCGGCTGTCGCCAACGGCATCAACAACGGCATCCCCGTGAACCAGATCTCCCTCGGCGGTCCGAAGCTCCTGTTCGTCACGCTGCAGGACGTGTTCCACAACATGGGCGCTCTCGGCGGCGTGTTCGGCGTCATCTTCTACATCCTGGTCCTGATCGCGGCCATCTCCTCCGCCATCTCCCTGATGGAGGTGCTCTCTGCCCACTTCATCGACAAGGCTGCCGAGCAGGGCAAGACCGTCAGCCGCAAGAAGGTCGTTATGATCGTCTCCGTCGTCATCACCGTGATCGCGCTGCTGGTTGCGGCCGACGGCCTCGGCTCCAACGGCTTCTCCCCGGCCGAAATCTTCGGCTCCGCCAAGGTGCTTGACTGGAACGACTGCTGGCTCGACTTCTTCGACTGCTGGTCTGAGGGCATCATGATGCCGCTCGGCGCCATGCTCATGGCCGTCATGATCGGCTGGGAGGTCGGCCCGCAGCTCACGCTCGACGAGGTCGCCCACGGCGATCCCTCCGAGAGCTTCAAGAAGTTCTTCACCTTCTGCATCAAGTTCGTCGTTCCCATCGTCATGGCCTTCGTTCTCGCCGGCCAGCTGATCGGCTTCTTCGGCGGCCACGCCACCCTGTTCTACATCGTTTCCGCTGTGATCCTCGTAGTGTTCTGGGCGCTTGCCGCCGCGGGCAAGAAGAAAGCGTAATCGCAGAGGAAATAGAGCGAACCTTTCACTCCTATACAAGCAAAAACAAGGGGCTTCCCGCGGGAAGCCCCTTGTCCTTTTTTTCTGCAAAGCCGGCGAAGAAAAATGCTGCAAAAGATTGAACTTTTCGCCAAAAAGCGGTATAGTAAGTTCGGCGCGGAATGCGGACTTTCAAAGAAATACAAGTTGCAGTCAGCGCCGGCGAAGACTATACTGTTGACTGAAAAATAACAATCTTTTTTCGGGAGAGGCGCACGGTGGAGAGAGTCCTGATCCATATACACGGCATCGTCCAGGGCGTCGGCTTCCGCCCCTTCATCCACAAGCAGGTGCTGCATTATGAACTGCGCGGCACGATCAAAAACACCTCCTCCGGCGTCGAGCTCGAACTCGAGGGCGAACGGCCGGAGCTGGAGCGCTTTATCGCCGACCTGCCCGAAAAGGCGCCGAAGCTCGCCGTCATCGAGCGCGTGGAAGCCGACTTCTCGCCCGAGCTGAGGGGCTTTCCGGATTTTCAGATCCTGACGAGCAAAACGGAGGCGCAGCGCAACACGCTGATCTCTCCCGACATCGGCATCTGCGAGGACTGCCTGCGCGAGCTGTTCAACCCGAAAGACCGGCGTTACCGCTATCCCTTCATCAATTGCACGAACTGCGGCCCGCGCTTTACGATCATCAAGGACGTGCCCTACGACCGGGCCAAGACCTCGATGAGCAGCTTCCCGATGTGCCCGGACTGCGACCGGGAATACCACGACATCGAAAACCGCCGCTACCACGCGCAGCCGGACTGCTGCCCGATCTGCGGCCCGCACGTGTTTTATCTGGACGCGGAGGGACGGCCCGTTGAGGGCGACGCGATCGAGCTCGCGCGCGCGGCCATCCGGGACGGAAAGATCGTCGCGGTCAAGGGCCTGGGCGGCATGCACCTGAGCTGCCGCTGCGACGACGCGGAGATCACGAAGACGCTCCGGCGGCGCAAGCAGCGTGACGAAAAGCCCTTTGCGGTCATGTGCCGCGACGCGGAAACCGCAAAGAAGTTCTGCTTCGTCTCCGCGGAGGAAGAAAAGCTCTTAAACTCTTTCCGGCGGCCGATCGTTCTTCTGAAAAAACGGGAACGGGGCGCGCTCGGGCATCTGAGCGAAAACGGTTTTCTGGGCGTGATGCTGCCCTATACGCCGCTGCACTATTTGCTGTTCGGGGACGATTTCGACATGCTCGTAATGACGAGCGCGAACCTCTCCGACACGCCGATCATGTACTGCAACGACGAGGCCGCGGAAAAGCTTCACGGCATCGCGGACGGTTTTCTGCTGCACAACCGCGACATCCAGACGCGCTGCGACGACTCGCTGTGTTGGTGTCTCGGCGGGGGCGAGTATTTCGCCCGCCGCTCGCGCGGCTACGTGCCCTTCCCGGTCTCGACGCATGAGGATCTCGGTATGGCGCTCGCCTGCGGGGCCGAGCAGAAAGCCAGCTTCTGTTTGAGCAAGGGGAACTACGTCTTCCCCAGCCAGCACATCGGCGATCTGAAAAACATCGAGACTTACGAGAATTATACGCAGCAGATCCGGCACTTCGAGAGGCTCTTCGACATCCGGCCGACCGTACTTGCCTGCGATCTGCATCCCGACTACCTGTCCACCGCTTACGCCTCCGAGCGAAGCGAGGCTGAAGGGATCCCCCTCGTGCGCGTCCAGCACCACCACGCCCACATGGCCGCCTGCATGGCGGACAACGCCCTGACGGGCGAGGTCATCGGTCTTGTCTGGGACGGCGTCGGCTTCGGCACGGACGGGACAAGCTGGGGCGGCGAGTGTCTCGTCGGCGGCTATCGGGCTTTCCGGCGGCTCGGCAGTATCCGGCCGATCCCGCTCGTCGGCGGCGATCTGGTGACGAAGGAATCGAGCCGCGTCGCCTGGGCGCTGCTGAGGGCGGCGGGGGAGAGCACCCGGCGCTTCCGCGACAGCGCGGCATGGGACTTCATGCTTTCGAACGGCCTCAACTGCCCGCTCTCTTCCGGCATGGGCCGGCTCTTCGACGGCGTGTCCGCCCTGCTCGGCATCAAGGAGCGCTGCAGCTACGAGGGGCAGGGCGCCGTCTTGCTCGAGGCCGCGGCCGCGGAGGACGAGGGTGTGTACCCCGTCTCCTTTGAGGAGGAGGACGGCGTTGCGCGCTTCGACTGGCGGGGTATGATCCGGCGGATCGTCAAAGAGCAGTCCGACGGCGTCGAGAGCGGCGTGATCGCCGCGCGCTTCATGAACACGCTCGTCGACATGGCCGTCAGTCAATGCCTGTACGCAAGGGACGTGAGCGGTTTGAGCCGCGTCGTGCTCTCCGGCGGCAGCTTTCAGAATCTGTATATGATGCGCCGCCTCCCCGCGGCGCTGGAAAAAGAGGGCTTCGCGGTCTGCCGCCACCGGCGGGTGTCCCCCAACGACGAGGGCCTGTCCTTGGGACAGCTGATGATCGCCAAAGCCAAGTTACAATAGGCCTTCCCCTCTGGGAAAGGTGTCACGGCAAAGCCGTGACGGATGAGGTTCCACGGATATGTGTCTTGCGATTCCTTTACAACTCATCGAGATAAACGGGAACGTCGCTGTCGGCGAGGCGCTCGGCATGAAGCGCGAGATCCGCGTCGATTTCATCCCTGAGCCGAAGCTCGGGGACTACGTGATCGTGCACGCCGGCTTTGCCATCGAGCGGCTCGGTGAGACGCAGGCGCTGGAGGATCTCGAGGCCTGGAAGGAGATGCGCGATGTCCTTTGACGCCGCAGCGCTTCTGGACGCGATCCGCGCGTTCCCCTTGGGCGAGGTCCGGCTCATGGAGGTCTGCGGCACGCACACGATGGCCATCGCGAAGAGCGGCATCCGCTCGATGCTCCCGGATAACATCAAGCTGCTCTCCGGCCCCGGCTGTCCGGTCTGTGTGACGCCCGGCGCGGTCATCGACGCCGTGCTGGAGCTCTCGATGCGCCCCGGGATCACGGTCGCCACCTACGGCGACATGGTGCGCGTCCCCGGCAGCACGCCTGGCGACAATCTCGCCCGCCGCCGTGCGCTCGGCGCGAAGGTCGAGGTGGTCTATTCCCCTGTGGACGCGGTGAAGCTGGCCGCCGCCCGGCCGGGCGAAGAAATCGTCTTTCTGGGCGTGGGATTTGAGACCACCGCCCCCGGCACCGCCGCAGCCGTCCTGACGGCGCAGGAGCAGGGCGTGAAGAATTTCTCGCTCTTCTCGATGCTCAAGACCGTCGAGCCGGCGCTGCGCGCGCTGATCGCGTCGGAGGGCTTCAACGTGCAGGGCTTCCTGTGCCCGGGGCATGTCGCGACGATCATCGGCGAGGAGGGGTTTAGCTTCCTCCCGCGCGACTACGCGCTGCCTGCGGTCATCAGCGGCTTCGAGCCGGAGGACATTTTGCTTTCGGTTTATGCGCTGGCAAAGCAGCTTGCCGAAAGAAAACCCCGCGTACAGAACGAATACCGCCGCGCCGTCGCACCGAACGGGAATCCGCTGGCGCGCGCGGTGATGGAAAAATGCTTTGCTCCCCGCCGCGATCTGTGGCGCGGCCTCGGCGCGATCGAGGGAAGCGGCCTCGGCCTGCGCGAAGAGTTTTCCGTTTTCGACGCGGAAAAGAGGTTCGGCGTCGAATACGGCGCGGAAGAAAAACCCTCGGCCTGCCGCTGCGGCGAGGTCATCACCGGCCGCCTTACGAGCGCAGAGTGTCCGCTTTTCGGAAAGCGCTGCACGCCGGAGGATCCGGTCGGCCCCTGCATGGTGTCCTCCGAGGGCGCCTGCGCGGCATATTACAAGTACCAGTCCTGTTGAGCTTTGGCGAAACTCGGGCGATCTTTGCGGGCAAATCCGCGCCGGACTTCATGAAAAGCCTCGGAAATACACAAAGTATTCCCTGCGTTTTTCCTTTTGTCCGACACAGATTTTCCTCGCAAATCTCATCCCTCTTTCGCGTCGCTCAACACGCCTGATACACGGATGGATCAAAAGAAGTTCAAGGGAAAACGAAAATGGACGAGATCATCACGCTCGATTACGGCAGCGGGGGGAAAAAGACCTCGCGCCTCATAGAGAACATGCTGCTGCCCGCCTTTTCCAACCCCGCGCTGGAATCGCTGGGCGACGGCGCGATCCTCCCCGGCGCGGAAAAGATCGTGTTTTCCACCGACAGCTTCGTCGTCTCCCCGCTTTTCTTCCCGGGCGGCGACGTCGGCAAGCTCGCCGTCTGCGGCACGGTGAACGACGTGGCGGTCTGCGGCGGCGTGCCGAAATACCTCGGCTGCGCCCTCGTCATCGAAGAAGGCTTTGAGACGGAAAAGCTCGGGAAGATCGTCGCCTCCATGTCCCGCGCCGCGAAGGCGGCGGGCGTGGAGATCGTCACCGGCGACACCAAGGTCGTCGAGCGCGGCCGCGGCGACGGCGTGTATATCAACACCGCCGGCATCGGCTTTCTGAAATACCCCGGCCTCAGCCCGAAGGCCATCCGCCCGGGCGACGCGGTGCTCGTCTCCGGCACGGTGGGCGACCACGGCACGGCCGTGATGCTCGCGCGCAGCGGCATGATGGAAGGGGAACTGAGCTCCGACTGTGCGGCCCTGAACAGCCTGTGCGAGTCGATCCTCTCCTGCGGCGCGGCGGTGCGCGTGCTGCGCGATCCCACGCGCGGCGGCGTCGCCACGACGCTGTGCGAGTTCGTCGAGGGATCTTCTTACTCGATCGAGCTGGAGGAAGACAAGCTCCCGGTGCGGGGCGCCGTCAAGGCCGCCTGCGACATGCTGGGGCTCGATCCGCTCTACTGCGCCAACGAGGGAAAGCTTCTTTGCGTCGCTGCCGCGGAGGACGCCGAGAGGGTGCTCGCTGCGATGCGCGCGACGGAGGAGGGGAAGAACGCCGCTCTCATCGGACGCGTCACGGAGGCCCACCCCGGCAAGGTCGTGATGCGCACCGCTTTCGGCGGCAGCCGCATCCTGCAGAAGCTCGCGGGAGCACAGCTCCCCAGAATTTGTTGATAAGAGCCCACAAGGCGTTTATCATAAAAAATGCGCAAAACATTTTAATTCGGGAAAACAAGAGGTGAAATGAATGCAAGAGTACAAGAAGATCATGATCGACAAGGATCAGATCGTACCCGTTGCAGAGCGCATGAGGAAGAACGAGATCTGGCTTACCATGATCCACGGCTTCGTCAACAAGGAGGGGCAGATGGAGATCTGCTACGACTATCAGGTGGAACCCGTCATCGAGTCCTACCACGTGGTCGGAGAGATGACCGTTCCCTCCATCGGCGAGATCTACGATGTCGCCGCCCAGTGGCCGGAGCGTGAGATCAATGAGCTCTTCGGCGTCACCTTCGAGGGACTGGACGTCTCGAAACGTCTGTTCCTGCCGGAGGATATGCTGGAGACCCAGGGCAAGGGCCAGATCATGGTCACTCCCTTGAGCGAACTGCGCAGGTTGAACAGAGAGGAGGATGGTGAGAAATGAGCTATATTCTTCCCATTGGACCCTACCATCCCGCTTTGGAGGAGCCGGTCCACGCCAAGCTCTACACCGAGGGTGAGATCATCCAGGACGCCGAGGTCTTCGTCGGCTACAATCATCGCGGCATCGAGAAGCTGGCGACCGAGCGCAACGCCATCCAGACCCTCGTGCTGGTCGAGCGTGTGTGCGGCATCTGCTCGCACTCTCACGCCTTTACCTACGCGCTGGCCGTGGAGAAGATCAACGAGCTGGAGGTTCCCAAGAGAGGCGCCTACATCCGCGTCATCACCGCGGAGCTGGAGAGACTGCACTCCCACTTCCTGTGGCTGGGCATCGCCTGCCACATCATCGGCCACGACAGCATGTTCATGCACATCTGGGACGAGCGCGAGCTGGTC
>JAFSJZ010000053.1 GCA_017449185.1 Oscillospiraceae bacterium
CGCGACGGACCAGCTGTCCTTGAACACGTTGCCGGACTGCGGGCAGGAGCCCATCGTGACGATGCAGCGCGGCTCGGGAACCTGCGAGATCGCGCGCAGCACGCGCGGCAGGGACTGCTTGGTGACAGGGCCGGTCACGACGACGATGTCGGCGTGACGCGGGCTGCCCACCAGCTTGAAGCCGAGCCGCTCGGCGTCAAAGCGCGGGGTGAGGACGGAGACGAGCTCGATGTCGCAGCCGTTGCAGGAGCCTGCGTTGATGTGGAACAGCCACGGAGATTTTTCCGTGCTCTCCTTGATCAGGTTTTTGAACATATCTCTTCCTCCTTCCTCAGAATCCGTACCAGGCCAGCACAAGGCTCAGCAGAGCCAGGCCCGTGACGACGGTCCAGTAGTACTTGAAGACCTGCTCGACCTTCAGTCTGGCGGTGATGGCATGGACGAGCGAGATGAACACGATTGTGATCACCAGGCAGATCAGCACCAGCACGATCGCGCCGATGAGGCCGCCGATCATGCCCGCCGCTGCGGCGTCGAGGCCGAAGGAGGAGACGAGCTTCGTGATGCCGCCGCCGATGCCGCCGAGGAACAGAGCCACAAACAGGCTCTCGAGCGTGAGCACCTTGATCGAGTGGCTGAGCTTGAAGACCGCCAGCGGTCCGCCGCTGTACTCGGCAAGGAGGCCCTCGCAGATCTCGGTCTCGGCCTCGGCCGTGTCAAAGGGATGGCTGCCGGTCTCGCCGGGGATGATCAGCAGGAAGGCCAGCGCGGCCGGGATCATGCTGATCTTGCCGATCAGGCTGCCGTTGGCGATCTGCCAGGCGGAGATCTCGCTCATCGAGAAGACCAAACCTTTGCCCGTGGCGCTGCCGACGGTCTTGGTGATCGCGAGGAGCACCAGCACCAGCGGCAGCTCGCAGGCGATGACCGTGACCATCTCACGGCTCAGTCCGACGCCCGCGTAGGGTGAGCCGGAGGCCGCGCCGCCGACGATCATGGCCAGGGCCGGGATCAGCAGCAGGTAGAGGATGACGATGACGTCGGCCATCGTGGAAAAGGCGCTGAAATTGAACACCGGGATGAACATCTGCAGCACGATCAGCGAGGCCAGGCCCACCAGCGGAGCTGCGAGGAACATGCCCTTGTTCGCGGCGGCGGGGACGATGGTCTCCTTGCCGCAGAGCTTGAAGAAATCATAGAAGGGCTGGAGCACGGGAGGGCCGACGCGCTTCTGCATTTTGGCGACGATCTTGCGGTCGACGCCGGCGAGAAACAGTCCGACCAGGAAGCAGAACAGGAAGCCCGGAAAAACGAGGATATAGCCGAGCGTTTCTAAAACCGTAAGCCACTGAAACATGTTTCCCACCTCCTATCAGAGCGCGATCTGGAGGAACACGATCGCCAGTGCAAGCGCGACGACCGCCCAGAGCGCGTAGTCGTTGACCACGCCGCTGTGCAGCTCGTGCATGAACGAGAAATAGTGTCTCCAGTTGTGTTTGAAGCCCCAGAACAGGTCTTCGCCGCCGACCTGGGAGTACTCGGTCTTTTCGCCGCCGAAGAAGAGGGCGTACTTGGTGTCGGCAAGCTCGCCGTCCTTGGACTCGCTGACCTGGTCGTACTTCGACAGGACCGCCACGATCGTGACGCCGAGCAGCGCGATCATCAGCAGGAGCATCCAGTTGACGGGCGACCACACGCCGGCGCCGGCAAAGACCTCGTAGGTCTTGTAGACACCCTTGCCGGTGAGCATGGAGCTGATGTAGTTGTCCGGGTTGAGCGCGGCATTTGCGGCAGGGCCCGTGAGGAAGTCGGTGACCAGCTTCGGGAACAGGCCGGTCACAACGCAGATCGCGGCAAAGAGGCACATGCCGATGATCATGCCGCCCGGGACTTCCTTGACGTCCTCATGCTCCGGCCGGAGCTGGCCGAAGAACACGGACTGGGTGACCTTGACGAAGGAGGCGAGCGTGAGCACCGAGGTGATAAGCGCCACGATCGTCGCGAGCAGGAAGCCGATGTTTCCGCTCTCGACCGCCTTCTGGTAAGTCGCCTGGTAGATCATCCACTTGGAAGCGAAGCCGTTGAAGGGCGGGATGCCGGAGATGGAGGCCGCGCCGATGAGGAACAGGGCGCAGGTCCAGGGCATCTTCTTGCCCAGACCGCCGAGCTTGCGCAGATCCGTGGTGCCGGTGCGGTAGTGGACGGCGCCGGCCGCAAGGAAGAGCAGGCCCTTGAACATTGTGTGGTTCATCGCGTGGTAGAGGCCGGCGGAGAGGCCGAGGCCGGTGCCGAGGCCGATGGCGGTAAGCACATAGCCGATCTGAGAGATCGAGTGGAAGGCCAGCAGACGCTTGAAGTCGTGCTGGGCCAGCGCCATCGTCACGCAGACGAACATGCTCACGGAGCCGACGAAGACCAGCATGAACTGGATCGAGCCGAGCTGCATCGTCTGGAACAGGAAGTAGGTAAGCCTGAGGATCGCGTAGACGCCGCTCTTGGTCAGTACGCCGGAGATCAGCACCGAGATGGAGGCCGGAGCCGCGCCGTGCGCGTCGGCCGCCAGCGGGTGGAACGGCACGATGAAGGCTTTCGTCGAGAAGCCGATGTAGAGCAGCGCGAAGGCCACGAGCGTCGTGGGATTCATGTTGCCGGAGATGATGTCCGACAGCTGGGCGAAGTTCAGCGTGTGGGCCTGGGCGTAAAGCATGATCGTGCCGGCGAGGATGCAGGTCGAGCCCATGCAGCCGACGACCAGGTACTTGAACGCCGCCTCCAGCGCGCCGAAGGCCTTGTTGCGGAACGCGGTGAGCGCGACGGCCGCGAAGGTGAGGATCTCCACCATGATGAACATGTTGAAGAGGTCGCCCGAGAGCACAAGGCCCATCACGCCGCCGGCGAGCATCAGGAACAGGGTGTAATACTGGGGCTTGTTGTCGTCATGCTCCATGTACTGCAGCGAGTACACGCAGGCGACAAAGACCGCCGTGGAGATCAGCAGGCCGAAGAAGAGGCTGACCTGGTCGACCTCCATCGCGATGCCGATGGCATAGCCGCCGGCCATCGCGCGGTTGCCCATCCAGTAGCAGATGATCTCATGGTTCAGCATGACCGGCTTGATGAGCATGATCATGCAGCCCAGGGCGATCGCGGTGGCGAGGAAGGCGATGAGGTTGCGCAGGAACTTCGATTTCCCCACGAGGACGATCAGGAACGCGCCGAGGAACAGCGCCATCACCGAGTAGATCGGGAAGTGTTGATAACTCAGGAAACTCATCCTCTCAGCCTCCTTATCTCTCTGGTGTCGATCGTGCCGTACTCCTCCTGCAGCTTGATGACAAGCGAGAGGGACATGGCCGTGACGCAGGCGCCGATAACGATGCTCGTCAGGGTGAGCGCCTGGGGGATGGGATCGACGAAGTAGCTGGCCTTGGTCAGCTCGCCGGCCGTGAAGATCGGCGCGGTGCCGCCGGGATTAAAGCCCACCGTGATGATCAGCAGGTTCACGCCGTAGTCCGCGATGCCGAGGCCGATCACGGTCTTGACCAGGTTGTACTTGGCGACGATCGTGTAGAAGCCGAGGACGATGAGGAAGAAAGCGGCGATGTAGTTATAAGTAATCATATCTCACACCTCATTCTTTCTCGTCGCTGCTCTGGGCCATCAGCAGGCCGAGCATGGTGATCGCCAGCACGCCGACGCCGGTAAGCACCTTCAGACCGACGATCGAATCCATGATGAAGATCGTGCCGGAGCTGAAGAGGTCGCCGATGTTGCCGACGCTGCTGAACACGTTCTGGCAGAAGTTGCCAAGGTAGGCGACGCCGAGCATGGCCGCCGCGACGTAGAGGATGGACATAAAGCCCTCCGCGCCGTGGAGGAAGTGCGGGCGGATCGCGTCGACCGTGGTCTGAAAGCCGTGGCCGAAGTAGATCAGCGTCACGATGCCGACCATCAGCACGCCGCCCTGGAAGCCGCCGCCGGGGCTCAGGTGGCCGTGGAGGATGATGTAGAACATGTACACGAGCGCGACGGGCAGGATCTTGTCCGCGCCGCAGCGCAGGATCACGTTCTTGAACGTACGCTTATTCTCCATCTTTCTTCTCCTCCTTTGCCTTTTTCGTAAAGAGGATGACAGCGGAGCCGGCCACGGCCGTGATCAGGATGAAGGCCTCGCCCATGGTATCATAGCCACGGAAGTCGAAGACGATCGAAGTCACGTCGTTGACCGAGTGGGTCTCGGAGAGGTTCTGCTGCACGATCGCGGCAGCGGCGCCGTCGGCGGTCGAGTCGTTGTAGCTCTCCGGTTTCTGCTGGAGATCATACACGCTGACAGAGGCGTTCTGTCCCGCATAGGTGCGGTCCCATTTCGCCATGCCAAGCGCGCCGGCGAGCATCGCCACGAGCAGGACACCCAGACAGACATAAGTAAGGAATTTCTTCATGACTCGTCCCCTCCCTTGCCTTTGATCTTTTTCAGGGTGACGATGAAGATCAGCGGGCTGAGCGCAGCGCCGACGGCCGCCTCGGAGATCGCGACGTCGGGCGCGTGCATGATCAGGAAGGCCGCGGCCGCGAAGATGCCGGTCACGCTCAGGGCGATGACGGCCGAGAGCAGGTTCTCGAGCTGGCTGGCAAGGATCGCGGAGACGATCAGGCCCGTGACGACCAGAACGTCGAGAATGATCATAACATTACTCATTTTCCAGATCCCTCCCATAATCGTCGACTTCCATCGGCTTGTCGGGGCGGATGCCGGCGCGGTAAGCGCCCTTGGCGATCGCGTGGGAGCCGATGGGGTTGACGGTGATGATCAGCAGCGCGATCACCGCGATCTTGATCGCGGTCCCGGCGCTGCCCATGATGAAGATCGCGTACAGCAGCGCGCCCAGCGCGACGCCGATCACGCCCATCGTGGAAACGCAGGTGGAAGCCTGCATGCGGCTGAAGGTGTCGGGCATTTTGATGATGCCCTTCGTACCGGCCAGGGCGAAAACCAGGCCGATTGCGATCAGCACGTCAATGACGATCCGCAGCGCCATCGTTCCACCCCCTTCCTTCGAGATAACGGCCGACCAGCAGCGTGTCGATGATGCCGAGCATCGCGCCGATGATCGCGATGTCGAGGTAGATC
>JAFSJZ010000054.1 GCA_017449185.1 Oscillospiraceae bacterium
AACATCTTAAAGCCCGCGCTCAGCCGCGGCGAGATCCAGGTCATCGGCGCGACGACCTTTGCCGAGTACCGCAAGCACATCGAAAAGGACAGCGCACTCGAGCGCCGCTTCCAGCCCGTGACGATCAACGAGCCCTCGATCGAGGACAGCATCCGCATCATCCGCGGCATCGCGCACTATTACGAGGACTACCACGGCGTGTCGATCTCCGACGAGATGTGCCGGCAGGCCGTGCTGATGAGCGAACGCTACATCACAGACCGCTTCCTGCCCGACAAGGCCATCGACCTCATCGACGAGGCCTGCTCGGACGTCAATCTCAAGGACGAGGGCATCAATCGCCGCATGACCGCCGAGCGCGACCTCGAGAACATCCGCTTCGAGCGCGACGCGCTGATGTCAGACGGCGCGCAGGCCGTCCAGTCGCTTACCGAGGAGCAGCTTGACCGCCGCTATGCCCGCATTGCGGAGCTGCGCAGCCGCGAGATGCAGCTCGAGGAAGAGATTGCCTCTCTGAAGGACCTGCGTCCGGCGCTGACAATGGACAATCTGGCGCGGATCATCGAGCTGTGGACCAAGATCCCGGCTTCTTCGATCCGTGAGGATGAGTTCGAGCGTCTGGCCAATCTGGACAAACGGCTCAAGGAGCATATCATCGGGCAGGACGAGGCTGTGGACGCCGTGTGCGCCGCGATCCGGCGCAGCCGCGTGGGGCTGCAGGTCAAGCGCAAGCCCGTGAGCTTTATCTTCGTCGGCGGCACCGGCGTGGGCAAGACGGAACTGGTCAAGCGCCTTGCGGCGGATCTTTTCGACTCGCCCGAGTCGCTGATCCGCCTCGATATGTCCGAATTCATGGAGAAGTTCTCCGTTTCGCGCATCATCGGCTCGCCCCCCGGCTACGTCGGCTATGACGAGGCCGGACAGCTTACCGAGAAGATCCGCCGCAAGCCTTACAGCGTCGTGCTCTTTGACGAAATCGAGAAAGCGCACCCGGATGTGATGAACATCCTGCTGCAGATCCTCGACGACGGCCGCATCACCGACGCACAGGGCCGCACGGTGAACTTTGAGAACACGGTCATCATCATGACCACGAACGCCGGCAGCAACAGCAAATCCGGCAGCGTGGGCTTCGGCGGCAGCCTGAGCGACATGAGCCGCGAGCGCACGATGAAAGCGCTGAACGACTTCCTGCGCCCCGAGTTCCTCAACCGCGTGGACGAGGTCGTCTGCTTCCGCCAGCTCGACGAGGAGAACTTCCGCGCGATCGCCGCGCTCATGCTCGGCGAGGTGAAGCAGCTTCTCGAGGAGAAGAACATTACCCTGTCCTGGGACGGCAGCCTGATCGACTATCTGGTCAGGGAGGCCTACTCCGTCACTTACGGCGCGCGCAACCTGCGCCGCCTGATCCAAAAGAAGATCGAGGACGTCCTCGCGCAGAAGATCATCGAGCGACGCGGCGAAAGCACCTCCGTGATCGCGCTCTCGGCGAACGAGGGAACAATCGAAATCGAAATAAAGTGAGGGCTTGAATATGGGGAAACTCCTTGTCGTCCGCGGGGACATCACCCGCGAGAGCACAGACGCCATCGTCAACGCCGCCAACTGCTCGCTGCTCGGCGGCGGGGGAGTGGACGGCGCGATCCACCGCGCGGCCGGTCCGCGGCTGCTGGAGGAATGCCGCATGCTCGGCGGCTGCCGCACGGGCGAGGCGAAGATCACAAAGGGCTACGACCTGAAGGCGAAGTTCGTCATCCACACGCCCGGTCCCGTCTGGCACGGCGGCGCTTACGGCGAGGATGAGCTGCTGCGCTCCTGTTATCTCAACAGCCTGAGACTCGCTTCGGAGAACGGATGCAGGACCGTCGCCTTTCCCTCGATCTCCACGGGCGTGTATCGCTTTCCGCTCGAGCGGGCGGCACAGATCGCCGTCACGGCGATCCGGGACTACCTCGCTTCGCATAAGGAGATCGAGGAGGCGCGAATGGTCTGTTTCGACGCGCGGACCGAACAGGTCTACGCCTCCGCGCTTGCCGCGGCGGAAAAGGAATGAGACGTCTGCTCGTCAGCGCCTGTCTGCTGGGCTTCGACTGCAAGTACAGCGGCGGAAACAACGCATTGGAGGAAGAGACGCTCCTTGCCCTGAAAGAAAAGTGGGCGCTCGTGCCTGTCTGTCCGGAAGTCGCCGGAGGTCTCCCTGTTCCCCGCGAGCCGAGCGAACGCCGGAACGGAGGCGTGTTTGCCCGCACGGGGAAAGACGTCACGGCGGCTTTCGCGCGCGGTGCGGATACCGCCTGCCGCCTGTGCGGGCGTTTTGACTGCCGCACGGCGCTGCTCAAGGAAAACAGCCCCTCCTGCGGGAACGGGCAGATTTACGACGGCAGCTTTACCGGCACGCTGATCGAGGGCGACGGCCTGACAGCGGAAAAGCTGCGCGCGCACGGCGTCATGCTCTTCGGCGAGAGCGAGATCGAAAGACTGATTTGAAACAGACAGCCTCGGGCAACGCCCGAGGCTGTCTGTTTATCAGAGCGCCGGATTACAAAAATTCGATCTCCGCGGCCGAGACCTCAAAGGCGACGCGTTCCTCTTCACCCAGCGCAGTCTGCTTGAGATAGCGGCGGCTCTGGATGCGCCCGCGCAGCGCCAGTTTTGCGCCGACCTCCTGGAGAGCGGCCTCGCGCGCCGTGAGACCCCAGCAAATACAGGGCAGATAGTCCGAGCGGCCGTAGCTGCGGTTGACCGCCAGCAGCAGATCACAGATGTCCCGCCCCAGCGGCGTGCGGCGCAGCTTCGGCGTTTTGCAGAGTGTGCCGCGCAGCTCGACAAGGTTTTCGTCCTCCTCGTGCGTGGGGCGGACGCTGCGGACAAAGACCGAGATGACGAGCCGCGGCCAGTCGTCCCGGCGGCTGTTGAAGCTGCGCAGCTCGCCCTCGACTTCCAGCGGGATGCCAGGGGAGAGGCCTGTGAGCGCGGAGGCGCGAAGCGTCAGGTTGAGCGTGTCCGCCGCGCCGGAGAGGCGGCGCACCTCGAGCGGCAGAGTATAAAAGTCCTGCGCGCGTGCGGCGTGCGACCACAGAGGCTCGCCGCAGGGCGTACCGCGCAGCAGTACGTGATTGTTCCGAATAAGTTCGTCCATGGCAGATCCGTCCTTCTCCTTCGTTTGTCTACTTGCAGTCTATTCAAGAGCGGCACTTGAATATGACGGAGCGATGGATTATACTATTGTCAGTATCGTCAGAAATCGGCACAAAGGAGTTTTGAATATGGATATCAGCGAAATTCTGGAAAAATGCGACCATACCCTGCTGCGCGTCGACTGCACGGCGGAGGAGATCCGTACGCTCTGCGACCAGGCCATGCGCTATCACTGCGCCAGCGTCTGCATCCCGCCCTGCCATGTCGCGGGCGCAAAGCGCTATGTGGGCGACAAGCTCACGATCTGCACGGTCATCGGCTTCCCCAACGGCTATATGACCACCGCCGCCAAGGCCTTCGAGGCCGCCGACGCGGTGCGCTGCGGCGCAGACGAGATCGATATGGTCATCAACCTCTCCATGGTCAAGGACAAGGCCTGGAACGAGGTGGCAAAGGACATTGCCGCCGTGCGCAAGGCCACCGAGGGCAAGCTTCTGAAAGTCATCATCGAATGCTGCCTGCTCACCGAGGAGGAGAAACTGCAGCTCTGCCGCATCGTGTCCGACAGCGGGGCGGAGTATATCAAGACCTCTACCGGCTTTTCCACTGGCGGCGCCACGCGGGAAGATGTCAAGCTCATGCGCGAGAACTGCCCGGAGCGCGTCAAGGTCAAGGCCGCGGGCGGCATCTCCTCGCTGCAGGACGCCGAGGATTTCATCAATCTCGGCGCCGAGCGTCTGGGCACCAGCCGCATCGTCAAGCTTGCGATCGCACAGGAAAAGCAGGCCGAGCCGACGCAGGAGCCGGAGCAGACGTATTGAGCATAGTCGCTTAAAAAGGCTTCCCGCCCCGGCGGGAAGCTTTTTTATCGAAAAAAGACTTTGTTTTCAAGAAAAAACGCTTGACAAGTGCCGGGCGACCTGTTATATTAAACGAGCTTAAAACAAAGTAGGTACGGCGATCCGCCAACCTCACCCGCCGACATTTGGTCGGGCGCGGTCAATAGCGCGTAAGTCTCCCCAAGGGGAGGCGTATGTCGTCTTGTGTGTGCGGATGCTGTGCATCCGTGCTTTTTTCATGCCTTGCAAAACTATGGAGGTGGGCAACAATCGCTAACACAGACCATCAGATCAACGAAGAGATCCGCGACAGGGAAGTGCGCCTGATCGGCGTCGACGGCGAACAGCTCGGCATCATGTCGAGCGAGGAAGCGCTGCGCATCGCCACCGAGCAGGAATATGACCTGGTCAAGATCGCGCCCGGCTCCAACCCGCCGGTGTGCCGCATTATGGACTACGGCAAGTACCGCTTCGAGCAGACGAAAAAGGAAAAGGAAGCCAAGAAGAACCAGCGCGTGATCGAGATCAAGGAGATCCGTATGTCTCCGAGCATCGACACCAACGACTTCAACACCAAGCTCAAGAACGGCCAGAAATTCCTTGCCGAAGGCAACCGCCTGAAGGTCTCCATCCGCTTCCGCGGCAGAGAAATGGCGCACACCGAGATCGGCGGCGTCATTCTGCGCGATTTTGCGGCCAAGTGCGCCGACATCGCCAACCTGGACAAGGCGCCGAAGCTGGAGGGACGCAACATGTCCATGTTCCTCTCTCCCAAGCCGCAGACCGCGCCGAAAAAGCCCGGCAAGCCCAAAGCCCCCAAGCCCGCCCCGGCCGAGCAGACGGCCGAACCCGCCGCTCCGGTCGAAGAGAAGGCGGAGTAAGACAACCGTAAAATAAGCAGGTGTTTTCCTGTTTAATCAGAAAAGGAGATAAAACCATGCCTAAACTGAAAACGCACAGCGGTGCCAAGAAGAGATTCAATCTCACCAAGACCGGTAAGGTCAAGCGCGCCCACGCTTACAAGAGCCATATCCTCACCAAGAAGGACACCAAGCGCTGCCGTCGTCTGCGTTCCGAGACCTACGCGGATGTGACGAATGTCGACACCAT
>JAFSJZ010000055.1 GCA_017449185.1 Oscillospiraceae bacterium
GTCCTTGCGCAGGGCCTTGACCGTCTCGCGGGCGATGATCTTGCCGCCGATGGCCGCCTGGATCGGCACCTCGAAGAGCTGGCGCGGGATGTTGTCCTTGAGCTTCTCGCACAGCTTGCGCGCCCGCGGATAGGCCTTGTCGCGGTGGGCGATAAAGCTCAGCGCGTCGACCTTCTCGCCGTTGAGCAGCATATCGACCTTGACGAGCTCGCTCTTCTGGTAGCTTGAAAGCTCGTAGTCAAGCGAGGCGTAGCCCTTCGTACGGGCCTTGAGCGTGTCGAAAAAGTCGTAGATGATCTCGTTGAGCGGCATCTCGTAGTGCATCTCCACGAGGCGGCTGTCGAGATACTGCATGTTTTTGTACTCGCCGCGCCGGTCCTGGCACAAGGGCATGATGTTGCCCACAAACTCCTCCGGCGTGATGATCGAGACCCTGACGTATGGTTCCTCCGCTGTGGCGATCGCCGCCGGATCGGGGTAGTTGTGCGGGTTGTCGACCATGACGACCGTGCCGTCGGTTTTGGTGACCCTGTAGATGACGGAGGGCAGGGTCGTGACAAGTTCAAGGTTGAACTCGCGCTCGAGCCGCTCCTGAATGATCTCCATGTGCAGCATGCCGAGAAAGCCGCAGCGGAAGCCGAAGCCGAGAGCCACGGAGCTCTCGGGCTCGAAGGAGAGCGAGGCGTCGTTGAGCTTGAGCTTCTCGAGCGCATCGCGCAGATCCGGGTATTTTGAGCCGTCCTCGGTGTAGATGCCGCAGTAGACCATCGGCCGCGCGGGGCGGTAGCCCGGCAGGGCCTCGGCGGCGGGACGCTCGGGCTCGGTGACCGTGTCGCCCACCTGCGTGTCGGCCACGTTCTTGATGCTGGCCGTGAAATAGCCCACGTCGCCCGCGCCGAGCTCGGTGCAGGGATCGAGGCCGATGGGACGCAGATGACCCACCTCGACGACCTTGTAGCGCGCACCGGTGGACATGAGCAGCACCTCGGCGTCCCTGCGCAGAACGCCGTCGAACACGCGCACGAGCACGATGACGCCGCGGTAGTTGTCGTACTGGCTGTCAAAGATCAGCGCCTTGAGCGGCGCGTCGGGATCGCCCTTCGGCGTCGGCACCTTCTTCACAATATCGTCCAGCACGGCGTCGATGTTCAGCCCCAGCTTGGCGCTGATCTCCGGCGCGTCCTGCGCGGGGATGCCGATGATCTCCTCAATCTCGTCCTTGGCCCGCTGCGGGTCGGCCGCGGGCAGGTCGATCTTGTTGATGACGGGCACAATCTCCAGATCGTTGTCAAGGGCCAGATAGGTGTTCGAAAGCGTCTGCGCCTCGACGCCCTGAGAGGCGTCGACGATCAGCACCGCGCCTTCGCAGGCCGCGAGGCTGCGGCTGACCTCGTAGTTGAAGTCGACGTGGCCCGGCGTGTCGATGAGGTTGAGGGTGTAATCCTCGCCCGCCTTATCGCGGTAGCTCAGTCCCACGGCGCGGGCCTTGATCGTGATGCCGCGCTCTCGCTCGAGATCCATGTTGTCAAGGA
>JAFSJZ010000056.1 GCA_017449185.1 Oscillospiraceae bacterium
CTTTGCTCGTGCAAAGAGAAAGTGGACAAAAAGAGAAAGCACGCCAGAGAGGGGAAGATTCCGATTTCTTCCCCTCTCTGGACTCTCCCTAATTGAAACGGCAAAGGAGGGGACTTCTCCCCTCCTTTGATCCACCCTGACATTGTACTAATCTGATAGCTTTCAGCCAAGGAATCATGCTTCTCGCAGGGGCGGCAGTCGCCGCCCCTGTTTTCCCTGCGGGGAGGCGGGACGTCGAGGACGCCGTCCCCTACAAGCGAAAATGGTTGGTCTGTGCTTTCAGGGGCTGCGGCTGCAGCCCCTGCGAGAAAGGATATTCGGAAGCAGAAGGTTTTCAAGTCAGTACAACAGAGGGGAGATTCTTAAGAGGGGGTATCCCCCTCTTGAGGCGTTTCAATTAGGGTGGGTCAAGGGAGGGGAAGAATTCGCAATCTTCCCCTCCCTTGTGTCATTCTCTTTCCCCCCTTTCTCTTGGACAAGCAAGAGAAAGGGGATCGTTTCTCCCGTCCTCTGCACGAGCAAAGAGAAAATGGACACTGAGCAGCTCTCAAAAGAAACGACAATCCCTCAGTTTGCTGCGCAGACAGCTCTCTTTACACGAGGGAGCCAAAACAATCGGGCGGCCGCGAGGGCCGCCCTACATTCGTATATACGGGAGATCGCCTTTATTTCCCCACAGGCTTCACGTCGATCATCCGCGCCATGGCGGCGGGCGTGAGCACGCGGTTGTAAAAGTCCGTGAGCACGCGGTGATAGACGGGCGTGATGTCCTCGCCCTCGCCGCGGATGGGCTTGACGAACACATGCGCCGCCGTGCCGGAGATGCGGTAGTCGCTCGCGATCTCCTCATAGCCGAAGCGCCCGAAGAAGCGATAAAGCTTTTTGAGATGATCCGGCTCGGGGTCGTCGAACTCGGTGAGCTCGGCGATCACGCCCTGCTTCTCGGCGTAGCGCTTGTGGATGAGGCGCATCGTCTCCACGCCGAGGCCGCGCCCGCGGTACCACGGAAAGACCGCGAGATATTTGAGCAGCACATAGCCGTACATCCCGCGGCAGAGCACCAGCGCGTAGGCGCCCTCGAGCTTCGTCTCGTCGTCATAGGCGATGAGCAGCTCCGCCTCGCCCTTCGAGATCGCACGATGGAGCGCGAGCTTGCCCAGGAGTTCCTCGCTGTCGAAATCGACCTCCATCAGGCCGTAATAGCGCTCCAGGTCGCGGTGTCCGCCTTTTCGCAGCGTCAGCATGTCTCTTTCTCCTTTTCTTTGCGGTCTTCGGCAAAAGACTGTGCCCGGACGAGCCCGGCATAAACGCCGCCTTTCGCCATCAATTCCTCGTGACTGCCTCTTTCCACGATCTGCTCGCCCTCGACGACGGCGATCGTGTCCGCGTGGCGGATCGTCGAGAGCCGGTGGGCGATGATGATCGAGGTGCGCCCCTGCGAGAGCGCGTCGAGCGAGGCCTGGATACGCTGCTCCGTCACGGTGTCAAGCGCGGAGGTGGCCTCGTCCAGGATCAGGATCTTCGGGTTTTTCAGAAAGATGCGCGCGATCGAGACGCGCTGCTTCTGCCCGCCGGAGAGCATCACGCCCCGTTCGCCGATATAGCTGTCGTAGCCGTCCGGCAGGGCCATGATCTCGTCGTGGATCTCGGCGCGGATCGCCGCGGCGACGATCTCCTCATCGGTGGCGTCGCCCCGTCCGTATCGGATGTTTTCGCGGATCGTGCCGGCGAAGAGAAAGACGTCCTGCTGCAGCATGCCGATGGCGCGCCGCAGGCTGGCCTGCGTGAGGTCGCGCACGTCGTGCCCGTCCACGAGCACAGCCCCGCCCGTCACGTCGTAGAGCCGCGGCAGCAGCTGGCAGAGCGTGGTCTTGCCGCCGCCCGAGGGACCGACAAGGGCGAGCGTCTGTCCCGGCTCGACGGAGAGGTCGACGCCGCTCAGGACCGGCACGCCGTTGGAGTAGGCGAAGCTGACGCCGCGGTATTCGATGCGTCCCACGACGTCTTTCAGCTCCTCCGCGTCGGGGCGGTCCCGGATCTCCGGCTCGGTGCGCATGATCTCGAGGAAGCGCTCGAAGCCCGCCGCGCCCTGCATGTACTGCTCGGAGAACTGCGCGAGTTTTCTGACGGGCGTGACGAAGGTGGACACATACAGCGAGAAGGTGATGAGCGTGATGTAATCCATCTTTCCGCGCATGATCAGGTATCCGCCGAAGGCCACGACCACGACCTGCATGATGCCGGTGGTGAACTCCATGCCGCTCATGAACAGGCCCATCGACTTGTAGTATTCGACCTTCGCGCCGCGAAAGAGGGCGTTGGCGGATTCGAACTTCTCGTGCTCGACGTGCTCGTTGGCGAAGGCCTTGGCCGTGCGCACGCCGGAGATGCTGCTCTCGATGGCGGAATAGATCTCGGCGGTCTTGCGCTTGACCTCGACGTTCGCGCGCTTCATGCGCAGGCGCTGCGAGAGCGTGAACCACAGGCACAGCGGCAAAATCACCGCCAGCGCGAGGGCCAGCTCCCAGCGGATCGTGAAGAGCACCGCGAGCGCGCCGAGGATCGTCAGCGTGCAGATCACGATGTTCTCCGGCCCGTGGTGGCTTAGCTCCGTGACCTCGAAGAGGTCGGAGGTGATGCGGCTCATCAGCACGCCGGTGCGGTTCTTGTCATAGAAGCTGCAGCTCAGGTCCTGCATGTGGGTGAAGATGTCGCGGCGCATGTCCGACTCGGTCAGCACGCCCATGCGGTGCCCCACGACCGTGATGACATAGTACAGCACGCTTTTGAGGAAATACGCCGCCACCATGATCGCCATCACGACGAAGAAAGTCGTGAACATCTTCTGCGGCAGCAGCGTGTTCATCGCGGTGCGCGAGACGTAGGGGAACACGAGGTCGATCACAGCCACGGCCAGCGCGCAGACCATGTCGATCGCGAACAGGCCCTTGTGCGCGTACACATAGGCCATGAAGATCTTGATGGGCTTGTCGCGGTAGTCTATCTTCACGCATCCTCCCCGGCAAATCGCTCTCTGGCCGCCACGGCGAGCGCGTCGCAGCGGTTGTTGTATTCGTTCTCGGCGTGGCCCTTGACCCAGTGGTACCGCATCTCGTGCTTTTCGGTCAGCCCGAGCAGCTTTTCCCACAGGTCGGGGTTGAGGGCAGGCTTTTTATCGGGCTTTTTCCAGCCGTTTTGCCGCCATTTGACGGCCCAGCCCTTTTCGAGCGCGTCGATCACGTACTTCGAGTCGGACCGGAGCTCGACGACGCAGGGCTCCTTCAGGGCCTCGAGCGCCGCGATGACGCCCGTGAGCTCCATGCGGTTGTTGGTGGTCAGCGCCTCGCCGCCGGAGAGCTCCTTTTCATGCCCTCCGTAGCGCAGGATCGCCCCCCAGCCCCCGGGGCCGGGATTGCCGCTGCAAGCGCCGTCGGTGTAGATCTCAACTGTTTTCATGGAAGCACCTGCTTTCGACAACCGGACGCCCCGACGGCGCTTGCTGCCATGTCCGGCGGTTGCCGCGTGAGCGGCGAGCCGGACGGCTTTTGATCATCGAGGCGGCGCAGCCGTCCTCGCCGTCGGTATATACCTCAACTGTTTTCATTGGCATATTGCCTCTTGCTTCCGTAAAGCTCCGACGGCGCTTGCTGCCATGTCCGGCGGTTGCCGCGTGAGCGGCGAGCCGGACGGCTTTTGATCATCGAGGCGGCGCAGCCATCCTCGCCGTCGGTATATACCTCAACTGTTTTCATAGGTTTCTCCGAGTTTCCAGTGTACAGAAGAGCGATACCGGAAACCAGATACTAGAATCCGGACATTATCAGCGCCTGCGCCGCTCGAGCAGGACCTTGTACTCTGCGCGGTCGATGATGCCGGCTTCGAGGAAGCCGTCAAGCTGCTTCTTCCAGTGGTCGAAGCCGTTCTCCTCGCCGTGGTAGCCGGAGAGGCGGTCGTGCGAATGCTGCACGCGCTGTCCGCTCATGGGGCTGACGGAGACGGAATTCCCGCGCTTTGTCCGGATGCCGTCGAAGCGCTTGTCTTTGACCCTTTTCGCCACGGTGGAGACGACGATGACCAGAATGACGAGCACGACGACCGCCGAGACGGCGGCGATGAGCGCTTTCGTGTCGATGCTGCCGGTGCGGAGCTTCCGCTGCAGCCGCTGGAAAAAGTGCGAGATCCCTGCGCCGTCAATGCCGTTGACGGCCCAGAGGAAGACCAGGAACAGCAGCCACCAGCCGCCTCCCTTGCGCTTTTTCTTCGTCTGACGATTGTTCTTGTTGTCCATCGTTACGCTCCTTTCGCGCGCTTGCCTCCCCCCTCCGGGGGAGGTGGCCGCAAAGCGGCCGGTAGGGGTGTTCCGTTTCTGCACAAGCCCCCTGTCGCCCCTTCGGGACACTTCCCCCAAAGGGGGAACAAGGGCTCCGTACTTTAAAAACTATAACGCCTTGCCTTTTTTTGCCCCCGGCAGCGGCGGGCCGCTATTCTTCCGGATTCTCCGTCTCGACGCTTTCCTCTTCGCGCTCGGGCTCGAGCTTTTCGATGTCGATGACGCGGCTGCCCTCTAAAAGGCGCATGACGCGCACGCCCTGCGTGGCGCGCCCCAGGCGCGAGATACGCTCGACCGGGGTGCGGATGATCGTGCCGTCGTTCGTGATGACGAGCAGGTCGTCGCTCTCGCCCACCATCTTGATCGCGGCCACGGGGCCGGTCTTGTCGGTGACGGAGTAATTCCTGATGCCGACGCCGCCGCGGCCGTGCACGCTGTACTCGCCGAGGTCGGTGCGCTTGCCGTAGCCCTTTTCGGTGATGGACAGCACGTCGAGCCCTTCTCCGCTCGCGCCCGCGCCGACGACGAAGTCGCCGCCGCGCAGCCGGATGCCGCGCACGCCGATGGCCGTGCGGCCCGTGGCGCGCACGTCGGTCTCGTTGAAGCAGACCGCCATGCCGCCGTGCGTGCCGATGAAGATCTGCTCGTCGCCCGCGGTCTGCAGGACGGTGATCAGCTCGTCGCCCTCCTCGAGGGTCAGCGCGCGGATGCCGCTGGAGCGGATGTTCTTCAGGGCCTTCTGCTCCATGCGCTTGACCGTGCCGTTGCGCGTGACGAACACGAGGTAGCTGCCCGTGTCGACGCCGCGGCCGCAGATCATCGCGCTGATCTTCTCATCCTTCTCGATCTGCAGGATGTTGACGATGTTCGTGCCGCGCGCGTTGCGCCCGGCCTCCGGGATCTGATAGCCCTTCTTGACGTAGACGCGGCCCCGGTCGGTGAAGAGCAGGATGTTGTCGTGCGTCGAGGCCGTGAAGACCGTCTCGGTATAGTCCTCGTCCTTCGTGGCCATCGCGCGCACGCCGCGGCCGCCGCGGCCCTGGGCGCGGTACTCGGCCACGGGCAGGCGCTTGATGTAGCCGCCGTGCGTGAGCGTGTAGACGCAGCTCTTCTCCTCGATCAGGTCCTCGATGTCGATCTCGTCCTCGACGTCCTGGATCTCGGTGCGGCGCTCGTCGCCGTACTTGTCGCGGATCGCGATCAGCTC
>JAFSJZ010000057.1 GCA_017449185.1 Oscillospiraceae bacterium
CCCCGGCGATACCGAGGTCTTCCAGGGCCGCCAGTTCAAGGTCTACCGCGGCATGGGCAGCATCGGCGCGATGCAGAAGGGCTCGAAGGATCGCTATTTCCAGCAGGACAACAAGAAGCTCGTCCCCGAGGGCGTCGAAGGGCGCGTTCCGTTCCGCGGGCCGGTATCCGAGACCGTATTCCAGATGATGGGCGGCCTGCGCTCCGGCATGGGCTACTGCGGCGCGCACAACATCGAAGAGCTGCGCACAAAGACCCATTTTGTCCGCATTACCGGCGCGGGCCTCAAGGAGAGCCACCCGCACGATATCTATATCACCAAGGAAGCGCCCAACTATACGATGAACCCGTAAACAACAAGGGCCCGAAGGACAGCTCGATAAGGTCCTTCGGGTCTTTGTGCCGTCTGAAAGGAGACAGATATGGCAAGCTGTTCGCGCTGTTATCAGGAATTCATCCAGATCCTCAAAGAAGAACTGCTGCCCGCAATGGGCTGTACCGAGCCGATCGCCGTGGCCTACGCCGCTGCGAAGGCGCGCGAGACGCTCGGCGCGATGCCCGAGCGCGTGCTCGTCGAGGCCAGCGGCAACATCATCAAGAACGTCAAGAGCGTCGTCGTGCCGAATACGGGCGGGCTCAAGGGCCTCCCCGCGGCGGCCGCCGCGGGCGTCGTGGCCGGAAACGCCGGAGCCGAGCTGCAGGTGCTCGCCTCCGTCAGCTCGCTGCAGATCGCCGCGATCGGGGAGTATCTGAACAAAACGCCGATCGAGGTCGAGCACGCCGACACGCCGCACATCTTCGACATCGCCGTGACGGTCCGGCGCGGCGAGGAGAGCGCGTATGTGCGCATCACGGACTTCCACACCAACATCGTCACGATCCGCAAAAACGGCGAGACGCTGCTGGAGAAGGTGAGCGAAGGCGACGGAGAGGAGAGCCTGACCGAGCGCGGCTCGCTGAGCGTCGAGCGCATCATCGACTTCGCCGACAACGTGAAGATCGAAGACGTGTGCGAGATCCTCGAGCGGCAGATCGCCTACAACATGGCCATCGCCGAGGAGGGCCTGAAGAACAGCTATGGCGCGAACGTCGGCAAAACGCTGCTGAGCAGGAACGGCAGCGACCTCGGCTACAAGCTGCGCGCCTGGGCCGCCGCGGGCAGCGACGCGCGCATGAACGGCTGCGAGATGCCGGTGATCATCAACTCCGGCAGCGGCAACCAGGGCATCACCACCTCCGTCCCGGTCATCGTCTACGCCCGCGAAACGGGCAAAAGTCATGAGGAACTGCTGCGCGCGCTGTGCGTGTCGAACCTTGTGACGATCCACCTCAAGACCGGCATCGGCCGGCTGAGCGCCTACTGCGGCGCGGTCAGCGCGGGAGCGGGCGCGGCGGCGGGCATCGCCTATCTCCAGGGCGGACGCTTCGACGTGATCGCCCACACGGTCGTCAACACCGTGGCGGTGACCTCCGGCATCGTCTGCGACGGCGCGAAGGCCAGCTGCGCCGCCAAGATCGCCGAGGCCGTGGACGCGGGTCTGCTGGGGCTTGCGATGTACCAGAGCGGCAACGAGTTCTACGGCGGCGACGGCATCGTCAAGAAAGGCGTGGAGAAGACGATCGACATCGTCGGACGTCTGGCCCGCCTGGGCATGCAGGAGACCGACAAGGAGATCATCCGCCTGATGCTGGAGAACTGATCAGCGTTCCCGGACAGACATAAAAAGCACCCTCCCGGGGAGGGTGCTTTTTTTGATGCCGGTTATTTCAGCCGCATCAGCTTACAGTTTTCGATCCCGGCGCTCCAGAATTCCGCGAGCGGCAGATCGCGGAGCTGTGAGACGATCGCGCAGTTCATCGCACCATGGCCGACGATCAGCACGTCCTTGTCCGCGGCGAGCAGAGGCTCGGCGACCTCGCGCAGGAACTGCCCCGTGCGCGCGAAGAGCTCGTCGAAGCTCTCGCCGCCCTCGACGGGGACGACGTATTTCTCGGGCGCGCGGAAGAGGACGTTCACGGGGCAGTCGGGGATACGAAAACTGTCCGCGACGCCCTCCCAGACGCCGAAGCTCATCTCCCGCAGCCGATCGTCCGTCAGAATGGGGACTCCCCGCCCGCGCAGGACGATCTCGGCGGTCTCCCTCGCGCGCCGCAGCGGCGAGGAATAGCACACATCGAAAGGCACGTCCCGGATCTCCTCGCGTGCACGCTCGGCCATGTGCCGCCCCTCGTCGTTGAGAGGAATGTCGGTCAGGCCCTGCAGCCGGTGCGCGGCGTTCCAGTCTGTTTTTCCGTGTCGCATGATGTACAGCATGGGTTTCCTCCCCAGAACCATGTTTTCAACATATTCTATCATACTCCGCTCCGCTTCGGCAAGGCCGGAGCGATTGACGCAAGAGAGCGCGGGAGATATAATATGAAAAAACCGGCGGAGGATCTGGCATGAAAAAACGAAAAATCGGCTTTTGGATCGGATTCGCGCTGCTGCTTGCGCTGATGCTCGCGGTGCTGGAACTGAACAAGAACACGCTCGCGGGCTTCTGCCTGTGCGCGGCCTCGGCGCTGCTGTTCCTCTGTGTTCACGGCCGCGCGAAGAAAAAAGGCCTGCGCGCGCTGTGCTTTCTCGGCTGGATCGCGCTCTTTGCCGTTATCCTTTTCCTCAGCTGGCCGCCCGTGAAGGCCGTCCCCGCGGCAGAAGGGAAGGAGAGTGCCCGCTCGCCGGTCGTGCTGACGCGCAAGGGCAAGGTGCAGGGCGTCCTCAGCGCCGACGGTGCGGTGGAGATCTATACGGCCATTCCCTACGCCAAGCCCCCGGTGGGCGAGCTGCGCTGGCGCGAGCCCCAGGAGCCGGACGCCTGGGAGGGCACGCTGCTGTGCGATCATTTCGCGCCGATGAGCATGCAGCCGACCAATCTGCCGATCTACAATTCCCTCGCGCAGATCATCGGCTATCACGACTATAAGATCTCCCTCTCGGACAATTCGATCGAGCCCGTGAGCGAGGACGCGCTCTACGTCAACGTCTGGAAGCCATCGGGCGACGTCGCGGGCCTGCCCGTGTACGTGTACGTCCACGGCGGCTCGCTGCAGACGGGGCAGCCCTGGTACGCCGATTACAGCGGTCTGGGGCTCGCCCGCGAGGGCGTGATCGTCGTCAACATGGGCTACCGTCTCGGCGTGTTCGGCTACCTCGCGGACGAGGAGCTGATGGCCGAGTCGCCCAACGGCACGACGGGCAACTACGGCCTGCTCGACCAGATCATGGCGCTCGAGTGGGTGCGGGACAACATCGCCGCCTTCGGGGGCGATGCGAACAACGTGACGCTCGCGGGCGAATCGGCGGGCGCGGCGGCGGTGAGCGCGCTGTGCACCTCACCTCTGGCGAAGGGGCTGTTCGAGCGCGTCGTGCTCGAAAGCTCCACCGTCGCCTCCATCGCGCCGCCGCACTCCTTCCGCACGCTGGACGAGGCGCTGAAAAGCGGGAAAGAGCTGAAAGAACGCTATGGAGTGAGCTCGATCGACGAGCTGCGCGCGCTTCCCGCGGAGAAGCTGGCGGGCGAGGCGGGTACGCAGCATCACATGACCGTGGACGGCTACGCGCTGACGCAGACGCCTTACGAGAGCTACCGCCGCGGCGTCCACAACGAAAAGGCGATCCTCCACGGCTACAACAGCGAGGAGAGCGGCCCCTTCGTGCTGCTCTCGCAGGCAAGCATGAAGAACTACGAGCAAAAGCTCCGCGCCTATTTCAAGGACTATGCCGACGAGATCCTCGCGGTGTACCCCGCCGCGACGGACGACGAGGCGCAGGCATACTGGGCGGAGATCTACGGCGCGATCTTCTTCGACTATCCGCACTACTGCCTCAACCGCCTGGCCGTCGAGAACGGCGTTCCGGTCTGGGAGTATCGCTTTTCCCGTTCCAACGGCCGCCTCGGCGCCTGGCACAGCGGCGAGATGGTCTACTGCTACGGCAACATCCCTGCGGACTCGAAGCTCTACGACGCGCGGGACCGCGAGCTGAGCGCACAAATGCTCTCGTACTGGGCAAACTTCGCCGAGACGGGCGACCCGAACGGCGCGGGGCTTCCGGAGTGGGAGGAAAATCTCACATCCTCGCGGCTTATGGGCTTCGGAGACGAAACGGGCATGATCGACGAGCGCGAGCACGCCCTCTTCGCGGTGCTCGACCGGATGCAGGGCTGGGAATAACCGAAAAACGAAAATACGGCGCAGGGCGGTTTCCCGTCCTGCGCCGTTTTTTGTGTGATTATCAGTTCCCGAACACCCAGAAATGGGTGACGCCGAAGGCCTCGCGGATGAAGTAGTTGAGCATCACGAAGAAATAGCCCCAGGGCGCGGCGACGCCCGCGGCGTCCGTCACGCCGAGCTTCTGCGCGAAGAGCTTGGCGCGGTAAAGATGATAGGCGCTCGACACGATGGCGACCCGGCCCTGCGGCTCGCCTGAGCGCGCGCGGATGATCGCAAAGGAGTTTTTGAGGTTTTCCTCCGTGGAGGTGGCCTTGTCCTCGACGATGATGCGCGCCGGGTCGACGCCGTGCGCGGTCATCCACTCGTACATGGCCTGCCCTTCCGTGACCGTCTCGCCCGCGCCCATGCCGCCGGAGACGATCGCAACGGAATCGGGGTAGCGCGCGAGGTAATCCATCGCGCCCTCCATGCGGCGCACGAGCGTCAGCGAGGGCTGATCGCCGTAGACCGCCGCGCCGAGCACGATCAGATAGTCCCGCCCGTCGTCGGGGTCGGTGCGGGCGTTTTTGATGATAAAACTCTCGACAAAGCAGAAGTAGGCGAGCCCGAGACACACGAGCGCGACGACGGCCTTCCACAGCGCGGCGGGAAGAAAGCGGTGCAGCACGACGAGCGCCGCAACGAAAAGAGCCGTATAGCCCCACCAGGCGTAGCCGCGCAGGGCGAAGCGCAGGAAAAAGGCGATCGCAGCGAGCGCGGCGCTGACGACGGCCCAAAGGCGGCCGCGCGCCTTCTTTTCGCTTTGCGTTCTCATGCGTTCAGTTCCTCCCATTTTTCATACAGCGCCGTCAGCTTCGCCTCGAGCTCCTCCCGCTTTGCGGCGATCTCCAGGAGCTTCTGATAGTCGCTGGCGTTCTCGATCTCCTCGCGCGCGAGCGAGGCGAGCGTTTCCTCCAGCGCGGCGATCTCCTTTTCGGTTTTGGCGATCAGCCGCTCGGCGTTTCCCGGGCGCGGCGCTCTCGTGTCGCGCTTTTCTTTTTTCTCGTCCTTCTCCGCGCTCTGACGGAAGACGGCCTGCCGCGCGCGCCACTGCCCGTACTCGCTCCAGGGACCGCGGAAGTCGCTGAGGCGTCCGTTTTCCAGCGTCCAGATGCGGGTGGCGAACTTTTCGATGAAATAGCGGTCGTGCGAGACGAAGAGCAGCGTCTGCTCATAGTCCGAGAGCGCGTCCTCCATCCACTCGCGGCTGGCGATGTCGAGGTGGTTGGTCGGCTCGTCGAGGACGAGGAGATTGATCTGCCCGCCCATGAGCATGCACAGCCGCAAACGGCTTTTTTCGCCGCCGGAGAGCGTGGACACGCGCTTGAACACGTCCTCGCCGCGGAAGCCGAAGGCCGCGAGACGGTCGCGCGCCTCCTGCGGCTGGACACGGCAGTCCCAGAGCATCGTGTCGAGCATCGAGCGGCTCTCGTCCGTAAAGCGCACGATCTGCGGCAGATAGGCCGTGCGGATCGCGGGACCGCGGTAGATGTACCCGGCGTCGGGCGTCTCCTCGCCCATGAGGAGCTTTAAAAAGCTCGTCTTGCCCGCGCCGTTGTCGCCGATGAGGGCGATGCGCTCTCCCCCCGTGACCTCCAGCGAGACGCCGGAGAACAGCACGCGCCCGGCGTATCCCTTTTCCAGACCGTCCGCGACGATGACCTCGTCGCCGGCAAATTCGCGCTCGCGGAATTTTACGTTCAGCTTGCGCGCCGTGGTCGGCTTTTCGGTCTGAGAGAGACGCTCGATGCGCTTTTCCATCGAGAAAGCGCGCTTGTGCAGCTTGTCGTTTCCCAGGAAGGCCCAGAGGTGCAGCTGATCCGCCGCGCGCTGAAGCTGCTCGATCTTGGCTTGATCCTTTTCGTACTGCCGGAGCTTTTCCTCAAAGCGGCGCTGCCGCTCTTCGACGAAAAAGCTGTAGTTGCCGCTGTAAAACTCAGCCCGTCCGTCGACGATCTCGATGCAGCGCTGCACGGCGACGTCGAGAAAGTAACGGTCGTGGCTGATCGCGAGCACCGTGCCGCGGAAATGCAGGATGTAGTCCTCCAGCCATTCGGTGGCGTGGAGATCAAGATGGTTGGTCGGCTCGTCGAGCAGCAGGATGTCCGTGTCCTCGAGGATCAGCCGCGCGAGGTTCACGCGCGTGCGCTCGCCGCCGGAGAGCGTGTCGAAGAGCTGAGAGCGCATCGCGCTCGTGATGTCGAGACCGCTTGCAATGCGGCTGCGCTCGCTGTCCATTTCCCAGCCGCCGAGACGGCGAAAGTCGTCGGCGAGCGTGTCATACTCCCGCAGCAGGGCGGGGGAGACGTCGCGCTCCATCTGTGCGGAGAGTTCGTCGAGCCGCGCGGAGATCGTATAGAGGCGGCGCTGCGCGTCCTTCAGCACGTCCTCGGTCGTCCAGTCCTCCGGGAAAACGGGGATCTGGGAGATCAGGCCGATCCGCTTGCCCGGTGCGACGACTGCTTCGCCCTCATCGGGGCGCAGCTCGCCGCTGAGGATGCGGAAGAGCGTCGTCTTGCCGCAGCCGTTGGGACCGAGAATGCCGATATGCTCGCCGGAGTTGACCGTAAAGGAGAGTCCGTTGAGGACCTTCTTGCCGACCTCGAAGCTTTTTTCCAGATTGTTTACCGAGATGTCGATCATAGCCTTATCCTTCCGAGGCAATGGCCGCGCGCAGGATCCGGTTGGCGACCGGCGCGGCGGCGACAAGCCCGCTGCCCGCGCGCTCGATTACGACCGCGAAGGCGTAGGGGTGGGCCGGATCGTCGAGAAAGCCGACGAACCAGGCATGGGACGTCCCGTCGCCGAGCTCGGCCGTGCCGGTCTTGGCGCAGACATGGGACAGACCGGGGAAATAGATCTCCGGCATATAGTGCGACACGACGTTGTAGCTCATCATTTCTTTGAGCTTGTCCGCGGTCGAGGCCTCGACGAGACGCGTCTGTTCGACCGGTTCGTCGGAAAGGATCAGCTGCGGCGTCGCGAGCATGCCGCCGTTGGCGATGGCCGCGACATAGCGCAGCATCGCGTAGGGTGTCACCAGATCGGTCGACTGGCCGATGCCCGACCAGGCCAGCTCCGGGTCCCCCGCATAGGACGTGCGGTAGCTGCCCGCGATCGCGCCGATGCCGTCGAGCTCCTGTCTATCGAGAAAACCGTAGGCCTTGACGTGGCTGTAGAGGCTGTTGTAGCCCGTCGCCACGGCGATCTGCGCAAAGGCACAGTTGCAGGAGTTGGCGAGCGCCTGCTCAAAGGTCTGCTCACCGTGCACGCCGGTGCAGTGGATGTCCACCGTGCCGATCGTGTACTCGCCCTCACAGCTAAAGCTGCGGGAGAAGACGTCGCCTAAGTCCTCGATCGCAGCCGCCGCCGTCACAAGCTTGAAGACCGAGCCGGGCGGAAAACTCGCGGACAGACAGCGGTTGATGAAGGCCGTGTCGGCCACCGGCGCTTCTCCGTTGATCGGGTCGGCCGAGGGCAGGCTGACCATGCACAGCACCTCGCCGGTCTTGTAATTCATCATCATGGCCGCGCCGCGCCGGTTATAGCCGATCGCGTTCCAGGCTGCGCGGCAGACCGCGGCGTCGACCGTGAGCGTGAGCGCCTTCGGCTCCTTCTTGTTCGTGCCCTCGAGCAGGCTGTATTCCTGCATGAGATCCCAATAGGCGCCGAGCGCGCCGGTGCCCGTGCGGTTCCAGTAGTCGCCGGTCACATGATAGCAGGCCACGCGCGTCTCCGCATCGTCGGAGAAGGCGTATTTCGTCGCGTCGAAGGAGGCCAGCAGCACGCCGTGACGGTCGCGCAGCTCGCCGCCCGCGCCGGAATTGGCGGAGGCGAAGTACAGGGCCCAGTCGCCGCCCTCGTCGGCATAGCGCAGCACGAACACCGTCATGCCGAAGATGATCGCCAGGGCGAGCAGCAGCACGGAGAAGGCCCGGCGGGTGATCTTTTTCATGCGCCGCGTCCTCCCTTCTTCTGCGCCTTGGGCTTTGCAGCGCTCCACAGCTGAGCGGCGGGCCGCACGACAAAACTGCCGCCGCGGCGGGTATCCGCGCCCTTGATGAAGGCCATCAGCATCCAGCAGGCCAGCAGCGAGCTGCCGCCGCGGGAGACGAAGGGGAAGGTCACCCCCGTGAAGGGCAGCAGGTCCAGCGAACCGAAGACGTTCAGCGCCATCTGCGCCATCAGCAGCGTCACGGCCGCGCAGGCCGCGATCGAGTAATAGGCCGAGCGCGCGCGCCGCGCGGTGCGCACGGCGAAAAAGCTCAAAGTGAGGACGGCCAGCACCGCGCAGCAGGCGATGATGATGCCCTCCTCCTCGCAGAGCACGGCAAAGACCATGTCGGTGTCGGCCGCGACGATATCCGTCAGCCATCCGCCGCCCGCGCCCTTGCCGAAGAGACCGCCCGCGGCCGCCGCGCCGAGCGCACGCGTCTGTTGGTAGCCCGCACCGTAGACGTCCTCCCACACATGGCCCCAGACGGCGAAGCGCCGGGCGATATAGGGCTTGATGCTCACGGCGAGAAAGCCCGCCATCGCCGCGCCGGAGACGGCGAGAAACACCGTCGCGATCGAGCCCGAGCGCAGAAAGGAGATCACGAGAAAGCAGATGAAAAACACGAGCGCCGAGCCGAAATCGCCGATGAGCGCCAGCGCGCCGACGCACACGGCGGAGAAAACGATAAAGACGATGAGGTTGCCGCGGCGATAGAGCTTTTCAAGAGTCGAGGCCCCGACGTAGACGTAGGCCACCTTGACCAGCTCCGAGGGCTGAAAAGAGAAGCCGCCGATCGAGAGCCAGCTGCGCGCGCCGTTGAGCGTGTCGCTCGTAAATACGTTCAGCGCCAGCAGCCCCAGCGCGAGCAGCGCCGCGAAAGGACGCAGCGCCTCGCTGCGGCGCAGATCGCGCAGCCAGAGACCGAGCAGCAGAAACAGCACAAAGGCCGCAAGGATCAGCAGACTCTGCCGGAACATGTCCTGCGGCGCGGCCGAGGCCGTCACCGAGACGCCAAGGCCCGTGAGATAGAAGGCGATGGTCTCCACCTCAAAGCCGCTGCGGCCGATCAGCCGCATGGCGTAATAGCAGAACCACTCGAGCAGGATCAGCACCGCGAATCCAAGCGAGATCTGGATCGGCTGCGTCTCGGGAGAGGTCAGCAGATGCTGGGCCAGAAGCAGCAGCTCGAACACCGTCAGCTCGAAGAGCGTGAGCGCCGGGGAGACGCGTTTGCCGGCGAAGCTGCGCTTTTCCTCCAGCGCGCCGCTCTTTTCCGCGCCGAGATCCTGCAGGCGCAGATTGACGCCGCCCAGCCGCGCGACGGATCCGGCCGCGAGCTCAGCGCCCTCGGCGCCGACCGCGCGGCCGTCCACAGCCACGCCGCCGCGGGAGAAGACGTCAAAGAGCATCCAGCGCCCGTCATCGCGGCGCGTGAGCACTGCCTGTACGCGCTCGAGCCCCTCGCGGTCGATACGGATATCCGCCGAGCGGGCGCGGCCGATCAGGTTTTCCCAATGCGTCACGGGCACGGATTCGCGCCCCCAGCGCGCCGTGGCCCAGGTCTCCGCCTCATAGCCGGAGGAGAGCATCGAGCGGATGCAGCGCAGCATGATCAGCAGCGAGAGCGCGATCAGCAGATATTTTGACGCGGTCAGGATCATGTCGCCTGTGATCGGCATGTCGTTCTCCTCCTTTCCCAAGCGGTTCGAATAACTTATTTATTATACCACAAAAGGGCTGCTTTGACAACCGAAGCAAAGGCAGCGACAGGAAAAGCGGACTGCGAGGGCAGTCCGCTTTGTCTGCGTTTATACAGTCTTTTTCAGAATCGCATGCACGGTCTCCTCCGGCGTCCCGTCGTTCGGCACGGTGAGATCGCAAAAACGTTCATAGAGCGGCCTGCGGCGCGCGTACAGCTCGTTCAGGTCGCTGCCGAGCGAGATCGGGCGGCCCTCCTTCGGCAGCTTGCCGAGATCCCGCTGCAGCCAGACGATGACGGCGTTCTGATGCAGCAGGGGATAGTTCTCTTCCCGTGTCACGCAGCCCCCTCCGGTGGCGATCACGCATCCGGAGAGCCTGCCGAGCTCTGTGAGCACAGCCGTCTCCCGCGCACGGAACGCGTCTTCGCCGCCGCGGCGGAAGATCTCCGGGATGGAGAGGCCCGCCTCACGCTCGGCAAGCGCGTCGGCCTCGCAGAAGACCCGCCCGGTCGCCTCGGCGAGCAGCTTTCCGATCGTGCTTTTGCCGCAGCCGGGCATACCGATGAGAACGATGTTCCGCATCCGGCGGGAAAGAGTCTCCTCAATGCGCGTGATCTCGCCCTCCGGGATCGTGCGGCCGCAGAACAGCTCGCAGGAGCGCTTGGCCTGCGCGACGAGCATGCCGAGCCCGTTCACATGTCGGATGCCCAGTTCCTCGGCCTCGAGCAGCAGGGCGCTGCGCGCGGGGTTATAGATGAGATCCGCAGCCGCCTCGCAGCGCGGAAAGGATCTGAGCGAGCAGACGGCCTCGCCGTTGTGCGGGAACATGCCCACGGGCGTGGCGTTGACGACGAAGCGCGCGTCGGCGTGCCGGGCGAGGGTTTCATAATTGTCCTCACCGCGTCGCGAGACCGTGACGATCTCAGATGCGCCCTCTTCCTCCAGCACGGCGCGCACGGCAGCCGCGGCTCCGCCGCTGCCGAGGATGACGCTCTTCTTTCCCGAAGGATCAAAGCCGAGGCTGCGCAGCAGGAAGCGAAAACCGTCCGTGTCCGTGTTCTCGCCGCGGATGCCGCCGTCCGGCAGCCGCAGCAGCGTGTTCACGCTGCCGCAGCGCCTTGCGGCGTCGGAGAGCTCGGCGCAGTACGGCATAACGGCCTTTTTATAGGGGATCGTGACGTTCAGTGCGTCCCAGTCGCCGCGGAGAAGAAAGTCCTCCAGCTCCGCGGGGCTCTTTTCATAAAGGAGATACTCATAGTCGGCGAGCGCGGCGTGGATCATGGGAGAATAGCTGTGGCCGAGCTTTTCGCCGAGCAGCCCGCATTTCATTTCGTATCCTCCCCGCGCAGTTCCTCCTGCCGCTCTCTCGACAGCTCCATAAGCTTTCGAAACAGCGCCTCGTCGTACGCCTCCAGCCCCGCCGCGGCGCGGGCGTTGACGGAGAGAAGCTTTTCCGCCTCCCGCGCCGTGTCGCGCACAGGAAGAGAGCGCGTCTGCTTGTATGCGGCGACCCGGTCGGAGAGCGCCATGCGCGCTTCAAACAGCGTCTGCAGATCCGCGTCGATGCGGTCGATCTCCTCACGCAGGGAGGCGAGCGTATCGTCCTGTGCCGCTTGCGCGATCATGGCGTCGCAAAGGACGATCGCCGCCGCCGCCTCCACACAGGGGACGGCGCGCGGCACCACGCAGGGGTCGTGCCGCCCGGCGACGGAGATCGTCGTCTCCTCCATTTTGTCGAGATCGACGCTGTTCTGCTCCTTCACGATCGAGGGAGTGGGCTTGATGGCCGCGCGAAAGACAAGGGGCATGCCGTCCGTCACGCCGCCGAGCAGACCGCCGCAGCGGTTCGTCCCGGTCACGACGCGCCCCTTCCGCAGGACGAAGGCGTCGTTGTTTTCACTGCCGCGCAGCCGCGCGGAGGCAAAACCGAGCCCAAACTCCACACCCTTGACGGCGGGAATGGCAAACAAGAGCGCGGCGATACGCCCCTCAAGTCCCTCAAAGAGCGGTCCGCCCAATCCGGCGGGCAGATTGAAAACGGCGCACTCGACGACGCCTCCAAGCGAGTCGCCGTCGCTTTTTGCATCCAGGATCGCAGCTTTCATCCGATCGCCGCAGGAAGCGCTGAGCGTCGGGAAAATGCCGGGGCGGGAGTCCTCGGCAAGCTCGCCCTCGTCGGGAACGGCGCCGATCTCCGCGATACGGGCCAGAACGCGGACGCCGCGGCGCTCCAGATACTGCAGGCAGATCCCGCCCGCGACGCACAGCGCCGCGGTCATGCGCCCGGACCAGGCTCCGCCGCCGGCAGGGATCGCGCCGTCTTTTACCCAGGCGGCATAGTCCGCGTGGCCGGGCCGCGGGACGGAGCGGTGCGCGGCGTAGTCCGCGCTGCGCGCGTCGGCGTTTTCGATCACCGCCGTGATCGGCGATCCGTCGCTCTCCCCGTCCGTCAGGCCGGAGAGAAACTGCGGGAAATCCTCCTCATGCCGCTGACTGTTCCATATGCTTTTTCCCGGCGCGCGCCGTCCCAGAAAGGCCGCGAGCGCCGCCGTGTCGACAGCCTCCCCTGCGGGGAAGCCGCGCAGCGTCATGCCGAGGCGATCTTCGTGCGAAGCGCCGAAGATCTCCAGACGCAGCGTTTCACCGATATAGTTCATGCCAGACCTCCCAGAGATCCGAAATCGTCCCAGAAGCGGGGATAGGATTTTCCCACACAGTCCGCTCCGCGGAGCCTCACGTTCCCCGTACAGCCGCAAGCGGCGACGGCCGCCGCCATCGCGACGCGGTGATCGGCGAAGCTCTCTGCCGCGCCGCCGCTCAGGGAGGACTTCCCCCATATGACAAGCCCGTCGGGAAGCTCGCGGATCTCCGCGCCGAGCGAGGCGAGCATGGCGCAGGTCGTACGCAGACGGTCGCTCTCCTTGGCGCGCAGCCGCGCGGCGTTTATGATGCGCGTCTCGCCATCCGCCAGCGCGCCGAGCGCGGCGGCGACCGGGACGAGATCGGGCGTCTGCGAGGCGTCGAAGCAAAAAGCGCGCCGGGAGCTCTGCCTGACAAGGACGCGGTCTGCTTCCTCCAAGAGCTCCGCACCGAAGGCGCGCAGCAGCGCGAGAACAGCGCGGTCGGCCTGGAGAGAATCGAGGCTCAGCCCCCTGACGGCGACGCCCTCCGGCGAGAGCGCGCCCATCGCAAGAAAAACCGCGGCGGAGGACCAGTCGCCCTCCACGTCGACGAGCTGCGGCAGCGCGGGGCGCTGCCCTCCGGGGACGGTGTATACCGCGCCCGCATGGGAAAAGCGGATCGCGGCTTCCCCGAGGATCTGCTCCGTCAGCGCGATATAGGGCGCGGACTCGATGCTTCCCACGACCGTGAGACGGCTGTCTCCGTCGAGGAGCGGCAGGGTCATGAGCAGCGCGGAAATGAACTGAGAGGAGACGTCGCCCGGCAGCGTCCAGTCGCTGCCGCTAAGCCTTCCGGAGCAGCGCAGAAGCTCGCCCTCTTCCGTGATCGTCATGCCGTGGCGGACAAGCTCGTCCGTCAACGGCGCAAGCGGTCTGCGGCCGAGACGGCCGCGGCGCTCGAAAACCGCCCGCACGCCGAGCACGCCGGCGACGGGCAGCAGAAAGCGCAGCGTCGAGCCGCTCTCACCGCAGGGCAGGAACAGCTCTCCGCCCGGTACGGAGCGGATCGGCCTGATGCGGACGCCCCCGTCCGAACGGATAAAAGCCGCGCCGAGCGCGGCGAGACAGTCCGCTGTTGCGCGGAGGTCGGCCGAGAGCTCACCGCAGCGGATCTCACAGCTCTGCGCGCCGAGCGCGGCGCAGATCAGATAGCGGTGCGCTGCGGATTTCGAGACCGGTGCGCGGACGGCGCCGCAGCGCGGCCCGCCGGGCAGATCAAGCGTCATAAAGCCCCTCCGTCCCGCAGCCAGTCGAGCGTCTCCGCAAAGGGGACGTCCAGCAGCTCACAGCGTCCGATCGCGCACGGGACAACGAGACAGATCGTCCCGCCGGCGCGTTTCTTGTCGCTTTTCAGGGCCTCGAAGAGGGCCTCCGCGGAAAACGGGCTCTGCGTCGGCAGAGCGAGCGCGCGCAGCAGCGCGACGATCTCCCGCGCGTCGGTCTCGCCGCAGCGGCCTCGCACGGCCGCTGCGCGCGCGATCATCGCCAGCCCGATCGCCACGGCCTCGCCGTGGGGCACGGTATAGCCGCTGCAGCGCTCGACGGCGTGGCCGAAGCTGTGGCCGAGGTTGAGAAGCCGCCTCTCGCCGCGCTCGAACTCGTCCCGCTCGACGATCGCGCCCTTATAGGCGACGCATTTGGCGAGGACCTCGTCCATACGGGAAAGAAAACAGCCGCGCTTCAAATCATCGAACAGTGCGCGGTCAAAGAGCACGGCGGTCTTGACGATCTCCGCGAGACCGCAGCGCAGCTCGCGTTCCGGCAGCGTGGAAAAGGTCTCCGTATCGCAGAGCACGGCCAGTGGCTGATAAATGCAGCCCGCCTGGTTTTTCCCGCCGGGCAGATCGAAGCCCGTCTTGCCGCCGACGGAGGCGTCCGCCGCGGCGATCAGCGTCGTCGGAACCGCGGCAAAGCCGCAGCCGCGCCGGTAGCTCGCCGCCGCAAAGCCGGCGAGATCCCCCGTCACGCCGCCGCCGAGCGCGACCACCAGATCGCCGCGGTCAAATTCGTTTTCACACAGAAAGCTCAGGATCTCCCCATAGGTCTGCAGCGTCTTGTGCTCTTCGCCGGGAGGGATCGTCTTGACGAATACGTGAAAGCCCGCCCCCTCGAGCGCAGATACGAGGCGTCCGGCGTAGAGCGGGTAAACAAGCTCGCCGCAGACGACGGCGGCCCTTTCCGCGCCCGTGAGCGGGCGCAGCAGCTCCCCGGCCCGCTCAAGCAGGCCGGGGGCGATCATCACGTCATAGGGCTGCGAGGCGTTGATGTGAACGCTTGTCATGACAGAGCGGCCTCCCTCACCGCGCGGACACGCCGCGCCAGAGCGGCAAAGGAATCGCAATCGACGGCCTGCGCTGCGTCGGACAGGGAAGCGCCGGGCTCGGCGTGTACCTCGATCATCAGTCCGTCCGCTCCGCAGGCTGCCGCGGCAAGCGCCATCGGACCCACAAGCGCGGCACGGCCGGTCGCGTGGCTGGGATCGACGATCACGGGCAGATGCGACAGCTCGTGCAGCGCCGGCACGGCGGAGAGGTCGAGCGTGTTGCGCGTACTGTCGCTGAAGGTTCGGATGCCGCGTTCACAGAGGATCACGCGCTCGTTCCCACCGGAGAGGATGTATTCGGCGCTCATGAGCAGTTCGTGCAGCGTCGAGGAAAAGCCGCGCTTGAGCAGGACAGGTTTGTCGAGACGGCCAAGCTCGCGCAGGAGGTCATAGTTCTGCATGCTGCGCGCGCCGACCTGCAGCAGGTCCACGTCTTCAAACAAAGGCAGCTGCGCCTCGCTCGTGATCTCGGAGACGATGGGAAGCCCCGTCTCGGCACGGGCAAGCTTCAGCAGCGCCAGACCCTCGGCGCCGAGACCGGGAAAATCATAGGGAGAGGTGCGGGGCTTGAAGGCGCCGCCGCGCAGAAGATCGGCTCCCGCGGCCTTCACGGCGCGCGCCGCGGCGAGGATCTGCTCCTCGCTCTCGACCGAACAGGGGCCGGCGATCATCACAAAATGCCCGCCGCCGACCTTGACGGAGCCGATCTCCACGACGGTATCCTCCGGGTGCTCGCGGCGGCCGGAGAGACGAAAGGGCTTGGTCACGCGCGTAACGGACTCGACACAGCCGAGCGCGGCGATCCGATCCGCGTATGAGGGCGTGAGATCGCCCACAAGGCAGAGCACGGTCTGATGTACGCCCTCGGAGACGTCTACGCGCAGAGCGTTCTCCTCCAGCGAGGCGATCAGCTTTTGCTTTTCCGCCTCCGGCGTCCCGGGCCTGAGCACAACGATCATTGTGTCTTTCCTCCGTAATACAAAACTGCGCGGGAAGCATATTCCATCTATTCATCATAAGAGGAATACCGGGCGCTGTCAAGGAAAACAAAGGACCGCACGCTCTTTTGAGGACGTGCGGCCCTTCGTTTTCGGGTTTGCGTTTTTGGGAGAAAAGAGAGGATATAGGAGTGGAAAAGTATCAATATCAGTTTCTGGCCTCGTCGAAGGTGATCGTGAGCGTCAGATCCTCGCCGGCGCGGTAGATCGAAACAGTGGTCGTCTCACCGGCGGAAAAGCTGTGCAGCGCGGAGGTCAGATCGGTGTAGCCCGTGATATCCTTATCGCCGAGCTTCGTGATGATGTCCTTGGGCTGGATGCCCGCGGCCTCGGCGCAGCTGCCGGACTCGACCGAGTAGATGTAGGCGCCGAGCGGCATGTTGTAGTACTGGCTGTAGAGGGAATTGTAACGCTGGTCGATCGACACGCCCATGTAGGCCTTGCCGGTGACGTAGCCCTTGGTGATAAGGTCGCTTGCGATGTCCACCGCGTCGTTGATCGGGATGGCGAAGCCGAGACCCTCCACGCCGGTGTCGGCGTACTTGGCGGTGACGATGCCGACGACCTCGCCCGCGGCGTTGTAAACGGGACCGCCGGAGTTGCCGGAGTTGACGGCGGCGTCGATCTGGAACATATTGATCGCCACACCGCTCTCATCCGAGGTAATGGCGCGGTCAAGCGCGCTGACGTGGCCTGTGGACATCGAGAAATCCAGCTCGCCGAGCGGATTGCCGACGGCGTAGACCAGATCGCCCACCGCGAGGGAATCGCTGTTGCCGAAGCTGACGGGCTGCAGGCCGGTCGCCTCGATCTTCAGGACGGCGACGTCGTTGTATTTCTCATAGCCGACGATCGACGCGGTATAGCGCGTGCCGTCGTGGAAGATCACGTTCACGTCCTTACCGTTCTGCGCGGCGAGTTCGATCACATGGTAGTTGGTGAGGATATAGCCGTCCTCCGAGATGATGAAGCCCGTACCGGATACGGCGGAAGAGCTGTTCATGCCGAAGAAGTTGGTGTAAGTCACCTCGGTGGTGACGCCGACGACCTGCTCGCAGGAGCGCGCGTATATCTCGGAGGCGGAGAGCGCGGAGCCGCTCACCTGCGCGACCGGCACGGGCTGCGTCTGGGAGCTCTCGCTCGCCGCGGCGGCCTGGGTGATCTGCGCGAGAGCCTGTTCGGCCCTGTCCTGCTCAAGAGCGTCGACTCTCTCGTCGAGGCTGCGGCCCATAAAGCTTGCGCCGGCAAGACCGCCGAGCAGCGCGCAGACAAGGCACAGCGCGATGATGCCGACGAACGTCAGTCCCTTGCCGCTCTTCTTTTCCGATTTCTTCGGCTCGGGCGGCGTATAGTAGCGGGGCGGGACGGGCTCCTCGCCCGCAGGCGTATAGTGCGCGTCGGAATAGATGTTTTCCTTCTCAAAGCCTCCGGCAAAGCTGTATTCGCTTTCCGCTTTCTGCTCGCCCAGGCTTTCGCTTTCCAGTTCGGACATGTTGACTGCCTCTTTTTGTTGGAATCGGGGGGACCGTCTGCTCTCCTCGTTTTGATGTGCCCATCATAATCGGGAAATATGACCGTGTCATGAATAAAACGGCAAGTTTTTTTAAACAAGATATGAAAAAACCGCCGTGATGCTTTTCACGGCGGTTTTTTACATGATCCACAGGGGAGGAGTTTGCTCCTCCCCCCCCCCTCACGGTCGCCCGTTTACAGCGCGCGGAGCTTTTCCGCCCCGATGCGCAGGCGGCGCAGGGTCTCGTCCCGGCCGAGGATGCGGCAGATCTCGACCGCGCCGCCGGGCGTGACGGCTTTTCCCGCAGCGGCGATGCGCACCGGCCACATGACCTTTGCGTTCTTCGCCTCCATGCGCTCGGCCAGCGCGGCCATCGCATTCAGGATACTCTCGTCGTCCCATGCCGGCAGGGCCTCAAACACGGGAATGACCGCCTCGAGGGCCTCGAGAGAGCTCGCCTCGTCGGACTTGGACTTTTTGTGCACGAAGAGCTCGGTGGAATACTCCGGCAGCTCGTCGAAGAAATCGAGCTTTTCGGGGATCTCGCTCAGGACCTCGGTGCGCTGCTGCAGCAGCGCGGCGATCGCGGCGGGGTCAAAACGCTCGTCCTTCACCGCCTTGCGGATCCAGGGCGCGGCGACGGCGGCAAAAGCCTCCGGGCTCATCGCGCGGATATAGGCGCTGTTGAAGTAGCGCAGCTTCTCAATGTCGAAGATCGCCGGGGACTTGGAGATGCCGGAGAGGTCGAAGCACTCCTTCAGCTCGTCGATCGTGAAGAACTCCTGCTCGCCCTTCGGGCTCCAGCCCAGCAGCGCGACGTAATTGATGACCGCGTCGGTCAGGAAGCCCTGGGCGATCAGATCCTCATAGCTCGGGTCGCCGTGGCGCTTGGACATCTTGTTGTGCGCATCGCGCATGACGGGGGAGCAGTGCACGTATTTCGGCACCTCCCAGCCGAAGCCGCGATAGAGCAGGTCGTACTTCGGCGCGCTCGAGAGATACTCGCTGCCGCGCACGACGTGCGTGATGCCCATGAGATGGTCGTCCACGACGTTGGCGAAGTTATAAGTCGGCAGACCGTCGCGCTTGATGAGCACCTGGTCGTCGAGCTCGCGGTTCTCCACCGTGATGTCACCGAAGATCTCGTCACGGAAGGTCGTTGTGCCTTCATGCGGGATACGCTGACGGATCACATAGGGTTTCCCCTCCGCCGCTAGACGGTCGGCCTCCTCACGGCTCAGGGAACGGCAGGGATCGTCGCCGCGGTCAAACTCGCCGGAGTCCTCCTCGCTCTCGGCCTTCTCGCAGAAGCAGCGGTAGGCGTGGCCGCGCGAAAGGAGCAGCTCGGCATATTTGCCGTAGAAGGGACGGCGCTCGGTCTGCACATAAGGGCCGACGGGGCCGCCGACGTCGGGGCCCTCGTCATGCTCGAGGTGACACTCGTGCAGCGTCTTGTAGATCACGTCCACCGCGCCCTCGACGAAACGGCCCTGGTCGGTGTCCTCGATGCGCAGCAGGAATTTGCCGCCCGCATGGCGTGCAATCAGATAGGTGTAGAGCGCCGTGCGCAGGTTGCCCACGTGCATATAGCCGGTCGGCGAGGGGGCGAAGCGCGTGCGCACCTCGCCGCGCGGGATGCGCGTCTCCATCTCGTCGAACCATGTTTGATCGATCATAATATCCTCCAAACCGACGCCCTCCGCAGCGGCGGCGCGCCATCTTTTCTCACTGCGCCCTATCATATTTTAGAAACTGCGGCTTGTCAAGCCGATGTTCTTTTGCTAAAATACAAATTCGTAGAAATAAACAGAGCCGAACGCGCTCCGCGTAACGTATAAACGAGGTGGCCATATGGATACAATCATGAATGAAAAGAAAAAAGTCATGCTCTCGGGCATCAAGCCCACCGGCGATCTGACGCTGGGCTCCTACCTCGGCGCGATCAAGAACTGGAACGCGCGCGCCGAGCAGTTCGACTGCTATTACTTCATGGCCGACCTGCATGCGCTCACGACGCGCAACGACCCCGCGCTGCTGCGCCGCCGCACGCTCGAGCAGCTGGCTCAGTATGTCGCCTGCGGCCTCGACCCGCAGAAGAACACCCTCTTCCTGCAGAGCGACGTGCACGAGCATGCCGAGCTCGGCTGGATCCTGAACTGCTACACCATGTTCGGCGAGCTCTCGCGCATGACCCAGTTCAAGGACAAGAGCGCGAAAAACGCCGAGAATATCAACGGCGGGCTCTTTACCTATCCTGCGCTGATGGCGGCGGACATCCTGCTCTACCAGGCCGACTACGTCCCCGTGGGCGAAGATCAGAAGCAGCACTGCGAGCTCACGCGCGACGTCGCCATCCGCTTCAACAACCTCTACGGCGAGACCTTCAAGGTGCCCGAGCCCTACGTTCCCAAGGTGGGAGCGCGCATCATGGATCTGCTGGACCCGACGAGCAAGATGTCCAAGTCCGACGAGATCGGCACCGGCCGCGTGTGCATCATGGACGCGCCGGAGGATATCGCCCGCAAGTTCAAGCGCGCCGTGACCGACTCGGACGTCGAGCACTGCGTGCGCTATGACCCGGTGAACAAGCCGGGCGTGGCCAACCTGATGAACATCTACTCCGCTGTCACGGGCATGAGCTTCGAAGAGATCGAGCGGGAGTTCGACGGCAAGGGCTACGGCGTTTTCAAGCCCGCGGTCGGCGACGCCGTGATCGAGATGCTGCGGCCGATCCGCGAGGAGGCCAACCGCCTCATCGCGGACAAGGCCTATTTGCGCGAGCTTTACACCGATGGCGCCCACCGCGCCCAGCGCGTCGCCTCGAAGACGCTGCGCAAGGTCTACAAAAAGGTCGGTCTGGTCGAAAAGCCCTTCTGAAGGAAGCTCACTACATACTTGAAAACGGCGGGCGCAGCCCGCCGTTTTTTGGGATGGAGTGGTCTTTACTATGCTTTTTACCGAAGCGCTGCCGCTGCGCATCCTCTGCGCGCTTGTCGTCGCCGCGCTTTGCGCCTGGGGCGTCACACCCTCGGCCGAGAGCCTGGCCCTGCGCCTGCATGCCCTCGATCTGCCGGGCGAGAGGCGGCGAGTCCACAGCCGCGCGGTGCCGCGCCTGGGCGGACTGGCGATCTTCACGGGCTTTTTTGCCTCGGCGCTTTGCTTCTGCGCGCCGGGGCCGGCGCTCGCGGGCGTGCTGCGCGGCGCGGTGCTCATCGCGCTCATGGGCGCGGCGGATGATTGCTTTTCCCTGCGTTCCCCGCTCAAGCTTGCCGTGCAGCTTGTTGCCGCGCTGACGGCCTTTCGCGCGGGGGCGCGCATCTCGTCTCTGACGGTGCCCGGCCCGTCGCGCTTCGTGCCTGTCGGGGAGCTGAGCCTGCCGCTGACGGTGCTTTGGATGTGCGCCTGTACCAACGCTATGAACCTCATCGACGGTCTCGACGGCCTTGCCGCCGGGGTGGCGGCCATCGGCGCGCTGTGTATGCTGCTCGTCGCCGCCGCGGTAAGCGAGGGGGAGATCGCCGTGCTGCTTGCCGCGCTCGCGGGGGCTTGTCTGGGTTTTCTGCCTTACAACCGCAGCCCCGCGCGCATCTTCATGGGCGACACGGGCTCGCAGCTGCTGGGCTATCTTCTCGGCGCGGCGTCCATGCTGGGTATGTTCAAGTCCCATGCGCTGCTGACCTTTTTTGTGCCCCTGCTTGCGCTGGGGCTGCCGCTTCTGGACACGGCCTTCGCTTTCACCCGCCGCGCCCTGCGCGGGCAGAACCCGCTGCACGCCGACCGCGGACACATCCACCACCGGCTGCTGGACATGGGACTGTCTCCCCGGAACGCCGTCCGACTGCTCTGTTCCGTCTCCGCCGCACTGGGACTTGCCGCCGTCATGCTCGCCTCACAGGGCAGCGCCGCGCGCGCGCTGGCCGCGCTGCTCATGAGCTTCGCCGGAGCCGCTGCGCTCTCTCTCATCCGCGCAAGAGCGCTCGCTAAAGCAAGAGCATCGCGCCGAGGATAAACAGCATCTCGATATCGCCGCTCTCCCGGTACAGGAGATAGAGGATCAGCAGCAAAATGAGATCCTCCGTCTCGAGCTCCCCGGTGATCCTGCCGAGCAGCGACTCGACCGCCTGACGGATCGGCTCGGCAAAGCTCTCCGGGCCGGGGCGGCCGGGAGCGGGCAGGGGAGACCTCTGCGGATGCGCCCGGCGCTCGTGATCATCCTCCACGCGGCGCGGCGGCCCGCCCGAGCCGCGATAGACCTTATACATGACCGTCCTCCGCGCCGAGCAGCCCGGCCTGGGCCAGGCGGAGCACGCGGGAAAGACGCAGCGCGCGCCGCAGCTTCTCCCGCCGCCGCTCATCGAGGCAGGCGGCGAGCGCCTCAAGCGCCGCGAGCCGGGGGTTCTTCTCCCCCATGGCGCCGTGCAGCAGCTCCCCGAGCTTTCCGAGCGACACGGTGTTTTCGGGCGACGCGGCGTTTCCGAGCGACGCGGCGTTGTGTCCTTCAACAGATTGGTCAGCGGCCGGGCTGCCCATGAGCGACTGTGCCATCGCGCTGATGCGCGCGAGCTGCTCGGGATCGCTGAGCACGCTGTTGATCCGATCCTCCAGTTCGCTCACGGGCCTTGCCTCCTTTACCTTTCCATGATCCGGCCTACATTCTCGGCCAGCGCCCTGCCCTCCGGGGTGGAGAGCAGTTCTCCGAGCATCTTTTTGAGCGCCGCGGCGTCGCCGCACGCAAAGGCTTTCTGCAGTGCCGCGCCGTCAATCATGCCCTCAAGCTTTTTCCCTTCGGGAGAAGCGCCGAGCTGCCGCAGGGCCGTGCCCTTTCCGTCCCGGTCGAGCTCACGGGCGAGTTTTTCCGCATCCATCGCGCGATCACAACCTCTCGATCTCAACTTGCTCTATTCTATTCGCAGCGTGTCGAATTGATACATAAAAAGGAGAGAAACGATGAAGATCCTCGTTTTTTCCGATACGCACGGCAGCTTCGGCCCCATGCTGCGCGCGGTGCGCGAGATAAGGCCGGACGCCGTCGTCCATCTCGGAGACGGCGAAAAAGACGCCGCAAAAGTGAGAGCGGAGTGCCCCGACGTCCCCTTCTATCAGGTGAGCGGCAACTGCGACTATGCCTCCGCCCTGCCGGACGAGACGGTCGTCGAGCTTGGAGGCGTGCGCGTGCTGCTCTGCCACGGCCATCGCTACGCCGTGGACTGGGGACGGTTCGATTCGATGGTCTATGCCGCGCAGGAAAAGGGCTGCCGCCTCGTGCTTTTCGGCCACACCCACCGTGCCGAGAACACGGAGCTCGGCGGCGTGAAGCTCGTCAATCCCGGCACGGCCGGAAGAGGGAGCGCCAAGTCCTGCGCAATGGTGGAGATCTTCGACAACGGCGGCGTCGCGGCGGAGATACGCCCCTTGTCATGAGAAACAAGACATGGTAAACTGATCGTATCAGACTAAAAAGAGGGAGAGAGCCATGAGCAAAAAGATCACGCGCATCGTCCTCACCGGCGGTCCCGCCGCGGGCAAAACGACCCTGATCAGCCGCATCCTCAAGGAATTCACACAGGAGGACGGCTGGAAGGTCATCATGATCCCCGAGACCGCGACGGAGCTGATCTCCGGCTTTGGGATCGGCCCCTTTCCGGGCTGCATGAGCATGCTGGATTTCCAGTACTATGTGACGGAGGATCAGCTCCACAAGGAGCGGCTCGCCCTCCGTGCGGCGGAGGCGGTGCCGGAAGAGAAGGTGCTCGTCATCTACGACCGCGCGGTTTTTGACAACAAGGCCTACATCTCGGACGAGGAGTTCCGTGCAGTGCTCGCCCACTTCGGCAAGACCGAGGAGGAGATGTACGCCGGCTACGACGCGGTGCTGCATCTCGTGTCCTGCGCCAAGGGCGCGGAATTCGCCTACAACTACGGCAACGCCGCGCGCTACGAGAGCGTGGAGCAGGCCCGCGCGATCGACGACAACACGATCCGCGCCTGGAGCGGCCATCCGGCCCTGCGCATCATCGACAACTCCGTGGACTTCGAGGACAAGATCAACCGCGCCATCGCCGCGATCTACCGCGTTCTCGGCCAGGAGGTGCCCGATCAGGAGAAGAGCAAATTCCTCATCGCGATGCCGGACGTAAAAATGCTCGTCGAAAAATACGGCGCGGTGCCCACCGAGATGATGCAGACCTATCTTACGAACGCCAATCCGCTGGCCGAGCGGCGCGTGAGGCAGCAGCGCAACGGCACGGAGTATCTGTACTTCTACACCGAAAAGCGCGTCGGCGAGGACGGCAGACGCTGGGTGACCGAGCGCCCGATCTCGGAAAAGGAATACATCCGCTACCTTATGGAGAGCGACCTGACGCTGCGCGCCGTGCGCAAGACCAAATACCGCTTCCACTACGCAGGACACGTGCTGGAGATCGACGTCTATCCCTTCTCCTCGGAGCGGGCGGTCCTCTTCGCCTACGGCAGCGGACATGAGAACGCCGAGCTGCCGGAGGAGCTGGAAGTGCTGCGCGACGTAACGGACGACCGGGAATACAAAAACCGCCGTCTGGCCTCAACACAGGTGCTGTAAGAAAGACCACGCCCACCGGAAAAGAAAGGAGAATACAACATGAACTGCCCTTATTGCGGAAACGTAGTCCGGGAGAATGAAAAATTCTGCCAAAGCTGCGGCGCGGCCCTGCCGCAGACGACCGCCGCCGTCCAGACGCAAACGCCAGACTATGCCGCGGAGCCGGCCTTCTCCCAGCCTTCCTTTACGGGAGCGCAGTACGACAGTCTCAAGGACTTCGTACAGAGCCCCGCCTGCCCCGAAAAGCTGCGAAAATCCATCAAGTCCAGCTGGGTCCTCCTGCTGGTCTGCGCCGCCCTTACGCTGGCCTTTGAGATCATCACGGGCATTTTCCCGATCGACGCGATCCTGCTGGCGGTTTTCGCCTTCTGGCTGCGCGGGAAATACTCGATGGTGCCCGCTGCTCTTGCGCTGGCGCTCGGCATTGTCAGCATCATCGTGGGCTATGTGCAGAACGGCACGCCCAGCGGCATCCTGGTCGCGCTCGCGGGAGGCTCCGCGGTGAGCAATCTGCTCAGGGCAAAGAAGCTGTTCGACGAGTACAAGACAAACGGAACGCCCACGCTGTAATATGGATTAACGAAACGCCGCGGCAAACGAGATCGCTTGCCGCGGCGTTTTTGTATGTTTTTCTGTCAGTCGATGCTGTTTTGTATCGCCTTATGTTTTGAAAAGAGCAGCATGTACTGAATATAATCGTTGTCCTTTGTATCAAAGTTTTCCGCGGAAACGAAGAAAATGTTTTCGTACATCGTCCTGTATGTGAAAATGTTGAAAAAAGACTGGATCTCCCCGTTCTCGTCGGGGATGGCTTTGACGTCGTTGTCCAGCACGTTCAGATCGACCTGCAGACGGTCGATAAATACGTTATAGTTCGGGATGGCTCTGCCTATTCCGCAGGAGAAATCCTCGAGACGGCATCCTTCCGCCGCCCCGAATTCTTCCTGCAGGATCGCCATGATCCAGGAGAAGGCCTCAAAAAAGCCTACGCTGACGGTATAGACGATCAGCCTGTTGATATCCGTGTATGCTCTCTCTCCGATCAGCTGTCTTGTCAGATCGGCTACCTCGATCAGCGCGTCGAGATCGTCCGGATCCGAGAGATGATTGTTATGGATAAAGAGATCGAGTGTTTCCAAGGAAGATCTTCTCCTCTCAGCCGCCGGAGCTTATTCCCCAATGATAAACCCTCCGCCTAAGGCCCGCTCGCCGTCATAGAGCACGGCGGACTGTCCCGGCGCGGGGGCGCGGACGGGCTCGCCGCAGACGATGCGCACCCGATCGCCCTCGACCGCCGCGGTGCAGGGAGGCTCTTCCCACTTGGTGTGCCGCACGCGCACCGAGGCGCGGATCGGCCCCTTCGGCTCGTTGACGAGCCAGTTGAAGTCACGCGCATACAGCTCGGTCTTGAAAAGCTCTTCCCACAGCGCAAGCTCGACCGTGTTGCTCTCGGCGTCGATGCGGGAGATGTAGAGCTTGCGTCCCTCGTACAGCCCCGGCCGGCGCTGACCGACCGTGTAGCGGAAGATCCCCTCGTGCCGCCCGACGACCGTTCCGTGGAACACGAAGTCGCCGCCGCCCGGCAGCTCCGCACGGCGCGAAAGCCAGCCGATATAATCCTTATCGGGGATGAAGCAGATCTCCATGCTGTCTTTCTTGTGCGCGACAGGCAAAGAGAGCTCCTCGGCCAGTGCGCGGGTTTCGGCCTTTTCCATCCCACCAAGCGGCAGGACGAGCCGGGAGAGCTGCTCGCGCGTGAGGCGGCAGAGCATATAGCTCTGGTCGTTGGCGCGCCGTCCCTTGAAGAGCGCGCCGCCCTCCGCGCGGGCGTAGTGTCCGGTGGCGATCGCCTCGGCGCCGAGCTCGTCGGCGAGGGAAAGCAGCGTTTTGAATTTGACGGCGGGATTGCATAGAATGCAGGGGTTGGGCGTCTCGCCGCGCAGATAGCTTTCGCAGAAAGGCGCGCAGACCTTTTCCTCCAGCTCCGCGGCGACCGGGACGACCGTCAGCGGGATCGAAAGGAAGGCCGCGGTGTCGACCGCATCCTGCCGGGCTTTTTCATCCGTGTTGTCAAGATAGACGCCGTGGACCTCGTGGCCTGCACGGCGCAGCAGCGCGGCGGACACGGCGGAGTCCACGCCGCCGGAAAAACCGAGTACAACCTTCATGTGTTCTTCTCCAGATGGATCATCAGCACGGCCAGATCCGCCGGGGAGACGCCGGAGATGCGCCCCGCCTGACCGAGATTGTCCGGGCGGATGGCCTTGAGCTTCTCGCGCGCCTCGAGGCGCAGCCCGAGGACCTGGTCATAGTCGAGCTCGCGCGGCAGGGCGCGGCTCTCCATGCGGGAGAACTCCTCGACCTGCTTGAGCTGGCGGCGGATATAGCCCTCGTACTTGAGGTTGATCTCCACCGCCTCGACGACGGCGCGCGGCAGCGCCGCACGCTTCGCGTCAAAGGGGGCGAGATCGGCATAGCCGATCTGCGGACGCCGGATCAGATCGGCGAGAGACACGCCGGAGGACACGGCGGCCGTGCCGCGGCGCTCGAGCAGCGCGTTGAGCTCCCCGCCCGGCGCGAGGTGCGTGCTCTCGAGCCTGGCGATCTCCGTGCGGACGGCGGCGTACTTTTCCTGCACGGCGTCATAGCGCTCCTGCGAAACGAGGCCGAGGCGCAGCCCGATGCCGCAAAGACGCTCGTCGGCGTTGTCCTGACGCAGGATCAGACGGTATTCGCTGCGCGAGGTCATCATGCGGTAGGGCTCGTTCGTGCCCTTCGTGACCAGATCGTCGATCAGAGCGCCGATATAGGCCTCGCTGCGGCGGAGGATCAGCGGCGGCTCTCCCTTTAGCTTGAGCGCGGCGTTCACGCCCGCGACAAAGCCCTGCACGGCGGCCTCCTCATAACCGGACGAGCCGTTGAACTGCCCCGCGCCGTAGAGTCCGTCGATCTTTTTGCATTCCAGAGTGGGGCGCAGCTCGGTCGGGTCGATACAGTCGTATTCGATCGCGTAGGCACAGCGCGTCATTTCGGCGCGCTCGAGACCCGGGATCGTGTGCAGCATCTCGAGCTGCACCTCCTCCGGCATGGAGGAGGAAAAGCCCTGGATATACATCTCCTCGGTCTCGAGACCCATCGGCTCGATAAAGAGCTGGTGGCGCGGCTTGTCGGGGAAGGTCATGACCTTCGTCTCGATGCTGGGGCAGTAGCGAGGTCCCACGCCTTCGATCACGCCTGCGTAGATCGGGCTGCGGTCAAGGTTGCGGCGGATGATCTCGTGCGTGCGCTCGTTGGTATAGGTCAGATAACAGACGGCGCGGTTTTCCGGCGCCTCTGCGGTCAAAAAGGAAAAAGGCTCGGGCTCTTCGTCGCCGTACTGGATCTCCATCTTCGAAAAGTCGATGCTGCGGCGGTTGACGCGGGGCGGCGTGCCGGTCTTGAAACGGCGCATCGTCAGCCCCGATTCGCGCAGCCGTGCGGCAAGCGGCACCGCGGCGGAGAGACCGTCGGGACCCGAAGAGCGCAGCACCTCGCCCACGATCGTGCGCCCGTCGAGATAGGTGCCCGTAGCGATCACGACCGCGCGGCAGGCGTAGACCGCGCCGGTCTGCGTCGTGACGGAGACGACGTGTCCGTCCTCCACACCGATGTCGACGACCTCGGCCTGCTTGACGTGAAGGCGCTCCTGCAGCTCGAGCGTGTGCTTCATCACTTCCTGATAGCGCCGCCGGTCGGCCTGCGCGCGCAGCGAGTGTACGGCCGGACCCTTGCCGAGATTGAGCATGCGGTACTGGATGCAGGCGCGGTCCGCCGCGCGGGCCATCTCGCCGCCGAGCGCGTCGAGCTCACGCACAAGGTGTCCCTTGCCCGTACCGCCGATGGCGGGGTTGCAGGGCATGTTGCCCACGCTGTCAAGGTTGACCGTGAAACAGATCGTCTCCAGCCCGAGCCGCGCGGCGGCCAGCGCGGCTTCAATGCCTGCGTGCCCCGCGCCGATGACGGCGATATCGCAGCTTCCCGCTTCGTATCTCATGGGCTGTTGCGCTCCTCTCGCAAGTGATGAAAGAATTATATCAGATTGCGCGCAAAATACAATCTTTTTTCCCTGCTGAACGGGGGGAGAAAAGAGCAGAAAAAACGCGCAAAAAAGTGAAAAATGATTGACCCCGGCAACTACAAGTTGTATAATCTTATATCAAGGAAACTATATCCTGTGCATGTGAGGTGTTTTTTATGAGTCGTAAATGGATCAGGCTGTTCACGCTCGTCATGGCGGCGTGCATGGTCTTTTCGATGATGGGCGCCGCCGCTGCGACGGACGAGGACACGGTCATCGAAAAGGTCTACGCGAACTCCGATAAGGAAGCGGTCGTGATGAGAGCGGCCGGTGAGATCGCATTCACGACCAGCACGAAGGGAGCGAGCGTCTCCTCCGTCACCTGGACGGGCTCCGACGGCTCCGTGCTCGGCGCGTCCGACGCGTTCGGCGAGGACACCTATACGCTCGTCGTCACGCTTACCGCTCAGAACGGCTATGTCTTCGGCGTGACCGCCAGCGGATATCTTTACGGGAAAAGCTGCGATATCGCCGTCAGCGCCGACGGAAAGACCGCCTCGCTGCGCACCAATGTCAAGCCGCCGATCTGGTCGCCGATCATTGTCAAGCAGCCCGCGGCCGATCCCCCCGTCAATCCGGGAGGACGCGTTTCCTACGCCTCGTCCGCCAACTTCGCGAGCACGCACACCTGGTATCTCATCAGCCCGGACGGCAGCGAAAAGCTTGACCTTGGCAGCGCGCGCAACAGATTCCCCGGCGTTGTGTTTACCGATACGGTCAACAGCCTGACGATCGACAACGTCCAGGCGGAGATGAACGGCTGGAAGGCCATGTGCCGCTTCTATGAGAGCACCGGAGTATATTTCACCGATTCTGTGTCGGTTGAGATCGCGCTCAAGCTCCCCGACCCGACGCCGACGCCGGAAGTGACGCCCGAGCCCACGCCGGAACCCACGCCGGAACCGACGCTTGAACCCACGCCCGAGCCTGCGCCGGAACCCACGCCCGAGCCCAGGCCGGAACCCACGCCCGAACCCGTCGCACAGACGCGCGCATGGCATTCGAACGAGGGCGGACACTGGCATGAGAACGCCGCGGGCGAGGTCAGCGAGATCGCCGAGCACAACTACGTCTGGTCGGCCGCGAACGAAAAGGGGGAAGAGCAGGGCGTGTGCAGCGTCTGCGGCTACACGACCACCCGCATGAGTGAGAGCTATGTCAGACAGGAACTCAAAGGCAAGCTGCTCATCGGACTGGGCGTCGCGGTGGCGGTGCTGATGATGCTCTCCTTGGCCGCCCCGAAAAAGAAAAAACACAAGAGATAAAGAAAACGGGCTCGAACGAGCCCGTTTTCTTAGTTTCTGGATTCTAATGTCTAGATTCCAGAAACTAGAAACTGGATACTACAAAGAGGCGGAAGCATTTGTTTGCTTCCGCCTCTTTGCGCTCACTCCTGACAGTGCTCGCAGTTTTCAACATTTTTGAACAGCTCGGGGTCGTAGGCGATGCCGTTCTTGTCGTAATAGTCCTTGACGGCGGCCTTGACGGCCTCCTCGGCCAGCACCGAACAGTGCAGCTTGTAGGCCGGCAGCCCGTCGAGCGCCTCGACGACCGCTTTGTTGGAGAGCTCGAGCGCCTCCTCGACCGGTTTGCCCTTGATCAGCTCCGTCGCCATCGAGCTCGTGGCGATCGCGCTGCCGCAGCCGAAGGTGTTGAACTTGCAGTCTACGATGATGCCGTCCTCAACCTTGATATACATGCGCATGATGTCGCCGCATTTGGCGTTGCCTACTTCGCCGATGCCGGAGGCGTCGTCGAGCTTGCCGACATTGCGGGGATTCTGAAAATGGTCCATGACCTTATCGCTGTAGAGTGCCATCTTATTATTCCTCCTGTTGGATTATCTTATCAGATCAAATGTTCGCGCGTGCCTTTTTCCAGTTCGTCCCAGACGGGGGAGATGGAGCGCAGATAGGCCACGACTTTCGGCACGACCTCGATGATGTGGTCGATCTGGTCCATGCTGTTGTATTCGCCGATCGAGAGCCGCAGCGAGCCGTGCGCCACCTCGTGCGGGATGCCGAGGGAGAGCAGCACGTGGCTCGGATCGAGCGAGCCGGAGGTGCAGGCGCTGCCGGAGGAGGCGCAGATGCCTTCCTTGTCCAGAAGAAGCAGCAGGCTTTCGCCCTCGATGCCCTCGAAGCACATGTTCACCGTGCCGGGAACATGGTGCTCGAGACTGCCGTTGATCTTGCTGTGAGGGATCTTCGAGAGCTCGGCAAAAAGCCTGTCGCGCATGGGGATGATCTTCGCGGTGTTCTCCTCGATGTGATCGCAGCTCTCCTTCAGCGCCGCGGCGAGCGCCACGATGCCCGCGACGTTCTCGGTGCCGGCGCGCTTCCCGCGCTCCTGAGCGCCGCCCTCGATGATGTTCACAAGCGGCATGTTCTTCTTCGCATAGAGCACGCCCACGCCCTTTGGCGCGTGGAACTTGTGGCCGGACATCGAGAGCATGTCGATGTTCATTGCCTCCACGTCGATGGGCGTGTGGCCGGCTGCCTGCACGGCGTCCGTGTGGAAAGGGATGCCTCTTTCGCGGCAGAGCGCGCCGATTTCGGCGATGGGCTGGATCGTGCCGATTTCATTGTTGGCGAACATGATCGTGACGAGGCAGGTATCCGGGCGGATCGCGGCTTCCACGTCCTCAAGGCGGACGACGCCGTCCTCATGCACGTCGAGCAGCGTGACCTCAAAGCCCTCCTTCTGGAGCTTGGAGAGCGTGTGCAGCACGGCGTGGTGCTCAAACTTCGTGGAGATCAGGTGCTTTTTTCCCTTGCGCGCACCGGCGCGGGCCGCGGAGACGATGGCCTGGTTGTCGGCCTCGCTGCCGCCGGAGGTAAAATAGATCTCGCGCGGGAGAGCGTTGATGCATTTCGCCACGGTTTCGCGGGAGGCCTGCAGCGCCTCCTGCGCTTTCTGCCCGAAGGCGTAGAGACTGGAGGGATTGCCGTAATCCTCCAGCAGATAGGGGAGCATTGCGTCGACGGCTGCGCGGCTGACGCAGGTGGTCGCCGCGTTGTCAGCGTATACGAACATGGTCAGATCTCCTTTTTTTATGGTTTGTATGGTAAAGTGTCAGGTTTTCCATTTATCCCCGGTCAGCAGATCACGCAGCGTGACCGTGTCGAGATAGGCGTTGGTCAGCTCGTCGAGCTCACGCCACATCGGCAGCGTCGGGCAGGCGGATGCCTGCTCGCATGCGATCCCGTCGGCACGGATGCAGGATACGGGAGCGAGCTTGTCCTCCGTGCAGCGGAGGATCTCACCGACGGAGTAGCCCTCCGGCTGGCGGAGCAGGGCATAGCCGCCCTCCTTGCCGCGGCTGCTGTCGACGAGACCGGCTTTTTTCAGCGCGCCGACGATAGCCTCAAGATACTTCATGGAAATATCCTGCCGGTCGGCGATCGTCTTGAGCGAGATAAAACCGTCTTCAGGGTGCTGAGCCAGGTCGAGCATGACGCGCAGCGCGTAGCGGCCCTTACTGGTGACGTTCAAAAGCAGCCCTCCTTTACAATTCCTATTGCCTTGCTGTGAATTAAATCTACCACAATTTTTATAGGAATTAAAGAGAGAAGCATGGCTAGAGCTGTGCATTTTTTGCACAGTAAAACGCACAAATAAAGATTGCTTTATTTGACTAATGTGCTATCATGCTAACATACAAAAGAAAAAGAGAAAAAAACACAAGAGATCTTTGGGAGGAAAAGAAAATGAAGATGAAAAAGATGATTTGCCTGATGCTGGCGCTGGTCATGGTCCTTTGCCTCTGCGCCTGCGGCAAGACCGAAGCCCCTGCGGAGAAAAAAGTTTTTATCATGGGCATCGACCCCGAGTATCCGCCCTTCAGCTATCTGGGCGACGACGGCAACTACGGCGGCTTTGACGTAGAGGTATGCCAGGCTGTCTGTGATTATCTGGGCTGGGAGCTGAAGATCTTCGGCGTGAACTGGGACGAGAAGCTGGTCCAGCTCGACGCGAAGGAATGCGACTGCGTCTGGTCCGGCATGACGATCCTCGACTCCATGAAGGAAGCCGGCTATGTGATCTCCGCGCCCTACTATGACAACACGCAGGTGCTGGTCGTAAAGGCCGACGGCGGCCTCGCCTCTTCGGCGGATCTGGCCGGCAAGATCGTGGCGGTCCAGCTCGGCACCTCCGGCGAAACGCTGCTGCAGGGTGATCTGGCCGATCTCGCTTCCACCTTCTCGAATATTGTCACCTGCAACAGCTTTCTGACCTGCTTCACCGAGCTCGAAGGCGGCGCTGTCGACGCGGTGTTCGTGGATCTGCCCGTCGCGGCGAGCTACGTCGCCAAGAAAGACGGCCTTACGATCATCGACGAGAACCTCGGCGCCGAACAGTACGGCATCGCTTTCCGTTCCGGCGACGCGGAGCTGTGCGCCCAGGTCGACGCGGCGGTGCAGGCGCTCGTGGCGAACGGGACCTACGCCAAGATCGCGGAGAAGGAAGAATACGCCGAGATCGTCAACAATCTGCTGTTCCTCAACGGCTGATCCTTTGCTGTGATCCCATTCTCATCCCGGGAGCGCGCTGTTCCGCACTCCCGGGATGAGCGCGTGTTTATTCCAGAAAAACGGGGGGTTCCCGATGTCGTTACTGACCATGATCGTCAAGATGAGCGAGGGTCTCGGAAAGACCTGCGCCATCTTTTTTCTGACGCTTTTGTTTGCACTTCCTCTGGGCATGATCGTGGCCCTGCTCCGTATGAGCAAAATCAAGGTCGTGTCCGCCGTGACGCGCTTTTTCATCACGATCCTGCGCGGCACGCCGCTGATGCTGCAGCTGCTGGCGGTCACCTACGGACCGTATTATCTCTTCGGCACGACGGTCGCCCGCAACAAGCTCGTCCCGGTCGTGATCGCCTTCGCGATCAACTACGCGGCCTACTTCGCGGAGATCTACCGCGGCGGGATCGAATCGATCTCCGTCGGACAGTATGAAGCGGCGGAGGTGCTGGGCTATACGAAGCTGCAGACCTTCCTGCGGATCATCCTCCCGCAGGTGGTCAAGCGCATCATGCCGAGCGTCACCAACGAGGTGGTTACGCTCGTCAAGGACACGTCGATGGCCTTCACGGTCTCCTATCAGGAGATGTTCACGATCGGCAAGCAGATCGCCAACTCCCAGACAAGCTTCATGCCCTTTGTGGTGGCGGGCGTGTTTTACTACGTCTTCAACGCCGTCGTCGATTATGTGATGGGCCGGATCGAGAAGCGGCTGGATTACTACCGGTAAGGAGGGGAGAAAAAGACATGGCAGAAGAGAGCATTCTTTCCATTCGCAGCCTGCAGAAGTCTTTCGACTCCCTGACGGTTCTGCAGGATATCTCCCTGTCCGTCGAGCGGGGGAACGTGATCTCTGTGATCGGCCCCTCCGGCTCGGGCAAGTCGACGCTGCTGCGCTGCGCGACCTTCCTCGAGACCGCGGACGGCGGGGACATCCTCTATGACGGACAGTATGCGCTGCGGGACGGCGTCTACGCGCCGAAGGCGGAGCTGAGCCGCTTCCGCACGCGCTTCGGCCTGGTGTTTCAAAACTTTCAGCTCTTCCCGCACTACTCGGTCATGAAGAACGTCACCGAGGCGCCGGTCCTCCACGGTGAGGACAGAGAGGAGGTCCGCGAGCGCGGCTTGGAGCTGCTGAAAAAAATGGGGTTGGAGGGAAAAGAGAACGCCTATCCCTACCAGCTCTCCGGCGGCCAGCAGCAGCGCGTGGCGATCGCACGCGCCCTCGCCATGCGGCCCGAGATCCTTTTCTTTGACGAGCCGACCTCGGCACTTGACCCGGAGCTGACAGGCGAGGTCCTCAAGGTCATCCGTCAGCTTGCGGAGGAGAAAATGACGATGGTGGTCGTCACACACGAGATGCCCTTTGCCAGGGCCGTCAGCAACCGCGTGATCTTCATGGCCGGCGGCGTGATCGTCGAGCAGGGCGATCCGCTGCAGGTCTTTGACGATCCGCAGGAGGAGAGGACGCGTCAGTTCCTGCGGGTATTTGAGCGATGAGCGCGCCGCGTGTGAGCATCTTCGATCCGACGGGGAACGTGACCGCCCTGGTCGAAGATGAGATCGAGATCTCGGCGCAGAGCGCCTTTGCCGCCGCGGTCATGGAGCGCTTTCCGGAGGTCGAGCAGGTCGGCTTCGTCCGCTTGCCCGCAAACGGCGAGCGCATCGCGCTGCGCATGGCCGGGGGCGAGTTCTGCGGCAACGCCGCGATGAGCGCGGCCGCGCTGCTGCTTTTGCGCCGCGGCCTTGAGAGCGATGACCGGCAGCGTGTGATGATCGACTTTTCCGGCGTCGGGGAAGCGGTGGAGGTCCGTCTGCGCAGAGAAGAAAAAAACCTCTTCCGCAGCTCCGTCCGCATGCCGCCCGCCCGGGAGATCACGGAGATGAGCGTCTCCGTCGGCGGCGTCGAGGAGACGCTTCCTCTCGTGCGGATGCAGGGCATCAGCCACGTCCTCGTCACGCCCGCATCGCGCTTTTTCGCGATGCGTGAAGACAGAACGGCCGCGGAGGAAACGGCACGGGGACTCTGCCAAGCGCTCGGCGCAGACGCGCTGGGACTGATGTTCCTCGAGGGCGAGGCGCCGCGCTGCCGTCTCACGCCGCTCGTATTCGTTCCCGGCAGCGGCACGGTTTTCTGGGAGAGATCCTGCGCCAGCGGCAGCGCCGCCGCGGCCATGGCGCTCTCGGCCTGCCGCGGCGAGCCTGTCAGGCTGGAATTCTCCGAGCCCGGCGGCACACTCTCGGCGGAGAGCGACGTCTCGCGGGGCGAGACGTGGCTTTTCGGCACGACGCGCCTCATCGAAGAGAACGGATGAGCACAAAGGAGATCAAAAAGCCTTCCGGGAGGAAGGCTTTTTATATTGACTAAAGCACTTCAAATAAGGTAAAATGGCTCGGATAGACAGTTCCGGCCGCAAAGGGGGATCGAGAGATGAGAGAGCTTCGCTTCAAAAGCGCGGACGAGCTCGCCCACGCCTATATCCTCGTCTCACCCTCAACAGAGGAACGCGGCCGCGCGGCCGAAACCCTGGCCGCCGCCATACTCTGCAGCGCGCAGGGAAGCGTGCCCTGCGGCCGGTGCCGCGATTGCCGCAAGGTGCGCGAGGGGATCCACCCCGATCTCATCCGCGTCTCACGCCTCAGCGACGACAAGGGAAAGCAAAAGCGCGAGATCATGATCGACCAGATCCGCGCCGTCGTCACCGATTCGGTGGTGCTGCCCAACGAGGCCTCGCGCAAGGTCTATCTCATCGAGGACGCCGACACGATGAACATCCCCGCGCAGAACGCCGCGCTCAAGCTGCTCGAGGAGCCGCCGAAGAGCGTGTACTTCCTGCTCTGCGCCGCCAACGCGCAGATGCTGCTTGAAACCGTGCGCTCGCGCTGCGCCGAGATCGTCTGCTCCGCGCGGGAGGACGAGCCCGACGCCGAGGCGTGCAGGCTTGCCGAGGAATTCGTCAAGCGCTGCGCGGAGGGCGACGAGGCCGCGCTCTTCCGCTGGTGCGCCGCGAACGAGGGCCTGGACGGGACCGCCGCGGCAAAGGTCTGCGACTGCGTGTGCGCGCTGCTGCGGGACATGCTGTGTCGGAGAAAAAGCCCGCTCGGCATGAGCGAGCGGCAGGTATATGAGCTTGAACAGCTGACGGAGAGATGCCTCGGCATGCTGAAGATGAACGTCTCCGTCAAACACGTCTTCGGCCTGCTGGCCGTCGACGGGATCCGAGAATGAAGAGGACGATACATTGATCGAAGTAATCAGTACCAAATTCAAGAACAAGGGGAAGGTCTATTTCTTCTCCCCGAACGGGCTGCAGATCCGCAGCGGCGACAAGGTCATCGTCGAAACGGCCAAGGGCCTCGAGATTGCGGACTGCTGCCGCGGCAACCACGCGGTGGAGGACACCGCCGTCGTGCAGCCGCTGCGCGCGGTGGTGCGCGTCGCCACGACGGACGATCTGCGCGTGGCCGAAATCAATAAAAAACGCGAAAAGGAAGCCTTTGTGATCTGCGAGAAGAAGATCGCCGAGCACGGCCTCGACATGAAGCTCGTGGACGTGGAGTGCAATTTCGAAGGCAACAAGACCACCTTTTTCTTTACCTCCAACGGCCGCGTGGACTTCCGCGAGCTGGTGCGCGACCTCGCGGGCATCTTCCGCAACCGCATCGAGCTCAGGCAGATCGGCGTGCGCGACGAGGCCAAGATGATCGGCGGCATCGGCATCTGCGGCCGCCCCTACTGCTGCAGTCAGTTTCTGGAGGATTTCCAGCCCGTGTCCACGAAGATGGCCAAGGTGCAGTCCCTCTCGCTCAACCCGGCGAAGATCTCGGGCAGCTGCGGGCGGCTCATGTGCTGCCTGCGCTACGAGCAGGAGGCCTATGAGGATCTGGTCAAGAACGTGCCAAAGCAGGGCAGCTTCGTGGAGACCAAGGACGGCTTCGGCACCGCCGTGCAGGTCAATCTCCTGCGCCAGACCGTGAAGGTGCGCCTCGACGGCGACAATGACGAGCTCCGGCTCTACAAGCCCAATGAGCTGATCGCCGTGCCCGGCGGCCGCCCGAAGGACGGGGAGACGCCGGTGTCCACCTTCAAGTATGTCCCCGAACCCGAGCCGGAGGAGCTCGAGGAGCCCGAGACCGAGAACCCCTGGTTTGTCGAGCCGCAGTACAACGACCCAAGTCTCAACGCCCCCGCCCCCGAGGCGCCGGAGGAGCCCGAGGTCAGGAAGAGCTCCCGCCGCCGCAGGAACAAGAAGCCGCGCGCCGAGGGCGAGAGCGCCGAAGTGAAGGTAGAGCCGAGACCGGAAGCCGCGCCCGCCGCGAAGGAGGGCGAAGGAAAGACCGGCCGCTCCCGCCGGGGCGGAAAGGGGAGGACCCAGACCGTCAAGGTGGAGGCGAAGGTCCGCGCCGAGCATGCCGGGGAGCAGGCCCCGAAGAAGGAAGCCCCCCCGAAGAAGGAGAGCGCCGCGCCCAGGAAGGAG
>JAFSJZ010000006.1 GCA_017449185.1 Oscillospiraceae bacterium
GCTTGGTGAGACGCAGTGGCAGACCGTGGGCGAGACGAAGGACTGCACGCTGATCGACAAGACGGCGAAGTCCTCCAACCGCTACACCTACACGGTGCAGTGCATCGACTCGAACGGCCGCACCTCGAGCGCGCCGAACGCAACGGGGCGCACCTGCACCTATATCGCGATGTCGAAGATCACCTCGATCGGCAGCGTGTCGAACGGCATCAAGCTGGTCTGGTCACAGCCGGCGGGGGCAAAGAACTTCCGCGTGATGCGCAAGGCGGACGGCGAGAGCAAGTATACCGCGATCGCAGACGTGCTGGGCACGAGCTACATCGACAAGACGGCGGTGAAGGGCGTGAAGTACTGGTACACGATCCGCGCGATCACGCTGGCGGGCGACATGTACATCAACTCGTACAACTCCTACGGCTGGAGCTGCACAAGATAATAAAAAGTAAAACAAGAAAGACGGCTGTGAAAACAGCCGTCTTTCTTGTATCGGTATCCGTTCATCCGTCACGGATGCGCCGTGGCGATTACGCTCCCCGCAATGGCAGGGGAGAGATGCGGATTGCGCGGCTCCCGACGGAGCCGCGCAATAGAAAATCAATAATACCGCGGCAGGGCTGTCCCGCCGATCGGATCTATTATTTTCGGAAGCTGTCCTTGAGAGCCACGGCGCGGTTAAAGACGAGATGCCCCGGCTTCGCGTCGCGGTTATCCAGACAGAAATAGCCCTGGCGCATGAACTGGAAGCTTTCGGAATTCTTCCCGCGTTCCGGCATGGCGATCTCGGAGAGGCATTCCTCGACCTTGCAGCCTGTCAGCGCCTGCAGGCTGTCGGGGTTGATATAGTCGAGAAAGTTTTTGTCGGGGCCGTCGGGATCGGGGTCGGAGAAGAGGTAGTCATACACTCTGACCTCGGCCTCGGCGCAGTTGTTCGCGTCCACCCAGTGAATTGTGGCGCCCTTGACCTTGCGCCCGTCGGCGGGGTCGCCGCCGCGGCTCTCGGGATCATATTCGCAGAAGATCTCAACGACGTTCCCGTCTTCATCCTTACGGCAGCCGGTGCAGGTGACGAGATACGCGCCCTTGAGCCGCACCTCGAAGCCCGGGTACATGCGCTTGAACTTCGGCGCGGGGACTTCCATAAAATCGTCCGCCTCGATATACAGATCGCGCGAAAAGCTGATCTTTCGCATCCCGTCCTCCGGGCGGAGGGGATTGTTCTCGACCTCAAGCAGCTCGCTCTGCCCCTTCGGGTAGTTCGTGACAGTCAGCTTGACGGGATTCAACACAGCCATCACGCGGCGGGCGTTCTCATTGAGATCGTCGCGCAGACAGCTCTCAAGCAGCGCCCAGTCGACCGTGGAATCGACCTTCGAAACGCCGATCTTCTCACAGAAGGTCCGGATCGCACGGGAGGTGTAGCCGCGGCGGCGCAGACCGCAGAGCGTCGGCATGCGCGGATCGTCCCAGCCGGAGACATATTTTTCCTCGACAAGACGGCGCAGCTTCCTCTTGGACATGACCGTGTAGTTGATGCCAAGGCGCGCAAACTCGATCTGGCGAGGCTTGATTCCGGGGATGGAGACGTTGGATACGACCCAGTCATAGAGCGGCCGGTGATCCTCGTACTCGAGCGAGCAGAGAGAGTGCGTGATGCCCTCGAGCGCGTCCTGGATCGGATGGGCGAAATCGTACATCGGGAAGATGCACCACTTCGTGCCCTGGCGGTGGTGTTCAATATAGCGGATGCGGTAGAGCACGGGGTCGCGCATGTTGAAGTTGCCGCTCGCAAGATCGATCTTCGCGCGCAGCGTATAGCGGCCCTCCTCGAACTCTCCGTTCTTCATGCGCTCAAAGAGGTCGAGACTCTCCTCGATCGGACGGTCGCGCCAGGGAGAGACGGCCGGGTGCGTCGTATCGCCGCGGTATTCGCGGAACTGATCGGGCGTCAGCTCGCAGACATAGGCCAGACCCTTGCGAATGAGCTCAAGCGCATACTCGTAAGTCTTCTCAAAATAATCCGAGCCGTAGTAGAAGCGGTCGCCCCAGTCAAAGCCCAGCCAATGGATATCCTCCTGGATCGCATCGACGTACTCGGTGTCCTCCTTGGCGGGGTTGGTATCGTCCATGCGCAGGTTGCAAATGCCGCCGAAGTGCTCGGCCGTGGAGAAGTCGATCGTCAGCGCCTTGCAGTGGCCGATGTGCAGATAGCCGTTCGGCTCGGGCGGAAAACGCGTATGTACCTGCATGCCGTAGCAGCGATTGCCCTCCTGCAGGTCTTCTTTCACAAATTCTTCGATAAAGTTTCTGGTCTCTTCCATCTGCTTTTATCTCCTGTTTGTAAATTCTTTGCCATTATACCCGATTAAAGTGGTAATTACAATAAGAATGTGCTAAACTATACGAGAAAAGGGCGTGTTACCATGAAAGAAAGATATGACGTCGTCATCATCGGCGGCGGGATCGCGGGCGTATCCGCGGCGCTGACCTGCCGCAACCGCGGCAAAAGCACGGCGGTCGTCGCCAACAGCTCAGAGACGAGCAGCCTGTATAAGGCAGAGGCGATCACCAACTATCCCGGCATCCTCTCCGCGAGCGGCAGGGAGATCTGTGCTCTGCTTGACCGTCAGCTCGAAGAGAGCGGCGCAGAGCTGATCCGCGGCCGTGCGCTGAGCGTCATGCCGATCGGCAGGGAATTTGGCGTCGCGGTCGGCAGCGAGTTCTGCATGTGCTCGGCTGTCATCCTCGCGGCGGGCATCACACGCGAGAAGCTCTATCCCGGAGAAGGGGAATACCTCGGCCGCGGTGTGAGCTACTGCGCGACCTGCGACGGGATGCTTTACCGCGGCAAGACAGTCGCCGTGATCGGAAGCGGCGAAGAGGCTTCGCACGACGCCGACTTTCTCGAGAGCATCGGCTGTACGGTCCTGCGCATGACGAAGGCCCTGCGCTATGAGATCCGCGGCGGCTTGAAGGCGAATACGGTCGTCGCCGGAGAGGAAGAACACAAGGTCGACGGCGTGTTTATCATCAAAGACACAGTCTCCGTCACCAAGCTCGTTCCCGGCCTGGACTATGCCGAGGGCGGTATCGTGACGGACCGGCAGATGCGCACCAACGTTCCCGGCGTGTTCGCGGCGGGGGATTGTACGGGCAAGCCCTATCAGCTTGCCAAGGCTGCGGGAGAAGGGAACGTCGCGGCGCTTTCCGCCTGTGCGTATATCGACAATAAAGAAAAGGAGAAATAAACATGGCAGTACAGCATTTTGACAGCAAAACTTTCAACGAGGCGATCGCTTCCGGCACCACGGTCGTAGATTTCTGGGCCACCTGGTGCGGCCCCTGCCGCATGCAGGCCCCGATCCTCGACGCCTTTGAGGCCGAGGTCGGCGAAACGATCAAGGTCGGCAAGGTCGACGTGGACGAGCAGCCGGACATTGCCCGCCGCTACAATATTTTCAGCATCCCGACGATCATCGCCTTCAGAGATGGCGTCGAGATCGCCCGCACCGTCGGCGTGACGGACCTGGGCGGCCTGAAAAGGCTTGCCGACGCTTGACAAACAGGCAAACTTATTCTATAATTTCCAAGAACTGCGAAGAAGGGCAGGAGTAAGCATTTCCCTTTGCCTCAGAGAGGAAACGGTTTGGTGTGAGTTTCCGCAAAGGCATGCCGAAGGTCGGCCCCGAGCATCCGACGTGAAAGACGAGTAGCGCCGGACGGTCCTCCCCGTTACAGGAGCACGAGAGCCGCTTTTATGAAAGCGGAATTCAGGTGGTACCGCGGTATTTTATCGCCCTGAGAGCTTTTCTCAGGGCGTTTTCATTTGATGGGAGGCGATATGTGTGGAGTTCAGAGCCGAATGCTTCGGCGCGTTTCTCCGATCCGTCGCGTCAGAAATGTCCGACGCAAACTAAAAGAAAGGATTGGAGAATTACAATGAAAGAACTGCCGAAAACCTACGACCCGAAAGCGGTCGAAAGCAAGATATACGACCTGTGGATGAAGGGCGGATACTTCAAGGGAGTCATCGATCCCGACAAGAAGCCGTTCTCTATCGTCATGCCGCCTCCCAACGTAACGGGTCAGCTCCATATGGGCCACGCCCTTGACGCGACGCTGCAGGACATCCTCACGCGCTATAAGCGCATGCAGGGCTATTCCGCCCTGTGGCTGCCCGGCGTCGACCACGCGGGCATTTCCACGCAGGTCAAGGTCGAGGAGGTGCTCCGCAAGGAGGGCAAGACCCGCTACGACCTTGGCCGCGACAAGTTCCTCGAGCGCGTTTGGGCATGGAAACAGAAATACGGCGATCGTATCGTCGAGCAGCAGAAGAGCATGGGCGTCTCCTGCGACTGGGACCGCAACCGCTTCACGATGGACAGCGTCTGCGCCAAAGCCGTGCGCGAGACCTTCTGCGAGCTCTACAAGAACGGCCTGATCTACAAGGGCAGCCGCATCATCAACTGGTGCCCGCACTGCCGCACGGCGCTCTCCGACGCGGAGGTCGAATACAAGGATATCCCGGGCAGCTTCTGGTATATCCGCTATCCGATCGAGGATTCCGACGAATATCTGACCATTGCCACCACGCGGCCCGAGACCATGCTGGGCGACACGGGCGTGGCTGTTCACCCGGACGACGAGCGCTATACGCATCTGGTCGGCAAAAACGCGATCCTTCCGCTCGTGGGCAGAAAACTGCCGATCGTGGCGGATGAGTATGTTGAACTCGGCTTCGGCACCGGCGCGGTCAAGATGACGCCCTGCCACGACCCGAACGACTACGAGGTCGGCCTGCGCCATAGCCTCGAGCGCGTCCAGTGCATCGACGAGGACGCGAAGATCATCAACGGCGGCAAGTACGACGGGATGGACCGCTACGAGTGCCGCAAGGCCATTGTGGCCGATCTCGAGGAGCAGGGTTACCTTGTGAAGGTCGAGCCCTACAGCCACAACGTCGGCTGCTGCTACCGCTGCGGATCGGTCGTCGAGCCGCTCATCAGCCCACAGTGGTTCGTGAAGATGAAGCCCCTGGCCAAGAAGGCCATCGAAGTTGTCAAGGACGGCCGCATCAAATTTGTGCCGGACCGTTTCTCGAAGACTTATCTCAACTGGATGGAGAACGTGCACGACTGGTGCATTTCCCGTCAGCTCTGGTGGGGCCATCAGATCCCGGCCTGGTATTGCGACGACTGCGGCGAGATCACAGTCTCCCGCGAGGATCCGACTGAGTGCGTGCATTGCCACAGCAAGCATATCCGCCGCGACGAGGATGTGCTGGACACCTGGTTTTCCTCTGCGCTCTGGCCCTTCTCCACGATGGGATGGCCGGAAAAGACGGCGGAGCTCGGTTACTGGTATCCGACTACTGTGATGGTCACCGGCTATGACATCATCTTTTTCTGGGTCGCCCGCATGATTTTCTCCGCCATGGAGCAGATGGACGAGATCCCGTTCCATACAGTGTTTATCCACGGCCTTGTGCGCGACAGTCAGGGGCGCAAGATGTCCAAGTCGCTCGGCAACGGCATCGATCCGCTTGATATGGTCGAAAAGTACGGCGCGGACGCGCTGCGCTTCAATCTGATCACCGGCAACTCGCCCGGCAACGACATGCGCTTTTACGTCGAAAAGTGCGAGGCCATGCGCAACTTCTGCAACAAGATCTGGAACGCATCCCGCTTCGTGATGATGAATCTCACGATCGACAAAAACGAGCTGCCCGAGAAACTGGAGATCGAAGATAAATGGATCCTGTCCAAGCTCAACGACGTCGTCCGCGAGGTTTGCGACAACATGGACAGCTTTGAGCTCGGCGTGGCGGCAGGCAAGATCTACGATTTTATCTGGGACAGCTACTGCGACTGGTATATCGAGCTGACCAA
>JAFSJZ010000058.1 GCA_017449185.1 Oscillospiraceae bacterium
CTGCGCGAGGTCTCCGCGGCCAAGAAGGAAGTCCCCGGCCGCCGCGGCTATCCCGGCTACCTCTACACCGACCTTGCGACCATGTACGAGCGCGCCGGCCGCCGTCAGGGCAAGAAGGGCTCGATCACGATGATCCCGATCCTGACCATGCCCGAGGACGACAAGACCCACCCGATCCCCGACCTGACCGGCTACATCACCGAGGGACAGATCATCCTCTCGCGCGATTTGCACCGCAAGGGCATCGTCCCGCCCGTGGACGTGCTCCCCTCGCTGAGCCGTCTGAAAGACAAGGGCATCGGCGTCGGCAAGACCCGCGAGGACCATGCCGGCACGATGAACCAGCTCTTCGCCGCATATTCCCGCGGCAAGGACGCCAAGGAACTGATGACGATCCTGGGCGAGGCGGCGCTGAGCGAGGACGACAAGCTCTTCGCCAAGTTCGCCGACGAGTTCGAGCGTCAGTACGTCTCCCAGGGCAACACCACCAACCGCAGCATCACCGACACCCTCGATCTGGGCTGGCAGCTGCTCAAGATCCTCCCGAAGCGTGAGCTCAAGCGCATCAAGCCCGAGATGATCGAGAAGTATCTGCCGAAGGAATGATCCGCAGATCCGAACAAACGATCAGGAGGTGATGTTTTTTGGCAGGTACCGCCGTAACCCCGACCCGTATGGTACTCAATCAGCTCAAGGGCCGATTGAAGACCGCGCGGCGCGGCCACAAGCTCTTGAAAGATAAGCGCGACGAGCTGATGCGCCAGTTCATGGACGTGGTCCGTCAGAACAAGGTGCTCCGACTCCGCGTCGAGGAGGGCCTGACGCAGGCCTTCGCCTCGCTGCAGGTGGCGAGCTCGATCATGTCGCCCGAGATGCTCGAGCAGGCGCTGCTCTATCCGCGCCAGAGCGTGGAGCTGGGCATGTCCTTCAAGAACATCATGAGCGTCAACGTGCCGCTCTACAGCTTCACGACGAAGAACAACGATCCCTCGGAAATTTACCCCTACGGCTTCGCGCAGACCTCCGGCGAACTCGACGACGCGCTCGAGAGGCTCGCGCGCGTATTTGAGGATATGCTGGAGCTGGCGCAGGTCGAGAAGACCATGCAGCTCCTCGCCGAGGAGATCGAGAAGACGCGCCGCCGCGTCAACGCGCTCGAGTACGTCATGATCCCCGAGCTGGAGGGCAACATCAAGTACATCTCCATGAAGCTCGAGGAGAACGAGAACGCCACGAAGGTCCGGCTTCTCAAGGTCAAGGAGATGGTGCTCGAACAGGCGCACCACTACAAGCAGTAAGGCCGCAGCGCCTAAAGAAATAAAACACCCCGCCCACCGGGCGGGGTGTTTTATTCTGTCCATCGGACATCTTGTAAAAAATAAAAATATTTTTGTAAAATATACTTGACATATCGGAAGATGTGTGCTACATTATGTCCAGAGGTGAGAAGCATGGCGAAAAACCTGAAACTAAAAGCCGCCCGCGCCGGGCACGATCTGTCGCAGCAGGAGCTGGCCGAGCTGGTCGGCGTCTCGCGGCAGACGATCAACGCCATCGAGAAGGGCGAATACAATCCGACGATCAAGCTCTGCCGCGCGATCTGCCGCGCGCTGGGCACGACCTTAAACGACCTGTTCTGGGAGGAAAATGAGGAATGAAAAACATGAAAAACAATCTGGATGAGATGCAGGAAGCCAAGCTCCTGCAAATCGAGCACAACGGCTGCTGGCTCGCCTTCTGGGGCCTGCTCGCGGCGATCGTCGTCGAGCTGTTCGTTTTCGGCGTGGAGAACATGCGTTACTTCATCGGCGAGTGGGTCGTCTTTATGGCGCTGTGCGTCTATCTGGGCGAGGCCTGCCTGCGCAACGGCATCTGGGACCGCCGTCTCAAGGCCGACCGCAAGACCAACGCGATCGTCAGCCTGATTGCCGGCGCGGCCGCGGGCCTGATTTTTGCCGCGATCTCTCTCGTCCGCTACCACAGCGTCCCCGGCGCGATCGCCACCTTTGCGCTTTTGTTCGTCTTCGTGGGACTGTGCTGCTTCCTGGCGCTTTCACTCACGGCCAAAGAATACAGAAAAAAACTCGCGCAGCTTGAGAGCGAGGGCGACGAAAACGCTGAATAAAAAGACTTCTGAACCGAAAAACAAAAAGGAACGGTAAAAACCGTTCCTTTTTGTTTTATGGATGAGGACAAAATGAAAAAGATGAGGCACTTGCTTTGATCTTATCCTACAAAAAAGTTGTTACGTAAACAAGATCGATTATGTTTCAGAATTGTTAAATGGCTGCTGAACGTTGATTCAATCGAGCGTGAGGTTCCAGACCGTTCCCGCGGGCAGCGCCGTGTCGGAGGCGACATAGAGCTCGCCGCCGCTCTTGGCGGCAAGACAGAACTCAGCCTCGGCGCAGCCCAGGAGTGCCGCGGCGGAAGCGGCTGTTTCAGCCGGGTCCCCCTGCGCGCAGAGGAGCTCGCGGACGATCAGGCGCTCGCCCTCACGATAGGCCGCGAAGATCCCGTCCGTGGAGGCGTAGAGCCCGCCGCCGTAGGCCTCGCACAGGGCGCGCTGTGTCTCCATCATCGGGGTGGACAGATGCACGTGCGCCTGTCCGCGCAGCATATTTTCGCGCCAGAGCATATATTCCGTTCCGGTCAGCTTCATGACGTCGACCGTCTTTTTTGCCGGGACGATATGTTTTTCCCGGTGCAGGACGTGCCTTGTCCCGATCGCGTGTTCATACCAGGCGTAGAGCCTCTCCGATGCGGGCAGGGTCGTGACGATGACAGCCTCCCGCTCGCGGCAGATCTCGGCAGCCGTCTTTGTCAGCGCGGCCCCGACGCCCTGTCCCCGGACGCTCTCGTCCACGGCGACGGCGTAAAGATAGCCGAGGTGCGGAGTTTCGCCGCCGTTGAGCAGCTCATAGCCTGTCAGCGCGTAGGCCGCGCCGAGCAGATCCCCCTTTTCTCCGACAGCGACGGCTGCGCCGCCGATGTCGGGAAGCAGCGCGAAGAAGGCGTTGAGATAGTCCTCTCTCTCGTCGAAGACGCGCTGCCAAAGTGTGCGCATGGCCGGGATATCGTCTTTCTGATAGTGTCGGATCATCATTCCCCGATCCACCTCGCGGTATATTTTTTCAGCAGATAGGCCGGCTTGTAGGATTGCTTGGAGATGCGCAGCGATTCGATACCCATGTCGTCCTCGCGGTTGATATAACGCAGATTCGGATATTTCGCCATCAGCATCCGCGTCAGCTCGCGGCAGGTCATGGGGTAGGCGCCGTTGATGCTGCCCTCGGCCTTTTCAAAATGGACGTCAAAGGTGTCCTCGCAGATCATTTCGCCCAGCGTAAAGCCCACAATCCTCTCGCCGGAGTACAGTACGCCGCCCTCTAGCCCCAGCTTTTCGTACGCTGCGAAGGCGCGCACGATGGCTGCGTGCTCGTAGATAATGCTCCGGTAGAGACGGTCGGCGTTTTCCTCCTGCCAGACGTCGAGCATGTCGAGACAGTCCGGGATCAGCGCGCGCGTGAGCGGCACGAAGCGCCAGTCGTTCTCCGCCTCAAAACGGTTGCAGTGGTTCTTCTTGCCGTGCAGCGACTTGCCCGCATAGGTCGCAAGCTTTTCCGCCTCGTAGAGATAATCGGCGTTGTCGAGATCCTCGGTGTAGGAGAAGCAGCCGGGATATTCGCTCTCGAGGAGCTGTCGGTGCTCCTCCGTGATGCCGCGCAGGCAGAAGGGGCGGTAAGCTTTTTCCGCGGCAAAGGCGCGCAGCGCCTCGATCGCGGGACGCAGCGGCCCGGCGCCGATGGGAAAAACGAAGGTGGGCTGCCCCTCGTAGCGCAGCTTGGTCAGCATCCTGTCGCCCGCGCGGGCAATGAGCTGGCGGTAACGGGTATCCCAGATATAGATGTTGCCGAAATTATAGTCCGCGCTGCGGCTGCCCTCGGCCAGAACAAGCTCGTCCACCCAGGCTTTGTCGCAGAGCGTGACGGTTTTGAATTCGATCATAGAGTACCCTTATTCCTTGCCGTATATGGCTGTATCCCGGCGCAGGACACGGCGCAGCTCCCGCAGATCCGCAAAGGTCTCCGGGCGTTTGGACACGTCGCGCAGCAGCGCGGAGGGATGGTAAATCGCCATGGTCTTCACGCCGCCGACCTCGAACCACTGCCCGTGCTCGCGCGTGATGCGAAAGTCCTGTTTGATGATCTCGCCCGCAGCGATACGGCCGAGGCAGACGATGATCTTCGGTCTTACGAGCGTGATCTGCTCGTCCAGCCAGGGGCGGCAGGCTGCCATCTCCTCGTCCTGCGGGTCTCGATTCATGGGCGGGCGGCACTTGACCGTGTTCGCGATATAGACGCGCGTGCGGTCGAGCCCGATCATTTCCAGCATGTCGTCGAGCAGCTTGCCCGCCGGGCCGACGAAGGGCTCGCCCTGCAGATCTTCCTGCTCGCCGGGACCCTCGCCGATGAACATCAGCTCGCTCGGCACCTTTCCCACGCCAAAGACGAGTTTTGTCCGCGTGGCTCCGAGCGGGCATTTCCCGCAAAGCGCGCAGCGCGCCTCAAGGGCTTTCATCTCCTGGCTCATCAGCTTTCCTCCGTTCCGTGCACGAGCTGCAGCAGCAGCTCGCGGCGGTTGTTTTCGGGATAATCCATCACATATTCGAGCAGGAACTGAAGCATCTCGCCCAGCTCCTTGCCCCTCAGGCCAAGCTCCACCAGGTCGTCGCCCGTGACGGCGAGATGGCGCACGGAGAAGCATTCGCCGCTTTTGAGCACGGCGCGCAGCTGGTCCCGGCAGTGCCGGGTATACAGCGCGTCGCTGACCTGCGCGGCACAGCTGACCGTGTCCACCCCGTAGCGGTTGAGGAGCACTTTCCAATCCTTCGGCGTTTTCGGCGGCGCGTCGCGCAGCAGGGTGCAGCAGTCGGCGCAGCAGCGCTGGGTCCGGCCGTCCAGATGCAGGGCGCTCAGGAAGTCCTGCGGCGAACGGATCATGGCATGGCGCTCCAGCGCGGCGCAGAGCCCTGCCCAGCGCGGAAGCGCTTTTTTCGGCAGCGCCGTAAAGCGGATCAATTCCGAGGCTGTGTCGTCCTCACGGCGGAGGATGTAGCGATCCAGCAGACCGGCTTCGATCGTCGTCAGAATGATCTCCGGTCGGTTGGTCAGCAGCATCTTTTCCACCTCGTCGCGCACGCGCTCCGGCGAGAGGGCCGCGGCGAGGGAAGCCTTGCGATAAATCCCCGCGCGGGTTTCCTCTTCGAGCGAAAAGCCGAGCCGCGCGGAAAAGCGCAGCGCGCGGAACATGCGCAGCGCGTCCTCCTCAAAACGGCGGTCAGGCTCGCCGACACAGCGGATGATCCCGCTGCGGATATCCTCCATTCCACCAAAGGGGTCGACCACCAGACCGTCCGGCGGCAGGGCGATGGCGTTCATCGTAAAGTCGCGCCGCGCCAGATCCGAGGTCAGGTCTCCGACGAAGCTCACCGCCTCGGGGTGGCGGTGGTCGGCGTAGCTCCCATCCGTGCGGAAGGTCGTTACCTCGACCGCGTGCGAATGGATCAGCACCGTGACCGTTCCGTGACGGACGCCGACCGTGAGCGTGCGCGGGAAGAGGTCCCGCACCTGCTCCGGCAGGGCGTCGGTGCAGATGTCCCAGTCCTGCGGGTGCACGCCGAGGATCATATCCCGCACGCAGCCGCCGACAAGATAAGCATGATAGCCGCGGGCCTGCAGCGTGATGAGTACCTGCTTGACATATTTGGGAGGCGTAATGTTGGCCATGTTCTGCCTCGTTTCCCCTTTCGATAACTCTTGCATAATGGTGGGGGCGGGTTTATAATACGTATATTGTTAAACTACAGGATATGCGGCCCGGGCTGTTCCCTCGCCACTATATCTATATGTATTTTATCATTTCGCCCTGTCAACATCAATACTCATTTTCGGAGCGATGAAGCCATGATCGAATTTGACAATTATCTCTCTCCCGGCCGCAGAGGCCACCTGGTCGGCATCGGCGGCGTGTCCATGTCCTCTCTTGCGGAGGTACTCAAAGGCATGGGCATCACGGTCACCGGCTCGGACATGAACGAGGGCCAGAACGTGGAAGTGCTGCGCGCGCACGGCTTTACGGTCTTTATCGGTCACCGGGCGGAGAACATCACCGATGAGACGGAATTTGTCGTCCGAACCGCCGCAGCCCACGACGACAACCCCGAGATCATCGAAGCTCATCGGCGCGGCATCCCCGTTTTCGAGCGCACACAGGCCTGGGGCGCGATCTCCAAGGACTACCGAAACGCGCTGTGCATCGCCGGCACCCACGGCAAGACCACGACGACCTCAATGTGCACGCACATCAACATGGCCGCCGACCGCGATCCCACCGTCATGATCGGCGGGACGCTGCCGCTTCTGCATTCCGGCCACCGCGTGGGGCACGGCAACACGATCATCATGGAGGCCTGCGAGTATTATAACTCCTTCCTCTCCTTCCACCCGACCATTGCCGTGATCCTGAATATCGAGGCCGACCATCTGGACTTTTTTAAGGATATCGACGACATCAAGGCCTCCTTCCGTGCCTTTGCCGAGCGGGTCCCGGTAGACGGCTCCGTCATCGTCAATTTCGACGACGTCAACGCCATGGACGCTGTCAAGGGCGTCGACCGCCACATCATGACCTTCGGTCTCAGCCCCTGGGCGGACGTGCATGCCGAAAACATCTCCTATCTCGGGGAGAACAGCCATTTTGACATCATCTACAACGGCAGAAAATACACCGACGTGACGCTGCACGTCCCGGGCGAGCACAACGTCAAAAACGCTCTCGCAGCCACGGCGGCCTCGATCTGCCTGGGCATCCGCCCCACGGCGGTCAAGTACGGTCTCGCCGGCTTCAACGGCGCAGGGCGGCGCTTTGAATTCAAAGGCAAATTCAACGGTGCCGACGTCTACGACGATTACGCCCACCATCCCGGCGAGCTCAAGGCCCTGCTGGACATGGTCGAAACGCTCAACTACAAGCGTACGGTCGTCGTCTTCCAGCCGCACACCTATTCCCGTACGGCCGCGCTCTTCGACGATTTCGTCGCACAGCTGCGCCGCCCCGACGTCGTGCTGCTTGCGGAGATCTTCGCCGCGCGCGAGAAGAATACGATCGGCATCTCCTCGTCCCAGCTGGCCGAGCAGATCCCCGGCGCGAACTTCTACCCCTGCTTTGAGGAACTCGAGAACGCGCTGCGCTCGCTGGCGCAGCCCGGCGACATCATCCTGACCGTCGGCGCGGGCGACGTCTACCGCATCGGAGAAAAGCTCGTGGAAGAAGAAAAGTAAATGATGCAGAGCAAACGAAAACTCCCCGGAGCTCCGGGGAGTTTTCGTTTGCTTTTTCTTATTCAAACGCCGACATCGTCGCGGCCAGCCAGACGCCGTTCTGGCGGATGAAGACCATCTGGTAGCCGTCCTCGCGTTCATAGGATTCCGTGCCGTGCCACTGCGTGGCGGTGAAGTCCGCTTTGTAGAGGATCGTGCAGGTGAAGCAGGTCTCGCCTACGCGGTGGAAGTTGTCAAAACGCAGTTCCTTCTGGTTCATCTCTGTGGCCGAGGCCCAGATCATCGCGTCATAGGAGTGCGTAACATAGCTGTACAGCTCCGTATCCGGCAGGATCCGGTTGGTCAGATCGTTGAGCGCGGCGCCGTTGTATTTGTACGAGGTATAGTACATATAGGCGTCAAAGAATCCCTCGGCCGCCTCGTGCATCGCAATGGAGATATTGTCGTCGCTCGGATAGAAGAAGACCAGCGTCCCGTCCTGGCTGAGCATGGGCGTGAGAGACGTGCCGTTGTAAGCGGCGCTGATCTCCGGCTGCGTGTACAGCCCGTCGTACTCATACAGAAGCGTCTGATATCCGCCGTCCGGGAGATAGTCGTCGAGCTTGCGGAAGATGCTGCTCTGGCGCTGCGTGACCTGCTCCTCGCCGAGCACAGCCCCGCAGACGCTGACCTCGACGCCCTCCGGCGCCTGTACACGGAAGGAGTATGTCGTCGTCGGCATGATCACATAGCGCAGAACGCCGTTCTCCGGGTCGCCGATCGGGGCGATCTCTCCGCCCTCCGCGCTGCTGACCGTGATCTCGCCGTAGAGCGGGCCGGCCTCATAGCGCACCATGCGCAGACGCGAGGTGGTGAAGCGCTGCTCCAGCTCGCTCACGTCGGTGAGCTCGACCGCGGGATCCGCGATCTTTTCCGTACCGAGCGCGATCCCGTTGAGGATCGGCGTCACGCCGTCGGGCGCGTCGATCTGCACCGTCAGGCCCCGGAGCTTGTCTGTCAGCGGCTCGGCCGTGATGGAATCAAGCTGCCACTGTGTCCGTCCAAAGCCGAAGCGGATCTCCTCCCGGAGCGGAACGAGCCTGACTTCGCCGAGACGGGTCCGCCCCGCGTAGACGACAAAGACCGTCTGTGTGTCGTCGCTGCGCGAGAGATCCCGTCGATAGCTGAGCGTCTTGCCCGCGACGGCGCTGTCAAAATATCCGTCGAAGAGCGTCCGCGCGTCCTCAAATTCGCTGACGCCGCCTGCGGTGGCAGCGAGCGTCTCGCGCCAGTCGCTCTCGCTCATTTCGGCCATCAGCGCGTCCATGGTCTTCTCCGGGCGGGTCTGCTCATAGACCGCGGCGTATTGATACAGCGCAAAGCAGACAACGCAGCCCAGCATCAGGAGCAGAACGGTCCAGAACACAAGGAAAGCGCCCCAGGCATGGCTCTTTTTTCTTCTCTTAGCCATGGAGATCCTCCTCTCTGAGCACGATGAAGCCCGTGGGGATCCCGCGCGGCCCGGTGACGGAGGCGCAGTTGTTGATGATCTCGCCGCCGTAGACCATGACGGAGGACGAGCCGCCGTCGAGGTTGCCTGCGTTGATCGCGCCGTACTGCAGCATGATGTCCACGACGTTCTCCAGCGTCGCGCCGAGCGTCTTGCTGCTTCTGCCGTCGAGCACGAGCAGCAGCAGCGTGCCGTCGTCGCGCTGGCCGATCGCCGTGCGCGGATTGACGCCGGGGCCGAGGTTCTGCGTCTGTACCTCGCCGTTGATGATGAGGGACGAGGCGATGCCGTCGTGCGTCGTGAAGCTGACGGCGTATTTCATGCCGTTCTCCAGCGCCTCGGCCCCGCTCATGCGGCCGACGTGCAGGATGCCGTCTCCGTCCAGGCCGATGACGTTGTAGTTCGTATACCGGTCGCCGTAGAGGATCTCCCCCTCGCAGAGGACCATGCCGGTCGGCGTGCCGCCGTCGCCCATGCCGTTGTTGTCGATGAAGCCGCCCGCGTTTGTGCCGGCCAGGCCGTTGTACTTTGCCACCATCTCGGTGAGCTGCAGCCCCGGATCGACGCCGAAGCGGCCGGAGGTGCCGAGGATGACGCTCTTCGGCTCGCGGATGATCAGCAGCTTGCCGCGGCAGGTGCCGTAGGCGATGTCCACCACCTGGAGATAGGGCTGCTGCTCCTCTCCGTTCGCCGCGGCCGTCTCGCGGGCCTCGGCGATATGGATCAGCGAGGTGTTGACCTGCTCGGTCTCCATGTCCTCCGTGCTTTGAAGGATATACTGCGAAAGCTCTTCGTCGCTGAGGAAGATATTGGACAGCCAGCGGATCGCGCTGGTCTCGCGCACGGTGTTGCAGAAAATACCCGTCAGCGTGGGCGAGGGGCCCTTTTCAAACACCCAGACGACCCCCAGGAGCGTGACGATCACGCACAGCAGCGTCAGGCCGAGAAAGGCCAGCAGCCGGCCGAAGACGTGTTTCTTCCTCTTCTTTCTCCGTTTTTTCTTTTTCACGTTCTCGTCCATAGATGATCAGTCTTCCTCTCCCGACGGCGAATTGGACAGTCTCTCCTGCCAGTTGAGATCGTAGCGCATCTGCTCGCGCAGCAGCTTATAGCGCTCGGTAGGCTTGCTCTTGTCGCCGTTTACGGTAAAGCGCCAGCCTCCTGAGCTGTTCGGATCGCCGCCGTAATCGCTGACGAAGGTATCGGGCAGGGCCTCCTTCAGCGCCTGGACGTCCGCGGGCTTGATATGGGTGAAGGTCGTGCCGCAGATGCGGACGATCTTCAGCTGTTTGAGCCCGTAGAGCGGGGTCAGATCCGTGAGGTTCGGCAAATTGGCGATGTTGAGATATTCCAGCTTTTCCTTGTCCGCCAGTACGCTGATGTCGCCGATGGGCGTTCCGTGACACTCGAGGAATTCCAGATCCGGGCAATCCTCCAGCGGCGTGATGTCGCGCACCTCGCCGAGCGTCAGGATCACGACCTGCAGCTTGGGGAAGCTGCGGACGAATTCGATGTTCGTCAGGTGATGGTTGTGCCCGATGTCCAGATACAGCACGTCGGGCATGTAGCGGAGCAGATAGGCGTTGCTGTCGTTCAGCAGGTTGGTGTCGCCGTCGTTGATGAGCGTCGTGTCCGTCATGAAGGTGTAGCCGGAGATGTTGATGCTCCAGACCACGTTTTTTTCCGGGAAATCGGCGCGCAGCGCAGCCATCATGTCGTTGTCGGTGATGCCGCAGTCCTCAAAGCGCAGCAAACGCAGCGAGCGCAGATAGGGCAGGGCCTCGCGAAAGCTCTCCACACCCTCGTCGCCGATGGCGGTTTTGAAGTATTTCAGCTTCTCCGTCGTCCAGTCGGCCGTCTGGCCGTACAGCTCAAAGCGGCAGTTCAGCTCCGCCTCCGGCGCGGCCGCGGCAAGGGCGGACAGGCTCTCAAACGAGAGCGCCGTCACGCCGTCCTTCGGCGCGAGCTCCAGCGCCTTTACCTCCGGCAGCCGGGCAAGCGCGGAGAGGATCTCCTTCAAATCGCCGTCCTCCGCCGTGCCGAGGTTCAGATTCTCTGCGCGGCTGTCGATCTCTCCTCCCAACAGAGAGACCTTCCAGCTGACCTCCGCGTTCGGGAAAGCCGACTCGACGACGCGCAGCTGCTCGAGCGTCGCGTCGGTCACGCCGAGGGAAATCTCCTTGACGCCTTGCAGATCGGCGCTTGCGCTGAGCAGATCCTCGATCTTCGCGCCGGCTTCTTCGAGCGAAAGGCTCTCGAGCTCCGGCGTGACGGTCAGCGAGCCGACGCGCATGACGCGCGGCGTTTCCTCAACCGGCGCGGTCGTCTGTTCCGTGCGCTGTTCGCCCGTCTCCTGCACGGTTCCGCAGCCGGCGAGCGTCTGTGCGAGCAAAAGCGTAAACAGCAGCACGAGTACACTTGTCCAGCTTCTCTTACCGGTCACGTCTTTCACTCCTTTCTCTGATTGCGGTCGATAGAATGGAAACGCCGTTGGGGCGTCTCTCCTCCTTCTCCCCGGGAAAGGGCTCAGCCCTCTTCCTCCGGCGGGAAGTCGGTCACATAGATCATGTCGGGTATGCGGCGGTCATAATCGAAGCTGAGCAAGTCGCCCATCCAGGCGATGCCGACGCTTCTTCCGCCATCGAGGTTGTAGGCGCTCACACAGCCCAGGCTTTCGAACAGCTCGGCGAGCTGATGCATATCCATGCCGCGCGAGCCGGTGTAGACGCCTCCGCGCGCGCCCTCTACCTCGACGAGATAATAGTGCCCCGGCTCGACATAGCCGATCGCGCAGCGCGGATTGGCGGGATAGACGATCGTGTTGAAGCGCTCCTTCGCATGCCCCTCGCTGTCCAGCAGCCCCGGTCCGAAGCTCCAGACCTGCCAGGGTCGGGCCTCTTCGAGCGCCTTGAGATCCAGCTCGGCATCGTCCATCGTCACCATCGTACCGTCGCCGTACAGGATGCAGACGTCCTGGAATCGCGTGCTGCGATACGTCACGCCGTTGCGGACCACGATGCCGCCGTTTCCCCCGGCGTAATGGTCGCCGCAGATGGCGACGATCGCGTTTTCGTCCGCGGCCATCTCGGCAAGTTTCCGAAAGCCTCCGTTGTATTTCCCGTTGGCAAAGCCGCTCCGGAGATACTTCAGGTCGCTGACGTAGACGTCGGCCACATAGTAGACGAGCGCGTTTTCCTCTACTTTGCTGACAGTTACGCTGACGTTTTCACTGCGGTAGCTGTACTCGTCTTCGATGATCTCGCCCTCGGTGAACCTGTCGGCAAACTTTTCTCCCCAGACGCCGGAGCGGACCCGCTCCGGGCTCGGCTCGGGCGTGGGCACAGGCGTTGGGCCCGGGGTGGGCTCCGGCGTCGGCTTCGCCGTTGGTTCCGGCGTCAGCTCCGCCGTTGGCTCCGGCCGGTTTTCTGCCGTCGCCGGCAAGGGGCCGGATATGCTGAAGACCGCCGTGAGCAGCAGCATGAGCAGCAGCGCAAGGATGAGCGCCAGTCCTCTTTTGCCGCTCACCGGTCTTTTTTCCTTCTCTGACGGGCGATCAGCATCACGGATTCCACGATCACCAGAACGAGGAAGATCAGGAAGGGGATCTTGAACACATCGCGCGAGAGAAACTGCATCGCGCCGTTGAAGCGGTCAAGTACCCACAGGACGATGAAGATCACCGCCATGTCGAGGCAGATATGAGGAAGGATCTTTTTCATCTCTCAGCCCTCGCTTTCCGCGCTCTTCGGCGTATTGGCAACAACGGGCGTGTCCGCGATATAGACGATGTCGAACGAACCGCGGTCGTAATTGGTGCTGAGGAACTCGCCCATCCAGCTCATGGCTGCGCTGCGGCCTCCGTCGAACGCATAGGCCCGGACACAGCCGCGCGCTTCGAACATCGCGGCCAGCTCGCTGAAGGTCATGCCGTACGAGCCGATGAACTTGCCCCACCGATTTCCCTCGACCTTCACAAGGCAGTAATGTCCCGGCTCGTAATAGCCGATCGCGCAGCGCGGATTTTTCGGGTTGATGCTCAGGACGTTGCTCTGGCTGTCATAGAAGGTCTTGGCGTGTCCCTCCGCATCCAGCAGGCCGGGGCCGAAGCTCCAAACCTGCCAGGGAGCGGCGGACTTAAGAGCTTCGAGATCCAGCTCGTCTTTTGTATAGGTCTCCAGGGTACCGTCTGTATAGAGTGCGCAGACGTCCTCATACGGCGTCTCGCTGTACAGCAGGCCGTTGCGGATGACGATGCCGTTGTGAAGCTTGTAATGGTCGCCGTTGATCGCCACGATCGCGTTGACGCGTCTGGCGATCTCGTCGATCTGGACTTCCGTGCCGACGTTGTATTCGCCGTTCCCTTCGCCGGTGGCAAAGGCCGTGCCGAAATACTGCAGGTCGCTGATGTAGACGTCCGCGACGAAATAGACCAGGCCGGGCTCCTCGATACGCTCGAGCGTGATGTTCACGTTCGCGCTTTGATAGCTGTTCTCGGTCTGGATGACCTCGCCTTCGGTGAACTTGTCGGCAAACTTCTCGCCCCACATCCCGGAGTAGACGCGCGTCGGCGTCGGCTCGGGGCTGGGCTCCGCGTCGGTCTCGGGCGTGGGTTCGGCCTGCTGCGGCGTCTCGACCGGAGCCGCTTCTGCCGTCGGCTCAGGCGGCAAAGTCGCAAGGACGACGGGCACCGGCGCGGTCGTTCCGAGGTGGATGTCCCAGTAATCCAGCACATGGTGGAACAGGGCGAACACGTTCAGCCCGACGATGATCGCCAGCAGATCGAGCACGACCATCTTGCCGACGCTCATGCGTTTTTTCCGGTGTTTGCGCTTTTGGGGGATTTCCTTTTCTTCCATTGCGTCCATTGATTTACCTCTCGGGGAAGTAGGCTGCCATCGTCTCCGCGTCGGCGCCGGTATACGCCTGGACGATCTCCAGCCAGGAGTCGTCACGGGCCTGCGTGAACATGCTCTTCTGCCAGGCGAAAGTGTTCTGATACACCTGCATGCTCTCACCCCAGCGGTCGAGATTGCGCTGCATCTCGTTCGAGAGCTCGTCGGCCATGCGGTCGAGGATCTCCAGCACGATTGTGTAGCTCAGGCCGTTTTTATACATGCCGGAGGCCGTCTCCAGCAGGACCCGGCGGAATTCGGAGCTGTGCAGCATATTGCTCAGCATGCGCCCGATCTGCGAGCTCGTTTCGATCATCGGGTAGATTGAGGCATGCTCGTTCGTCATGGAAATATCCAGATCAAAGAACATCGTGCGCCACTTGCCGTCCGGCTGATTGCCGATGCAATAGCGAATGTTGCCGGTCGGGTCAAGGTTGTTGAAATAGGTCTCCAGCAGCAGCCACTGTGCCAGCGATTCCATGTCCATCCGGTCGGCGACATACTGGTAGTTGGCGGAATCGTACATGTTGGCGCTGGACATAAAGTTTGCCAGCTGCAGCAGCTCCGGCTGGTACTCGATCTTGATCGGAGCGCGGCTGATGCTCACGAGATCTTCTTCGGAACCGGTATGGCTCTCCACATATTTTTTGGAATAGGCCTCGCGCAGGGAATACAGGCCGTAGTAGCGGCCGTTGATGTACAGCACGCAGAAGCGCGAGTCGAGCGCAAAGGGGTCCTGCACCGCGACACGCTCGGCGAATTCGGCCGACATCGGCTCGCGGAAGGTCTGCATCGTCGGCGCGGTGTTGCCTCCGCGCAGGTTCAGGGAATGGAATTCCGTGATCCCCTGCCCGAACAGGTCGTAATCGATATCTCCGCCGTAGCGGTCGCGGAAGACGACCTTGAAGCTCTTCTTTTCCCAGACTGTACGGGAAGCGGCGCCGTGCATGGTTACCATGCAGTCGGAGCTGAAGCTGCCGCCGTCGACGTCATAAAACTCCGTGTGGGAATCATACTCCATCTGGCCGTTGTGGTAGTACAGCACATCCAGCAGCCCCGGCTCGAGCGCGATGCAGACGACCGGCAGATCATGGTGTTCGTTGATGACGTATGTAAAGCTGGCCGTCTCGCTCTTGAGCTTGCCGTCCGCCACCGAGATCGCGCGAATGAGCGTGGTGCCGCTGAGGTGGATCGGGCCGGAATAGACGTAAGAAGCGGTATCCGGGATATTGCCGTTGAGCGTATAGTAGATCGTCCCCTCGCCGGTGAGCTCCACGTCCACGCCGTTCACGTCGTTGTAGATGCCGGAAGGCGTCACGCTCTCGGGGCGTTTGGCGATCATCCGCGTGCCGTAGCCGTTGGCCGCGGCCGGCGTGCGCTTTGCAAACAGGAAGAAGCCGCTGCGCCCGTCGAGCCTGCCCTTGCTGTGGTTGAGCGGGACGCCGTAAAGGCTGATGTAATCCGAAAGCGTCCCGTCGCTGTGATAGACGTAGAAGCAGTCCCCCTTCGAATTGAGCTTGAAGGGCGCGTGACAGGCCGCGGTATCGGTCCTTGCCTCGCCGCAGTAGACCACATAGGTCGCGCCCGGCTTGAGCGTGGCGGCGGGAAGCTGGAAGCGCGTCGGCTCGTCGGCGTCGTCGCTCACATAATAATCGCTGAGCGTGATCGTCTCCGTCGAAACGTTTTTCAGCTCCACCCAGTCGTAATAATCATAGGCGTGGAAAAAGAAATCGTCGTTGTAGGTCACGGCCTCGTTGATGACCAGCGCGCCGTGGTGATCGTTCGCGTTCTGGAAGGCCTCATAGCCGTCGTCGGTGTTGGGAAAGCCCGGCGTGGGGAAATAAGAGGCGCTCGTTTCTCCGTCCTCAAAGCACAGCGAAGCGTCCGTCGGGCAGCTCTCATAGCTCGTCTGCCACAGCAGCTCGCCCTCCGGCGAAGAGAGATACAGCGTATCCCCGTCGCTCGAGAGTTTGAAATTCGTGTGCAGCTCGCCCTCCGTGCGGTCCTTCTTCGAGCAGAAGATCAGCGCGCATTCTCCGCTTTGCAGCGTCAGCTCGGGGATCTGCCATTTACATGGCTCGCTCTCGTCATCGGAGAGAAAGCACCCGCCGAGCTCGCTCGTCTCGGGGCCGGGATTGTACAGCTCGATCCAGTCGGAAAAGTCCCCGTCCCCGTCCATGACGGTGGCCTTGTTGGAGGCTTGGAGTTCGCTGAGCACCACGTCCGTCCGATAGGGCTCGGGCGTCGGCTCGGGCGTCGGCTCGGCGGGCGTTTCTGTCGGGCCGGAGGTCTCCCGCGCTCCCGTGTTTGGGGTGTTCTCCAGCGTCTCCGGCGGCATGCTGCAGCTGGTCAGCAGCATCGCGCCAATCATTGCGCAGAGCAGCACGCAGGCGATCAGGCCTCTTGTTTTTCTGCGATTGAACAACAGCATAAGCACGCTTTTTTCTCCTTTGAAACGCCTGCCTGCGGCAGAACATAATCATTCATGTTAGTTTACCATTTTGCCTTTGCGGTGTCAAGTTTGCGTCTGTTTTGTCGGCAGTACGCAAGCGGCTCAGCTCCGGGCGATTTTTATGCGGATTTTACAATTTTGAAACACGAATTCACTTATTTGTGAAACAACTTGCTGTTATCCTGTAAGTGCAAAGTTCAAAAGAATCTTTTTCATTTTTCTCCTTTTTTCCTCTCACTTTATACAAGATCGGAACGGGGCGGTAAAAGCCGCTCCGTTCTGATCGTTTGTGGACAACAGACGTCATGTAATGATGTTTTCCGACAGGTTGGGGAAAATGGTGAAGAGGGGGCGGAGAGCCCCCTCTTCACGTTCAATCACAAAAACGGGAAGCCGGTGCTTCCCGTTTTTCTGTCCCTTTTCCGGGTCTGAGGAACGGCGCGTATCGCTTGCATTGTTCCTGGCATACTGATAAGATAAAAAGGGAGGTGAGGACGACGGAAGACAGGACCTATATCGCGATCGATCTCAAAAGCTTTTACGCCTCGGTGGAGTGCCGCGAGCGCGGTCTTGACCCGCTCGACGCGCTGCTGGTTGTGGCGGACCCCACGCGCACCGACAAAACGATCTGCCTCGCCGTCTCCCCCTCGCTGAAAGCTTACGGTATCCCCGGCCGCGCGCGGCTCTTTGAAGTCGTGCAGCGCGTGAGCGAGGTCAACGCCGCCCGCCTTGCCCGTGCGCCGGGACGCGCCTTCAGCGGTCGGTCGCAGTCGGCGGAGGCGCTCGCGCGCGACCCTTCGCTGGAGCTCGATTACATCGTGGCGCCGCCGCGCATGGCCTACTACATGGAATACAGCACGCGCATCTATCAAATCTATCTCAAATATGCTGCGCCGGAGGATATCCATGTCTACTCCATCGACGAGATCTTTCTCGACGCGACGGACTATATCCGCACCCGCGGCGTCGACGCGCGCAGCTTTGCGATGACGATCGTGCGCGACGTGCTCGACACGACAGGCATCACGGCCACGGTCGGTATCGGCACGAACCTGTACCTGGCGAAGATCGCGATGGACATCGAGGCCAAGCGCATGAAGCCCGACCGCGACGGCGTGCGCATCGCCGAGCTGAATGAGCGGAGCTACCGCGAGCGGCTGTGGGACCACCGCCCGCTGACGGATTTCTGGCGCGTCGGGCGCGGCATCGCGAAAAAGCTGGAGGATCGCGGGATGTACACGATGGGCGACGTGGCGCACTGCTCGCTCGGCGGGGACGGGGACTCCCACAACGAGGAGCTGCTCTATCGCCTCTTCGGCGTGAATGCAGAGCTGCTCATCGACCACGCCTGGGGCGTGGAAAGCTGCCTGATCTCCGACATCAAGGCTTACCGCCCCGCCTCTCACAGCATCAGCTCCGGTCAGGTGCTGATGACGCCCTACGACTTTCAAAAGGCGCGGCTGATCGTGCGCGAGATGACCGAGCAGATGGTGCTCGAGCTCGTCGATAAGGCGCTTGTGACCGACCTCGTCGAGCTGTATATCAACTATGACCGCGTCAGTCTCGCCGATGAAGGGCTGGCAAGGGAATACGCCGCGCACGCCGAGCGCGACTATTACGGCCGACGCGCCCCGAAGAGCACACACGGTTCGGTGCGGCTGCCGCGCTACAGCTCCTCGACAAAGCAGATCACCGAGGCCATGCTCGCGCTCTACGACCGCATCGTCGACCCGGCGCTGAGCATCCGGCGCATTACGATCGCCGCCTGCGAGATCGAGGACGAGAGTTTTTCCGGCCGCGAGAGCGAGGGTCAGCTCGACCTCTTCGGCGAGATGGAGGGCGCGGCGGAGGAGAGCGAGGAGGAAAGGGCCTCGCTCGAGGACGAGAAACGGCGCCAGCGTGTGATGCTCGACATCAAGAAAAAATACGGCAAGAACGCCATCCTCAAGGGCACCAACCTGGAGAAGGGCGCCACCGCCATGGACCGCAACCGCCAGATCGGCGGGCACAAAGCATGACTATGGGAAAATACGACGACATCATCCATCTCTCCCGCCCCGTCTCGCGGACGCATCCGCCGATGCCGCGCTCTGAGCGCGCCGCGCAGTTTTCGTCTTTCGCCGCGCTCACCGGCTATGAGGACGCCGTGGCGGAGAGCGGAAGGCTGACCGAAGAACGGATCGAACTCGGCCGCGACGCGCTCGAGGCGCTCGACGAGACGTTCTCCTCTCTCGCCGCGCGCATCGCCGAGCATCCCGAGCTGGAGCTCCTGCGCTTTGTGCCGGACGAGAAAAAGAGCGGCGGGCGCTACGAGACCGTCCGCGGCCGGGCAAAAAAACTGGACGAGTACGCTTCCGTACTCATCCTCGAGGATGGGAAAAAGATCCCTCTCGGCGATATCCTCTCCCTTGAACTTCCGTAAAAGCAAAAAAGCGCCCCGGGTACTCCCCCGGGGCGCGAAATTTGATTATTCTTTTCCGGCAAAGCCGAGCGTGACCTTGAACAGATCCCCGTCCACCGTGACGGCGAGCGAGCCGCCCTGCAGCTCGGCGAGGCTGCGCGCGATCGAGAGCCCCAGCCCGCTGCCCTCCGACGAGCGCGAGGCGTCCCCGCGCACAAAGCGCTCGGTCAGCTCCTCCGCGCTCTGGACGATCTCGGTGCGCGAGGTGTTGCGGAAGATCATGGACGCGCCGCTCTCGTCCTCGGTCAGTTCGAGATACACCCGCGTCCCCGGCAGCGCATATTTGAGGATGTTGCTCATCAGGTTGTCGAAGATGCGCTGCGTGTGCCGCGCGTCGGCGCGCGCCGTCACCTCGCGCTCCGGCCTGCGGAGCACGAGCTCCAGCTCTTTCTCCGCGAGCTTTTCGCCGTATTCTCCCGCCGCCTGCTCGAGCATGACGCCGAGATCGCAGTCCTCGATCGTCACGCCCAGCGCCCCGGAGGAGGCCTTCGAGGCCTCGACAAGATCGTCCGTCAGCTTCTTTAAGCGCGCGCTCTGTCGCTGCAGCACCTCGATATACTCCTTTGCCTTCTCGTTTTCGATCTCCTCTTTCGAGAGCAGGTCGACGTAGCTGACGATCGCGGTCAGCGGCGTTTTGATGTCGTGTGAGACGTTGGTGATGAGCTCGGTCTTCATCCGCTCGCTGCGCATGCGCTCGTCTACCGCGCGGGAAATGCCCGACTGGATGCGATTGAGATCCTCGGCGTGCTCCCTGCACTCTCCGAGAAGATATTTCGTCGGCACGGTGTAGCTCGTGTTGCCGCTTGCGATCTCCTTCGCGCCGCTGCGCAGCCGCGCCGACGCGGCAAGAGCCCAGAGAATGAACGGGAAAAGAAGGACGTTGCCCGAGAGCCACAGCCCGATGGCGTCGCGCCGGTTGCCGACGGCCAGGAGCAGCCCCACGAAGGCCGCCGCGCCGTAGATCAGCAGCCCGCGCCAGACGAGCGGGAGCGAGCGGGCCAGCATTTTCAACCAGTCCCAGATCCTCTTTGCCGCGCGCCAGAAGAGGCGGAACAGCTTGTAGAAGAGCGTGCCCTTGATGAGCGACCTCTGTTTGACGCGTACGGCGAAGCTCATACACCACAGCAGGAACAGCAGCGTGCCGATCACGAACAGCAGCGCGGCGACGCCGAGGCGGAACGGCACGTCGCGCGTCAGGTGATCGAGGATCTGGACGAATAGATACAGGATCCCTGTGCCCGCAGCGACGATCAGTGCGGTGAAGAGATCGAAGGGGATCTTTTCGACAAAGGAGGAACGGATCTCGTCCGCGTCTTTGCGGTGTCCGGCCGCGCACAGCAGAAACACGCCCAGCGCGACCGCAAGCAGCAGGCCGATCATGGCCGCGGCGATCAGCGCGCCGCTGTTTGCGGCGGCGGCGTCGAAGCAGCGCAGCTGAAACCAGGCGCCGTCCTTTTCCGTCATGTCGCGCAGCAGATAGCAGATCAGCGTATAGTTTACGACTCGCCCCCTCGGCTCATTGTAGAGGTCGCCCGGGCTCGCCGGGCGCGGCGTCGGCGTGACCTCAGCCGGCTGAAGCATCTCCTCGTACAGCGTGGGTATCGGCGCAGGCAGCGGCTCCGCCATCTGCGGATCCGTCTGCACATCGTCTCCGCCGCTCGGAGGCGGTATGGACGCTGCGTCCTTCTCCTCCTCACCCCAGAGCGTCCCGTAGGCGTGCTCGCTGAACGAATACCAAAAGCCGCAGCTGTGCACGGAAGAGCCCAGCACCGCTTCGCCCTCGTAGTTTGACAGCCTCAGAACGCCGTTCACGTCATAGACCTCATAGCGATAATTCTCGCCGGATGTGAGCACTGTCATGTCTTCCGTTCCGTTCTGGGGGTCGAACCACGCGATTCTCTGTCCTTCTGCCGCGCAGAGCGACTGTGCCAAACGCTCCCTCGCCGCATCGGTCCCTCGAGTGAAAAAGCCCGCGGAATAGAGCATGCCGATCGCCGCCGCGCCGGCCGCGAAACACAGGCACAGGACGGGAAAGAGGATCGCCGCGATCGTTTTGGCAAAAGCGCTGCCTTTGAGTTTTTTCATTTCCCGCTCCTTTCAAACTTATAGCCCTGTCCCCACACGGCCTTGATGAAGCGCGGCTCGGCGGGGTTCACTTCCAGTTTTTCGCGTATGTGGCGGATATGCACCGAGACCGTGTTCTCCGCGCCGTATGGCTCGCCGTTCCAGACGCGGCGGTAGAGCTCCCGCGGAGGGAAGACCTCGCCCGCGTGGCGCATCAGGAAGCGCAGGATCTCGTATTCCGTCGGGGTGAGGGAGAGGACTTCGCCGTCGCGCGTGACCTCCTTGGCCTTCTCGTCGAGCCGGATCGGCCCGATCGCGAGAGCCTCTTCGTCCTCCTTCCCGCCGCCGAGCTGCATGTAGCGCCGCAGCTGCGAACGCACGCGGGCGCAGAGCTCGACCGGGTTGAAGGGCTTGGTCACGTAATCGTCCGCGCCGATGTTGAGGCCGAGCACCTTGTCGGTGTCCTCGCTCTTGGCGGTGAGCAGGATCACGGGCACGTTGCTCTCCTCCCGGAGCTTTGCCAGAGCGGAGATGCCGTCCATCTCGGGCATCATCACATCCAGCAGCGCCAGATGGATCTTCTCGCGCCGCAGCACGTCCAGCGCTTCGCGCCCGTTGAAGGCCGTAAAGCACGTATAGCCCTCGGCCTCGAGATAGATCTTCAGCGCCGCGACGATGTCCCGCTCGTCGTCGCAGATCAGAATGTTGTACATGTCTCTCACCTCACGCGATCATCTTACGATAAAAGTGTTTAAGTTCCAAGTGGGGAAGCCATTAAGATTTGATTAAGAAAGGCCGCCTCCCGCAGGGGAGGCGGCCTGATCCGACCGGATGTCTCTTAGCCCTTAATCGTGCCGTCGGGGTTAAACAGCGGCAGCGGAGCGAGGACGATGATGTCGTCGCGGTCGATCGCGTCGCCCTCGGCGAGGACAGCCATCCTTCCGGCGACGATGCCGCCCGCGGCGGCGACCAGCTCTTCCATCGCGCGCAGGCTCTCGCCGGTGGAGATCACGTCGTCAAGGATCAGCATGCGCTTGCCGCGGATCTGCTCGGCGTCGGCGGTGTCGATAATCAGGGTCTGCACGGCGGCGGTGGTGATGGACTTGACGTCCACCTTGAACACGCCGGACATATAGGCCTTGGCGACCTTGCGGGCGAGGAAGTATTTCTCCGCGCCGCTCTGGCGGGCCATTTCGTACAGCAGGGGGATGGCCTTGGCCTCGGGCGCGATCAGGTAATCATACTCCGGCGCGCGCTTGAGAAGCTCCGCGGCGCAGTGGACCGTCAGCTCCACGTCGCCGAACATGACGAAGGCGCCGATGTAGAGATCGTCCGTGACCTTGCAGATGGGCAGATCCCGCTTGAGGCCGGCGATGTCGATTTCGTATGTCATGGGTTTGTTCCTCCAAAACAGAGTGTTGAGTTTCAAACACAATATATTGTACTGAAACGGCGCAAAAAATCAAGAGGAAAATCAAAAAAGGAAGGGGCAGAGACCCCTTCCTTTTTGTTATTTCCTTGCTTTCAGCTGCGCGATCATTGCGTCGCAGACCTCGTCCATGTCTCCGACGATGCCGTAGGTGGCATAGCCGAAGATCGCAGCGTCCGGATCGCGGTTGACGGCGACGATCACGTCGGAGTCGGTGATGCCGGTCACATGGTTGACCGCGCCGGACACACCGAAGGCAATGTAGAGCTTCGGCTTGACGACGACGCCGGACTGGCCGATGACCAGCTTGTAGGGCAGCACACCGCGGTCGAACACCGGGCGCGTGCAGCCGACCTTGCCGCCGAGCAGCTCCGCCAGCTCGCGGTAGCGCGGCAGCGTGTCCGCGCCCTTGAGACCGTTGCCGACGCAGACGATGACCTCCGCGTCCGCGATGTTCAGGCTCTCGTCCACCTCGTCGGGCACGAAATCCAGGACCTTCGTGCGGATCTTCTCCACGTCAAAGTCGATTGTCTCCTCGATCAGCTCGCAGCTCCGTGCGCCGCTCGGGACGTGCTTGAAGGTGCCCGGACGGATCGTGCCAACCTGCGGGCGCATGACAGGCACGGTGATGACGGCCATCATCTTGCCGCCGACGGCGGGCTCGATGAATTCGATATCCCCCGTCCTGGGATCGTAGACCAGCTGCGTCGCGTCCGAGGTGCAGCCGGTGGGCAGACGGCAGGCGAAGCGCGGCGCGAAGTCGCGCCCGTTGATCGTACCGCCGACGAACACCGCCGAAGGATGATACTTGCGGCAGAGCTTCGTGAACAGCTCGGCGTAGGCGTCGACGTTGAAATAGTCGTAGCCCGTGCCCCTCACGCGGATAAGCTTTTCCACGCCGCATAAGAGGACCTTTTCGATCTCGCTTCGGTGCAGCTCGCCCACGACGACGGCGCAGAGCTTTTCTCCCGCCGCATCGCAGAGCTTTCTCGCTTCACAGCAGAGCTCTAGCGAGACGGGAAGGACCTTTCCTCCCTCGTGCTCGACGTAGACCCACATGTCTTTGCAATCGTTCTTGTTCAGCATGTCGCCACCCCCTTACAGCTTGTCCGCGAGGAGACCGAGCAGCTTCTCGACGTCCTTCACGGCGCTGCCCTCGCGGATCATCTCGCCGCCGGGGCCTTTTTCGGGCGGATAGGTGCGCGGCACCTTCGTCGGCGAGCCGGGGTCGCCGATCTGCTCCGGGTCGATCCCGGGAATGGTTTGGGAATGATAGCGAAGGATCTGGGCCGTGCGCGAGGCCTTCCAGCTCTTCAGGTTGGGGATGCGCGGACGGAGCTTTGTCTTCTCCACGGTCATCAGGCAGGGCAGGGTCGAGAGCGCCGTCTCCACGCCGCCGGCAAGCTCGCGCTCGGCGACGACGGTTTTCTTCTCCTCGTCTACCGAAAGAACGGAAAGCACCGAGGAAAGCTGGCTCGCGTCAAAGCGCTCGGCGAGTTGGCTGGCCATCTGGCCGGTCGCGCCGTCGAGGGATTCCTTGCCGCAGAAAATGAGGTCGAACTCGCCCAGCAGCTTCGCCGCCGTGACGATGACGTAGCTTGTCGCCAGCGTGTCGGCGTTCGCAAAAGCGCGGTCGGAGAGCAGCACGGCACGGTCAGCCCCGGCGGCGAGGCACTCGCGCAGGGCCTCGGCGGCCTGGTCGGGTCCCATCGTGATGGCGGTCACGGTGCCGCCGTACTGCTCCTTTATCCGCACGCCCGCCTCGAGAGCGTTGGCATCCAGCGGATTGAGGATCGCAGGCACGCCCGCGCGGATCAGACTGCCGGTCACCGGGTCGATCTTGACAAGGTTGACGTCCGGCACCTGCTTGACGCAGACAAGAATGTTAAGCATCGAGCGCACCTCCTTCCCAGTCGTGGCAGACCTTACCGGGGTTGAGGATCCCCTTCGGGTCGAAGACCTGCTTGATCGCGCCCATCAGGCCGTAGGCCGTCTCGCCCACGGACTCGCGCAGGTAGGCCTTCTTCGCGTGGCCGATCGAGTGCTCGCCGGAGACCTGGCCCTCGAACTCGGTGCACTTGGCGTAGCAGCGGTCCATCAGTTCCTTGACGCGGCGCTTGAACTCGTCCTCCTCCAGATCGTTTGAGCAGCAGTAGATGTGCAGGTTGCCGTCGCCCGCGTGGCCGAAGGAGCGTACAGTCACGCCCTGCCGCACGGCCTCGTCATGGGTGTAGACGAGGAACTCCGCGATGCGGTCGACGGGCACGACCACGTCCATCTCGTCGAGCAGCTTCGTCTCGGCCTCGATGACCGTGAGGAAGGCGCTGCGCGCGGCCCAGACGTCCTTTTTCAGGCCGTCCGTCCAGACGACCAGCGTATCGTAGGCTCCGGCCTTTTCGGCCACCTCGCCGAGGCGGTCCATTTTCGCCGTCAGTTCCGCCTCGCTGTCTCCGACCAGGGTGACAAGAATGTACGCCCCCGCCTCCTTCCCGTTCACGACGGTCGGGAACACCGCGTTGCCCGTGAAGGCCGCGGAGGAGTCGACGATGTCGCGCTCCATGAACTCGATCGACTGCGGGTCAAGGTTGGCCAGCTTGATCGCGGGGACCGAGGCGATCGCCGTTGCGATGTCGCAGAAGGGCAGGATCAGGCTCACGTCCATGCGCGGCTTGGGCACGAGCTTGAGCGTCAGCTCCGTGATGACGCCGAGCGTGCCCTCCGAGCCGATCATCAGATGCAGCAGGCTGTAGCCGGAGCTGGTTTTGCACACGGTCTTGCCCAGCTTCATGATCGTCCCGTCCGGCAGCACGACCGTCATCGCCAGCACGTAATCGCGCGTCACACCGTATTTCACGGCGCGCATGCCGCCCGCGTTGGTCGACACGTTTCCGCCCACCGTGGCGGTTTTTTCGCCCGGGTCGGGCGGATACATCAGCCCGTGCGCGAGCGCGTCCGCAGCCAAATCGCAGAGCCTGACGCCCGGCTGGGTGTGGACGACGAGGTTGTTCATGTCGTAGGACAGGATTTTATTCATCTTCATCGTGCTCAGCACGATGCCGCCCGCGACCGGCACACAGCCGCCGACGAGGCCGGTGCCCGCGCCGCGCACCGTGACGGGGACGTTCTCCTCATGGCAGAGCTTCAGGATCGCGGAGACTTCCTCGGTACTCTCGGCCAGGCACACCGCTTCGGGCAGGAAACGGCCGTAGATCGGCATCTCGTCGTGGGAATACTCCTCCCGCACCGTCTCGCCGTACTGGAAGCGCCCGTCGCCGACGATAGCGCGCAGTTTCTCGGCCGCGGATGGGGAGAGCTTGTTGTATAAGGCCATGGAAACCCTCCTTTGTATGGTTTTGTGATTTCAGTATATCATCCTCCGCACAGGGCGGCAAATCCTTTTTGATAACAACAGACCGATCCCCGCAGGGATCGGTCTGTTGAATACTCATTTCAGCTTGAATTCGCGCAGTCCGGCCTTATGCAGCGTGCCCACGCCGCACAGCAGCAGGATCTGACCGAGCGTATTGACGCCCTGCTCGATCCAGTTGGAGGCGGCGCTGCCGTCCTTCTTCGAGGCGAGATAGCCCATGCCCATGTAGCAGAAGAAGCAAAGGATGAACACGGGAATGAGGATTTTTTTCTTCATCTTCACAGACACCGCGCTCAGCGACGCGCACATGCCGCCCAGGCCCAGCACCATCATCGAGATGAAGCCCATGGTCATCGGCGCCATGATGGCTGCGCTCCTTTTGCGCAGGGCCAGCATCAGTACGAGGGCGAGCCCCGTCAGCAGCAGTCCCGAGGACTGCAGCGGCAGAAAAGAATCGTTGAGGAACGCGATCTCTCCCACGCCGGTCGCGATGAGCAGCTTGTATGTGGCCTTGAGGAAGCCCGCGAGGAAAGCGATGACCGCGCCGAGCTCCAGCGTGGCAAAGACGCCCTTCGTCATCTTGTTTTTCAGATCGCGGCACAGCAGCAGCGCGCTGATCCCGAAGAGGACGACGGGGATATAGTCCGTCAGCGCCATGGGGACGGTATAGACAAATCCTTCCACAGGTGCCTCCTTTAACCCTTGCCCTTTTCTTTCGAGCGCTTGTCGTTGATGATCTTCATTTCGACAGCCGTGACCTCGCTCACGCCGTGTTCCTTGGCCCAGGCCACGCAGCCCTTGAGCACCGTGGGCAGGAAGATGCGCGGAACGTTAAGCAGCATCTCGAGCGCGTCGTCGGTGAAATGCACGTCGGGGTCGGTGCGGTCGGCCGCGTAGCGGACGGAGGAGAGTGTGGCGTTGCGGATCGGCAGCAGCTCGGGCACCAGGCGCGGCGTGCGTGCAAACCAGAAGTTCTTGCTGTCGCGGTAACCGTGGCAGATCAGCACGTTTGGCCAGAGCTTTCCTTTGACGCCGTTGATGATGTTGTCATAGAACTTGGGCTTCATCAGCACCTTGTCGATGCGCAGGATGAAGTGGGCGCCGTACTGGCTGGTGATGCCGTTGAAGTTTTTGTAGGGAGGCGGATAGCAGCCGTCCTCGAGCTTGCGGCCGATGTCTTCCTCGGCGTTCTCGAGATCGCTCATCCAGGTGCATTCAAAGACCTGATAGGCCTCCGCGACCACCTTCGGGCGCGGCACGGAGGGGTCGGCGGCGATGCACAGGCCGTCCTCGAGCGTGAAGCCGAAGTTCTTCATCTTCTCGGCCGGGGTGTCGCCGGGCCAGCCCTGCGCCACGATCTTCTTGTGATAGCCGCGGCCATCGGGCATGAAGTTGATGGCGACCTGCTTTCTGCCGGCGAGCAGATGCTGGGCGGTGTTGGAGCTGTTGCGCGCCTCGAGGATCATGGCGTAATAGCCCTTGCCCGCGATGTAGTAGGGGAAGCACAGCGAGTAGGAGCCCACGGAGGTGCTGCCGTCCTCGGCCAGGGTGGAGAGCATCACGGTGGGCATCGGGATGTAGGAGCTGGTCTGATAGAAGTTGTCGACGATACGGAGGTCTTTGAAGCTGCTCATGTCGTTGATGTCCTTTCTTGTCGATATATGTTTAGTTTTCTCTTTGCTTTGCGTAGATCAGGAAGAAGAGCGCCATGCACACCTCTCCGAACATGGAGATGAAAAAGATCAGATCGAAGTTGCCCGTGGCGGGGCCGAGCGCGGAAAAGGCAAACATCAGAAAGCCCGCCAGGAAGAGCGCCGGGGTCTTCTGCTTGATCCAGACGACTACGCCCGCGATGATGAGCGGCACGACCGTGCCGTAGGAGAGGATGCTGCTGACGGCCGTCGCCCAAGCAGGCGTTCCGTCGCCGGATTTGCAGCGCAGCACCTCGGCCACGCGCTGCACGCTCAGCTCCGTCGCGAAGCCCTCGGCGATGCCGAGCACGATCAGAAGGCCGGTGAAGATCCAGACGATGGTCTTCCAGGTCTTGTTGAAGTTCAGCGCGTAAGCGCAGATCGCAAACAGCAGCGGGATCAGCGCGCCGTGGAACACGAACCGCAGGCGGCTGAGGAACATGAAGAGCGCGCCTTCGCCCAGAAGCGAGCCGAGCGCGATGATCAGCGCGTCGTAGAAAAGGCCGAAGCACACGAGCGCGGTGAGCAGATGGAGGGGTTTTTTGCCCTTGTCGCTCCCCTTTGCGGCCGCAAGCATGATCACCAGCTCGATCGCGGCGATGACCCAGAGGGCAACGGGGCAGATGCGCAGAAGGAATTCTCTCATGGTTCCTCTCTCCCTTGTCTTGAAATCGTCTGTTTCTTTTAGACAATTATACCCCGCCGCGCGGAGGCTTGTCAACCGCGCCGCGGTCTTTACACAGCCCTCCGCGCTCTGATATAATAGAGAAAAAACACGGGAGGAAAACGCCATGAAAACGATCCCCCTCGGTTCGACCGGGCTTACCGTCACCAAGACCGCGATGGGCTGTCTGCCGCTGCAGCGCTGCGAGAAGGACTACGCCGTCCGGCTCCTGCAGGCGGCCTATGACGGAGGCATCCGCTATTTCGACACGGCCAACGCCTATACCGACAGCGAGGAGAAGCTTGGTCTCGCGCTCGCGGACGTGAGAGACGAGCTCGTGCTCTCGACCAAGAGCCAGGCCCGCGACCGCGACGGCGTGCTCGCGCACATCGAGAACAGTCTGAGGATGCTGCGCACCGACCATATCGACCTCTTCCAGTTCCACAACGTGCCCGAAATGCCCGATCCGGACGATCCGAAGGGAGCCTACGCCGGGGCGCTCGAGGCCAAACGCCGCGGCTGGATCGACCACATCGGCGTGACGACGCACCGCGTCGGCGTGGCCGAGGCGTGCATCGCCTCCGGATTTTTCGAGACGCTGCAGTTCCCCTTCAGCTACATTTCGTCCGAGCGCGATCTCGCCCTGGCGGACAAGTGCAAGGCCGCCGGCATGGGCTATATCGCGATGAAGGGCCTCGCGGGCGGACTTCTGACCAACGCGCGCGCCTGCCACGCCTTTATGAAGCAGTATGACAACGTCGTGCCGATCTGGGGCATCCAGACCTTTGAGGAGCTTGCCGAGTGGCTTGCAGTCGCTCAGGAGGATCCCGACATGGACGAGGAGCTCTCCGCGGCGATCCGGAAAGACCGGCAGGAGCTCGCGGGCGGCTTCTGCCGCAGCTGCGGCTACTGCATGCCCTGCCCCGTCGGCATCGAGATCCGCAACTGCGCGCGCATGGACAGGCTGCTGCGCCGGTCGCCCTGGAAGCAGTACTTTACGCCGGAGTGGCAGGCGAAAATGAACAAGATCGAAGACTGCCTCGGCTGTCGGCAGTGCGCCTCGCGCTGCCCCTATCAGCTGGACACGCCGAATCTTCTCAAATACATGCTCAAGGATTACCGCGAATTCTACGAGGCGCATAAGGACGAGCTCTGATTCGCGGAACAAGACCGTGGCCGGTGCAGACGCACCGGCCACGGCTTTTTTAACTCTCAATCCAAAAATCTTACGCTGCCTTCCAGCACGTCGTAGACCGCCCCTGTGACGCTGACCTGTTCGATCTCAGGGTGCGCGGCAAACTCGGCGCGGATGCGGTCGACCGCAAAAAGCACGTTTTTCTCGCAGGCGCGCAGCGGGTCGCGCTCTTCTCCGATCGCGGCGGCGATCTCGTCGGTGATGCTTTTGATAAAGCCGTCTGCGTGCCCGCCGAGCGCCGCGGCCACCGCGCCGCAGCGCGTGTGCCCCAGCACGATCACGAGCTCACAGCCCAGGTGCGCCGCAGCGTACTCGACGCTGCCGAGCTGGTGCTCCTCCAGCACGTTGCCGGCGACGCGGATGACGAACAGCTCGCCGAGCGAGGCGTCGAAGATCTGCTCGGGGATCACGCGCGAGTCCGAGCAGGCGATCACGATCGTGTGCGGACGCTGCCCGTTCAGCGCGGTCTCCTCGCGCAGCGCCGCGTCAGCGCTCTCGATATAGCGTCGGTTGCCCTCGCACAGGCGAAGGATCAGCTCGTCGTGCTTCATCCTCCGGCTCCGATCCTGCATCTGCGGATCAGTCGAGCAGATCGGCAAGCGTGCCGTCTGCGCCGAGAACGCCGCTCTTGCGCGCAAGATCTTCGAGCTCGGCCACGAGCGCGTCGGAGAAATCAAGGCCGGTGACCTTCCGCTCCTCGATCAGGCGCGCCTCGATCTCGCCGGGCATGAAGATCTCCTTCACGCCGGTGGCGGTGCGGCTGTTTTTGATCATGTCCGCATAGAGCGAGGCGTGCTCCTTGAAGCGCTCGACGTCGATGAAATGCGCGATGTCCAGCAGGATCACGGCAAAGCCGGTCTCTTCGGGCCGCATGTCCTCGACAAAGGGGATCTCGGGGCTGGTGAGCGCGTCGGACAGCACGCCGCCGAACATGTCGACGAACACGGCCAGACCGTAGC